>NZ_DATIMC010000060.1:0-86782 GCF_035475775.1 Phenylobacterium sp. | reverse complement strand
TCCTTCACCCGCGCGGCCTGTTCGGCCGCCTGGGCGGCCTGGGCCTGGGCCTGGGCGACATTGGCCTCGGCCTGGGCCAGCTGGGCCTGGATCAGGGCGGGGTCCAGCTCCACCAGGGTCTGGCCCTTCTTCACATAGTCGCCCACGTCGACCAGCACCTTGGCCACGCGATAGCCCGCGACCTCCGGCAGGACGGCGGCTTCCTCGCGCGGCATCAGGTCGCCCGAGGCGGCGAGCGCGCCGGTGATGGCCCGCGGCTCGACGCGCGCGACGCTCACGCTCCGCGCCTGGTCGGCGGCGGTGGTCCTGGGCGGCGGCGGCTTGCGGCAGCCGGCGAGCGCAAGCGCGCCCATCACGGCGAGGAGGACGATGCGGCGGCTCATGGACGGGTCACCTTGCTGGTCCTGTCTTGCCCTGAGTCGCCCGTGACCCGGGTCCCGGCCGGCCAGCCGCCGCCGATCGCCTTGAAGGCGGCGACCGCCTGGCGCAGGCCGGCGACCTCGGCGCCGGTGAGCTGCGTGCGCACGCCGCGCCAGGCCTGCTCGGCGGAGAGCGCCGTCTGCAGATCGGTGAGCCCCCGCTCATAGCCCAGACGCGACGCCTCGTAGGCGCGGCGGGCGCGGACCTCGCCATCGCTCAGCAGGGCCGCCCGGCGGCGGTCGGCGTCGAGGCGCACGAGCGCGGCTTCGGCCTCGCCGAAGGCGGTCTGCACGGCCTTCTCGTAGGCGATGACGGCCTGCTCGGTGCGGGCGTCCTGCGCCTTCAGGTCGGCCATCAGCTTGGGGATGGAGAACACCGGCTGGGTCCCGCGGAACCCCACCGTCCAGCTCTCGGTGGTGGCGCTGAAGCCGGGCTGGACGATCTTCTGCCACCCGACGCCTGGGGTGAAGTTGAGGGTCGGAAAAAACGCGAGGTCGGCGAGCGTCAGCTGGCCGGCGGCCGCGGCCATCCGCTCGTGCGCCTCGCGGACGTCGGGGCGGCGGGCCAGGAGCTGGCTCGGCAGGCTGGCCGGCACGAGCGGCAGGACGCCGACGGTCGGCGGCAGGTCGAGGCTCGCCGTGGGCTCGATCGGCCGCCCGGCGAGGATCAGCAACTGGCGGCGCTCGGCCTGCAGCTGGGCCGCGAGATCCTCCGCCTGCGCCCTGGCCTGGGCGAGGTCGCCCGCCACGCGGTCGGCGTCGCTCGTGGGCGACAGGCCCGCCCGGCCGCGCCGCACCGCCAGGTCGTAAAGCTCCTGCTCGATGCGCACCGTCTCGCGGGCGTCGGCGAGCTGGATGGCGAGTCCCTTGGCCTGGAAATAGGCGTCGGCGACCTGGGCGGCCAGCGCCCAGCGGGCGGCCTCGTAGTCGAAGCGGGCGGCGGCGACGTCGGCGCGGGCCACGCGGCTCGCTGCGAAGATCCGCCCGAACAGGTCGACCTCCCAGGAGACGTTGAGGTTGGCGGCGTCCTGCTCGCTGGTCCCGCCGGTCGAGAATCCCGGGAAGCTGAAAACCGTGCCCGCGATCTGCTTGGTGTGGGTCTTCTCGGCCGAGCCCGCGGCGTCGCCCTGCGGCAGGAACACGGTCAGCCCGCTCAGCGCCGTGGCGCGGGCCTCGCGCAGGCGCGCGGCGGCGCTGCGGGCGTCCGGGTTGGCGGTCAGCGCGTGCTCGATCAGGCCATCGAGTTGGGCATCTCCGAAGCGCGTCCACCAGCGATCGATCGGCTGCGCCGAGGCCGCCACGGCCGGCGTCGTCGGCGGCAGCGATTCGTACGCCGCGGGCAGGGCGACCTCGGGTTTGCGGGCGTGCGCGCACGCGGCGAGCGCCAGGGCGGCGGCGAGGACTGCGAACCGGACCGGATGCATTGGACGGCTTAAGCGAAGCTCCCCCTCACCCGCTGGTCGCCGCCGGGGGCGATGACGGATGCGCCAACTCCATACCGCGGCGACCTGGACGCGCCGCCCGCCCTAGACCACGGCGGCCCCGCGCCTGGATTGCGCGGTGGATATAAACCAAACCGGGCGACGGCCTAGCCGTTTTGGCGCCGCGCCGCTATTGGTCGCGCAACTTCGCACCTCACCGGGAGCCGCAATGCAAGGGCTTATCCTCCTGGCGGCCGCCGCCGTGCTGGTTTCTGGCCCGGCCCACGCCGCTTCGGGGCGGATCGACCCCGCCCTGATGAAACAGGACATCAAGGTCCTGTCCTCGGACGCGTTCCAGGGCCGCGCGCCGGCGACGATCGGCGAGACCAAGTCGGTCGGCTACATCGAGACGCAGTTCAAGGCGGCCGGGCTGCAGCCGGGGGGCGACAAGACCAAGACCGGGCGCAGCTGGACCCAGAACGTGCCGCTGGCCGACTTCGAGATCCAAGGCCCGGTCAGGGTGAGCGTCACCGCGGGCGGCAGGACGCTCACCTGGAAGCAGGGCGAGGAGGTGGCGCTGAGGGCCGCCCAGACCGGCCAGACGCACGTCTCGATCAAGGACGCCCCGGTGGTGTTCGTGGGCTATGGCGTGACCGCGCCGGAACGGAACTGGGACGATTACAAGGGCGTCGACCTGCACGGCAAGATCGCCCTCGTCCTGGTCAACGACCCCGACTTCGAAACCGCGCCCAAGTGCGAAAACGGGTGCGCCTTCGGCGGCAAGGCGATGACCTACTACGGCCGCTGGACCTACAAGTACGAGGAGGCGGCCCGGCGCGGCGCCCTGGGCATGATCGTGATCCACGAGATCGCGCCCGCCTCCTACGGCTGGAACACGGTCAAGAATTCCAACACCAACCCGGTCTTCGACATTATCCGCAAGGATCCGGCGAAGGCGCACGTGCCGCTGGAAGGCTGGATCCAGCACGACCCGACGGTCGAGCTCTTCAAGGCGGCCGGCCTCGATTACGATCAGCTGAAGAAGGTGGCTGAGACCCGCGATTTCCGACCGGTGATCCTGAAGGGCGTCACCTGGTCCACCGATTTCGCGGTGAAGGCGCGCAAGATCGTCACCCACAACGTGGTGGGAATTCTCCCCGGAAGGCGCCACCCGAACGAGCGGGTGATCTACACCGCCCACTGGGACCACCTGGGCGTGGGCCTGCCGGACGCCAGGGGCGACCGGATCTACAACGGCGCGGTGGACAACGCCTCGGGCGTCGCCGGCCTGATCGAGCTCGCCCGGCTGTTCGGCCAGGCGCCGCGCACCGACCGCTCGGTGATGTTCATGTCGGTCACCTCCGAGGAGAAGGGCCTGCTGGGCTCGGAATACTATGCGGCCAACCCGCTCTATCCACTGGCGACGACGGTCGCCGACATCAACATGGACGTCATGAACGTCAACGGGCCCACGCGCGACGTGACCAGCTCGGGCAACGCCCCGCTGACCCTGCGGGACGACCTGGTGGCCGTCGCCAAGCAGCACGGGCTCTACTACAGCCCCGATCCGAGCCCGGAGGCCGGCCACTTCTACCGCTCGGACCACTTCTCGTTCGCCAAGCGCGGCGTGCCCGCCATCTCGGTCAGCGGCGGCATCGACCTGGTGAACGGCGGCATCGCCGCGGGCCGCGCCGCGGCGCAGGCCTACACCCGCGAGCGCTACCATCAGCCGGCCGACGAGTACGATCCCAATTGGGATCTCTCAGGCATGGTCCAGGAAGTTCAGGTGCTCTACGACCTGGGCCGCAGGCTGGCGGACTCCCGCGAGTGGCCGCAGTGGAAGCCGGGTGCGGAGTTCAAGGCGGCGCGGGACAAGACCGCGGCGCAACGCAAGTAGCCGGAGGACGCGGCGCCATGGCGCAGGCGGGACGCATCCGGGCCGGAATGGGCGGCTGGACCTTCGAGCCCTGGCGCGGGAGCTTCTACCCCAAGGGGTTGAGGCAGGCCGAGGAGCTCGACTACGCCGCCCGCCACGTCTCCGCGATCGAGATCAACGGCACCTACTATTCGACCTTCAAGCCCGACAGCTGGGCGAAGTGGCGGGCGGCCACGCCCGACGGCTTCAAGTTCGCGGTCAAGGCGAGCCGCTTCTGCACCAACCGGCGCGAGCTCGCCGGCATGGGCGAGTCCCTGGAGCGGTTCCTGCACCAGGGCATCTCCGAGCTCGGCGACCGCCTGGGGCCGATCCTCTGGCAATTCATGGCGACCAAGAAGTTCGACCCCGCGGACTTCGAGGGATTCCTGAAGCTCCTGCCCGACAGGCTGGACGGCCTGCCGCTCGTCCATGTGGTCGAGCCGCGGCACGCGAGCTTCCGCACGCCCGAGTTCGTGGCGCTCTGCCGCAGGCGCGGGGTCGCGATCTGCCTGGCCGATCACGAGACCTATCCGATGATCGCCGACGTCACCGGCCCGGTGGTCTATGCGCGCCTGCAGACCGGCTCCGACCAGATCGAGACCGCCTACGCGCCGAAGGACCTCGACCTGTGGGCGCAGCGCTTCCGGACCTACGCCGAGGGCGGCCGGCCGGCCGACCTCGCGGCCATCTCGCCGGAGGAGGCGCCGAAGGTCCCGCGCGACGTCTATGTCTTCGTGATCCACGAGGGCAAGGTGCGCGCGCCCGCCGGCGCCATGGCGCTCCTGCAGCGCACCGGCTAAGCCCTTGCCTTAGCTGGCGTTCAGGCGTCCCGTAGGGCTTCGGCCAGACCGGAGGCGCGTCGTGTCGCAATCCGCATTCCCGATCTGCTGCGAGGCCCTGACGCCGGACTGGCTGACCGCCGCGCTGGGCGGCGCCGAGGCGCTGGGCGCGCGGATCACCGGCTTCTCCGCCGATCGGGTGGGCGAAGGCGTGGGCTTCATGGGCGTGGTGAGCCGGCTGTCGCTGGCCTACGACCGCGAGGCGCCGGCCGCGCCGCGCACGGTGATCGCGAAATTCCCGAGTCCGGATCCCGGCGCGCGGGGCGTCGCCGCGACCTTCCGGCACTACGAGAAGGAGGCTCGCTTCTACGAGCAAATGGCGGCGGAGTGCCCGATCCATGCGCCGCGCGCCTATTACCAGGCGTTCGACCCGCAGAGCGGCGACTTCGCGCTGTTGCTCGAGGACCTCGCGCCGCGCCGCAACGGCGACCAGCTGAAGGGCCTCTCGCGCGCCGAGGCGTCGCTTGCCGTCCAGACCCTCGGCAGGCTGCAAGCGCGCTGGTGGCAGGCGCCGGAACTGGACGCCATCGCCTGGCTGCCCGCCTTCTCCGATCCCTCAATGCTCGTCCTGGAGGGCGTCTTCCAGCAGTGCTGGGCGCCCTACGCCGCGTTCCTGGGCGATCGGCTGCCGGAGCCGATGCGCGCCGTCGGCGATCGGCTGGGAAGCCGCATCCAGAAGATCATGCACCGGCTGTCTGAGCCACCCTGCACGCTGATCCACGGCGACTTCCGGGCCGACAACTTCTTCTTCGGCGCCGACGGCGGCTCGCTCGCCGTCGTCGACTGGCAGATCGTGCTCAAGGGCCGCGGGGCGTTCGATCTCGCCTATCTGCTGACCGGCAATCTGAGCGTCGAGGACCGCCGCGCCGGAGAGGCCGAGCTCGTGCGGCTCTACGCCGAGACCCTGCGGACCGGCGGGGTCGCGGGTTATGGCCCCGACGAGGCGTGGCGGGATTATCGGCTCTGCGCCGTCTTCGGCTGGATCTGGCCGGTGGTGGCGATCGGAAGCCTCGATCCGTCGAACGAGCGGGGTCTCGCCTTCTTCTTCGAATGGAGCCGACGGGTCTGCACGGCCATCGAGGATCTCGGCGCCGCCGAGCTGCTGGCGGAATTCTAGGCCTCGGCGAGCACGGCCCAGCGGTCCGAGAGATGGGCGCGCTCGTTGAGCGCCACCACGTTGCGCTCGCCCGAACGGGCGCAGAGGTAGCGGTGCACCGAGGTGTAGCCGGGCTCGAAGAACAGCCGGGGCGCCATGCCGAGCACATGCGCCGTCCAGACGTTGATCACCCCGCCGTGGCAGAACACAGCGACGCGGCGGCCCTGGTTGGCCGCGATGATCTCCTCGAGAGACGCCACGACCAGCTTCTGGAAGCCCGCGATGTCCGGCGCGCCGCCGCCGGCCACGAAGACCTTCCAGGCCTCGTAGTCCTCCTGCTTCAGCACCTCGAGCGGCACGTAGGTCCCGGTGTCACGATCGAATTCGACGACGCCCGGATGCAGGCTCAGCTCGTGGCCGTGCGCGCCGACGAACGGCTCGGCGGTCTGCACCGCGCGGACCATCGGGCTGGAGTAGACCGCCTCGATGCGCTCGTGGGCCAGCCAGCGGGCGACGCGGCGCGCCTGCTCGTGACCCTCCGGCGACAGCGGCGGATCGGCGGTCTCGGCGCTGCGCACCGGCAGGCCATGGCGGATGAGGATGAGCTCCATGCCTCCTTAAGCGCCTCGGCCGCCGCGCCGCGTCAAGAGCCTTGACCTCCCTCGCGTGAAGGCGCCGCAGTTCGGCCAAGGCGAGGAGGAGCCCCGATGGCCGAGCTTTCGATGAGCGACCTGATGTTCCGCGAGGGGCTGATGAAGGGCGAGCGGATCCTGATCACCGGCGGCGGCACCGGTCTGGGCAAGGTGATGGCCGAGGCCTGCCTCATGCTGGGGGCCCAGGTCTACATCTGCGGCCGCCGCGGCGGGGTGGTGGAGGAGACGGCCAAGGCGCTGACCGACGCGCACGGCGGCAAGTGCGTCGGGCTCGCCTGCGACATCCGCGTGCCGGAGGCCATCCACGACATGCTCGACCAGGTCTGGGCCGACGGCGGGGCGCTGAGCGGCCTGGTCAACAACGCTGCGGGCAACTTCATCAGCCGCACCGAGGACCTGTCGCCCCGCGGCTTCGACGCCATCGCCAATATCGTGTTCCGCGGCTCGTTCTTCGTGACCCTGGACTGCGGCAAGCGCTGGCTCGCCGAGAGCAGGCACGCCTCGGTGGTCTCGATCCTGACCACCTGGGTCTGGCACGGCGGCCCCTTCACCGTGCCCTCGGCGATGTCCAAGGCCGGGCTGAACGTGATGACCCAGTCGCTCGCCGTGGAGTGGGGCAACCGCGGCATCCGCCTGAACGCCATCGCGCCGGGGCCCTTCCCGACCGAGGGCGCCTGGGCGCGCCTGTCCCCCGGCCGCGCCGCCGAGCGCGAGACGGCCGATCCGACCATCCCGCTGGGCCGCACCGGCGAGATGCGCGAGCTCGCCAACCTCGCGGTCTATCTGCTGCACCCGGGCTCGGCCTATGTGAACGGCCAGACCATCGCCATCGACGGCGGCGGACATCTGGCGGGCCGCGGCCGCGCCGACCTCGCCAGCTGGGGCGACGCCGAGTGGGAGGCCGCCCGCAACGCCATCCGCGGCGCCAACGAGAAGGACCGCGCGCAAAGGACGGTTTAGCGCTCCTCTCCCGCGCCGCTTGCGGGGAGCGGCGTGCGGCCTCTACAATGACGCGCGTCACTTTTGAGTCAGCCGGATGAGCATGTCCCAGGTCGCCTATCTCCCCGCGGTCGGCAAGCGCGAGCAGACCAAGGTCCAGAACCGTCAGGCGATCCTCGATGCGGCGCGCGAGGTGTTCGGCGAGCTCGGCTACGAGACCGCCACCGTCAGGGACATCATCCGCCGCACCGGGCTCGCGGCCGGCACCTTCTACAACTACTACCGTTCCAAGGAGGAGGTGTTCGCCGCGCTGGCCGACGAGGGCGCGCGCCGCTTCGGCCCGCAGCTGAAGGCCATCCGGGCGCAGGCCGCGGGCGACTTCGAGATCTTCGTGCGCCGGGCGATCGAGGCCTATTTCGAGTTCCTGGCCGACGAGCACCGCAACTGGACCGCCAGGCGTCCGCCGGACGAGCCGCACGTCCATGTGCAGGGCGAGACGCCGGAGATGACCGCGGTCTTCAGCGAGGTGCGCGAGGCGATGGAGCAGGCGATCGCCGGCCGCAAGGGCCCGGTCTCGGATCCGGACTACATGGCCGCGGCCTGCATCGCCGTCGCGCGCGAGGTCGGCGACAAGATGCTGGAGCGGCGTCCGATCGACACCCACGCCGCCGCCGAGTTCGCCACCGCCATGATCCTCAACGGCCTGAAGGGCCTGCCCAAGGCGCAGGCCTGATGGCCGGCCGGATCGCCTGATGCGCGCGGTCGTCGTCGAAGCCCTGGCGCCCGACTATGCCGGCGTGCGGCTGCGCGATCTTCCGACGCCCGACCCGGGCCCCGGCGAGGTGCGGGTCAAGGTGCGCGCCGCGGCGGTCAACTTCCCGGACCTGATGCAGACTCGCGGCGAGCATCAGCACAAGCCGCCGCTGCCCTTCGTGCCCGGCATGGAGATGGCCGGCGAGATCGACGCGCTTGGCGAGGGCGTCAGCGGCTGGAAGCTGGGCGATGCGGTGGCCGGCGGCGGCCGCGGCGGCTTTTCGGAATATGTCGTCGCGCCGGCGGCCGGCCTGCGGCGCAAGCCCGAGGGCCTGAGCTTTTCGCAGGCCGCCGGCTACTCCGTCGCCTACCTCACCGCCTACGTCGGACTGGTCCGCTGCGGCCGGACCGAACCCGGCGAGTGGGTGCTGGTGCACGGCGCGGCGGGCGGCGTGGGCCTGGCTGCAGTGGACCTTGCGCGGCTTCTGGGGGCGAAGGTGATCGCCGCCTCGGCGTCCGACGCGAAGCTGGCCATCGTCGAGCGCGAGTATCGGCCGGACGCCATCGTCAACGTGACCGGCGGCTTCCGCGAGCAGGTCAAGGCGCTCACCGGCGGCAAGGGCGCCGATGTCATCTACGATCCGGTCGGCGGCGACGTGTTCGACGAGAGCCTGCGCTGCATCGCCTTCGGCGGCCGCATCCTTTCGATCGGCTTCACTTCGGGGCGGCTGCCGGTGCTGCCGGTCAACATCGCGCTGATCAAGGGGTTCTCGGTGATCGGCGTGCGGGCCGGCGAATTCGGCCGCCAGTTCCCCGACAAGGGCCGCGAGAACCAGGAGGCCATCTGGCGCCTGGCCGAGGAGGGCAAGGTGCATCCGCGCGTCGACAAGGAATATCCGCTCGCCGAGTGGCGCGAGGCGCTGGATTCGCTCGCCGAGCGCAAGGTCGTCGGCAAGACCGTCATCCGCCCGGACCTCTGAGCCCGGCTGCCGAACCGGCGGTCGCGGCGTCCGGCCTCAGCGCGCGCGGAGCTGCTGCACGCAGGCTCTGAGAAGGACGGCGCGGGCCGGCGTGACGGACGCCTCGCGAAGCTCCTGCAAGGCGCCGTTCAGGGGCTCGCCGCGGTGCCGCACGCCCAGCTTCCAGACCTCCGCGCGTATCTCCGCGGCGCTGGGCGCGAGGCTGGAGAACCAGTCCAGGAGACCCATGGCGCGGCGGACCTCAGGCCGGCCGCCAGCGCGTGCTGCGCATATCGTTGAGGATGGTCTTGCGCATCCCCTGCGCCGCAGGCCCGTGGGAGGAACGGGGGTCGGTGAGCTCGCGGCGCACCGGCTGCTGCTCGCGTGGATTGTAGGTGGACATCGGCGGGACCTTTCGGGTCAATCGGCGGCGGGAGGCGGTTCGGCGAAGTCGGCGCGCTCTGCGGCCTGCCGACGCCGCGAGGCGATCGCCAGGCCCAGCCCGAGCGCCAGCGTGGGACCGATCACGGCGACCAGCCCCAGCACCTGCATCAGGCTGTCGTGGTCCACGGCCGGATCGCCGCTCAGCCGGCCGATCAGAGCGGCGGCGAAGATCGCGGCGATGACCAATCCGGCCCACAGGGGCACGTTGCGGGGCGAAAAGAAGGGCGTCCGGTCGAGCGGGCTCACGCGGGTCTCCAGACGGTCAGGAGGCGATCGCGGGATCGCGGTGGTCGATGACCTGCTCGCTCGGCGGGGCCAGCACGCGGGCCTCCCCGCCGGAGGCCTCCACGGCGCGCGCGCCGTAGCAGGCGCCCCGGACCGCCTGCTCGCGATTGAGGTAGTCCCCATAGAAGCGGTTGTTCTTGGTCACTTCCCAGACCGCCCCGCGCAGGACGACGCGGAAGCTGGTGTCGCGGCTCGGCCCGCGCGGGATGATGGTCATGCGCAGCGGGCCCAGACCGGCGGCAAGCCGCGCAAGCTGGCCGCGCCGGCGAAGCTCGCCGCGGTGCGGGCCGGTTCGGCCGCGAAGGAAGATGTCATCGGATGCGCTCAAGGGGCGCCGCGCCGGGTTTGATCGACCGCTCCGCTGGCGGCACACGCCCGACGGCGCACGGCAAGAGCTATAGGCGCAACGGCCGCCCATGGCGAGCGGCGGTTGACTCCGATCCGCCCATAACCTATCCACCGCCGCCTGATTTTCCACCCCGGAGCCGTCCCGTGAAGCGGACCTTTCAGCCGTCCCGCCTCGTGCGCAAGCGCCGTCACGGCTTCCGTCTGCGGATGTCCACCAAGAACGGCCAGAAGGTGCTCGCCCGTCGCCGCGCCAAGGGCCGCACGCGCCTGAGCGCCTAGCCGCCGCGTCCTCGGCGCCGCCGGTTCGAGGGGGCGAGTTACAAATCCCTCATCCGGCCGATGCTGGCCCAATCCCCGCCGCGCCCTTACCTATGGGGCGCATCTCGGGGATTTAGGAATGACAATTCTCATCGTGATCGTCGTCATCGTGGTCGTTCTCGGCCTGATGGCGATCGGGACCTACAACCGCCTGGTCGCGCTTCGGCAGAACACCAACGAGGCGTTCGCCGACATCGACGTCCAGCTGAAGCAGCGGCTCGATCTCGTGCCCAATCTGGTCGAGACCGTGAAGGGCTACGCCGGCCACGAGCGCGGCACGCTGGACGAGGTGACCCAGGCGCGCGCCGCGGCCGCCAGCGCCGGCACGGTCGACAGCAAGATCGCCGCCGAGAACGCGCTCAGCGCCTCGCTCGGCCGGCTGATGGCGGTGGCCGAGGCCTATCCGGACCTCAAGGCCAACGCCAACTTCATGAACCTGCAGAGCCAGCTCTCCGACATCGAGAACAAGCTCGCGGCCGCGCGCCGCTACTTCAACAACGCCGTTCGCGAGTTCAACGCCTCGATCCAGGCCTTCCCGGCGGTGCTGTTCGCCGCCGCCATGGGCTTCCAGCCGCGAGAGTTCTTCGACCTCGGCGCCGACCGCGCGGCGGCCGCGAGCGCGCCGCAGGTGAAGTTCTAGCCGAAGGGCCCCGCCATGCAGGCGCTCGGTCTGCAGACCTACATCTGGAACAACAACGTCCGCTCGATCCTGCTTCTGGCGGGCTTCCCGATCCTGCTGATGGGCATGATCGCGGCCCTGGAAGCCGCGGCGGCCGCCGCGGGCATGGTGCAGGTCCCGCCGGGCGCCAGCCTCGCGGGCCTGATCCTCGGCTCCGCGCCACTGGCCATCGTCGTCGCGGTCGTCTGGTTCGCCATCGCCTACCTGTGCAATCAGGCGATCATCGACGGCGTGACCGGCGCGCGGGCGGTGGAGCGCGGCGACGCGCCCGAGCTCTACAACCTCCTCGAGAACCTCTGCATCTCGCGCGGGCTGCGGACGCCCACGCTGCGGATCATCGAGACCGACGGCATGAACGCCTTCGCGAGCGGTCTGCACGAGGGCCGCTTTTCGGTGACCGTGACCCGCGGGCTGCTCGACAACCTGGACCGCGACGAGCTCGAGGCGGTGCTGGCCCACGAGTTGTCACACATCATCAACCGCGATGTCCGCACCATGGTGGTGGCCGCGGTCTTCGTCGGCATCATCACGCTCATCTGCCAGCTCGCCTTCCGGGCGCTCTACTGGGGTTCGTGGGGCGGCCTGCGGGTCCGCAGCCGCGACCGCAGCGGCAATCTGGGCCTGTTCCTGATGCTCGCCGTCGTGATCGCCGCCGTGGGCTACCTGCTGGCCATCGTCGTGCAGATGGCGCTCTCGCGTCGCCGCGAGTACGTGGCCGACGCGGGCTCGGTGCAGCTGACCAAGAATCCGGACGCCATGATTTCCGCGCTGATGAAGGTCGCCGGCCACGAGCACCTGGAGGCGCCGCAATCCGTCCGGGCGATGTTCTTCGAGGACAGGGATGAAGGCGTGTTCGGGCTGTTCGTCACCCATCCGCCGATCGCCAAGCGCATCGCGGCCCTGCAGCAGTATGCCGGCGGCCGCTCGGCCGAGCCGGCCTTGCCGGCGAGCGCGCCGGCGGCGGCCCCGATACGTCCGGGCCCCTGGTCCGATCCCGCCGAAGCTTCCCCTGAACCGCCGGGCGCGCCGGATCACAAGCCCGGCCCCTGGGGTTAGCCGCCGAAGCCCGCTATAGGCTCGCCCGATGTCTGCGGCCGCCTTCCGCATCGAACGGCTGAAGAAACGCGCCGATTTCCTGGCCTGCGCCAAGGCGCCGTCGGCCGCGCGCGGCGCCGTGGTGATCCAGGCGCGGCCGCGTGACGCGGCCCCGCTGGTGCGGGTCGGATTCACCGCCACTCGGCGGATCGGCGGGGCCGTCGTGCGCAACCGCGCCAAGCGGCGGATGCGCGAGGCCGCCCGCCTGCTCGTCCCTGAGCATGCACGGCCGGGATTCGACTATGTGCTCATCGCCCGCGGCGGCGTGACCACCCGTCCCTGGGCCCGTTTGCTTGACGATGTGAAAACCGCGCTGATAAGGCTCGCCGCCGACCGCGACAGCCGGGTCCCCGATCCGTCCGCCTCCTCTCCTCAAGCCGACTGAGCGCGCCTTCCGAGATGCAAGACGAGACCCGCAACACGATCATCTTTCTCGTCTGCGCCTTCGCGCTGTTCGTCCTCTACGAAACCTTCGTCCTGCAGCCGGCGGAGAAGCGGCAGGCCGAGGTCGCCGCGCATCAGCGCGCCGCCGCAGCGGCGCAGGCGACCACTGTCGGCGCCAATCCGCCGGCCGGGTCCCTGAAGGTCCCGAACCCAGCCACCCGCCAGGCGGTGCTGGCGGCCAGCCCGCGCGTGGCGATCGAGACGCCGGATCTGAAGGGTTCGATCTCGCTGCGCGGCGCGCGCATCGACGACCTGTTCCTCACCACCTATCGGCAGAGCGTCGACAAGAACGCCCCGCCGGTCGAGCTCCTGCGCCCGGAGGGCACCCCGCAGGCCTGGTTCGCCGAGTTCGGCTGGACCGGCTCCAGCGTGCCGGGGCTTCCGGCCTACGACACGGTTTGGACCCTGAGCGACGGATCCCGCCTCGCCCCCGGTTCGCCGATCGTCCTGACCTACGTCAACGGCCAGGGGCTGACCTTCACCCGCCGGATCGAAGTGGACGACAAGTTCATGTTCACGGTCTCGGAAACCGTGAGCAACGCCTCGGGCGCGCCGGTGACGCTCGCGCCCTACGGCTCCGTGCAGCGCCAGGGCTTGCCGCCGCCCACCACCAACTCCTCGATCGTCCATGAGGGCGCGGTCGGCGCGACCGGGGTCGAGAAGCCGACGCTCACGCTCATCAAGTACAAGGATTGGGCGAAGAAGGGGGGCGGACCGCAGCTGCCGTCCAAGGGCGGCTGGCTCGGCATCACGGACAAGTACTGGCTGGCGGCGATCGTGCCCAACCAGTCCGAGCGGGTCACCGGCCAGTTCACCGCCAACAAGGCGGGCGACCTCGACGTCTTCGCCGCCAACGTCGTGGGCCAGCCGCGCACCGTCCAGCCCGGCCAGACCACGACCGAGACGACCCGCTTCTTCGCCGGCGCCAAGAGCGTGCCGGTGCTGCAGGCCTACGAACAGCGGCTCGGGGTGCCCCGCTTCGACGACGCGGTCGACTGGGGGCACCTGTGGTTCCTCACCAAGCCGATCTTCATGCTGTTGATCTACCTCTATCAGCACGTCGGCAGCGTGGGCGTGGCGATCCTGCTGCTCACGGTCATCGTGCGCCTGGTCTTCTTCCCGCTCGCGAACAAGTCCTACGAGTCGATGAGCAAGATGAAGAAGGTGCAGCCGCTCGTGGAGGAGATGCGCAAGCGCTACAAGGACGATCCGGCCAAGCAGCAGCAGGAGATGATGGCCCTCTACAGCCGCGAGAAGGTGAACCCGCTGGCCGGCTGTCTTCCGATCCTTCTTCAGATCCCTGTGTTCTATTCGCTCTACAAGGTGCTCACCGTCACCATCGAAATGCGCCAGGCGCCCTTCATGGGCTGGATTCACGACCTCTCGGCGCGCGATCCGACGACGGTGTGGAACCTGTTCGGCCTGATCCCGTGGAATCCGGCGCACGCCCCGCTGATCGGCGGGCTGCTCGATTCCAACCTGCACATCGGGGTCATGCCGCTGATCTACGGCCTGACTATGTGGCTCTCCACGTCGATGAGCCCGCCGGCCGGCGATCCGGCCCAGCAGCGCATCTTCCAGCTGATGCCGATCATCTTCACTTTCATCATGGCGCCGTTCGCGGTGGGCCTCTTGATCTACTGGACCTGGTCGAACGTGCTCACCACGCTGCAGCAGTACGTGATCATGCGCCGCTTCAAGGTGGACAATCCGATCGACCGGCTGATCGGCCGGATCAGCGGCAAGGCCAAGTGACGGACGGGACCGCCTTCGATCCCGAGGCGCTGGAGGCGGCGCGCAAGCTGTTCGCCCGTGAGGCCCGCTTCCTGATGGGCGCGACGAGGACCGAGGACCTCCCCGCGTCGGATTTGCCGGAGGTGGCCTTCGCCGGCCGCTCCAACGTCGGCAAGAGCTCCCTGATCAACGCGCTCACCGGCCGCGGCCACCTGGCGCGCGCCTCGAACGCGCCGGGCCGCACGCGGGAGGTCAATTTCTTTGTCCTGGACGAGCGGCTTCGGCTCGTGGACCTGCCGGGCTACGGTTTCGCGCGGGCGAGCCGCAGCGAGACGCGGAAGTTCCAGAACCTGGGCCGCGCCTATCTTCGGGGCCGCCCGAACCTCAAGCGCGCGTACCTCTTGATCGACGCGCGGCACGGTCTGAAGGCGGTGGATGCGGAGGCGCTGGACGCGCTCGACGAAGCCGCCGTCTCCTACCAGGTCGTGCTCACCAAGGCCGACAAGCTGAAGGACTCCGAGATCGCCGCCGTCAGCGCCGGGAGCCTGGCCCAGGTCTCGCGGCGCGCCGCCGCCTTTCCGCGCGTGGTCGCCACCTCGGCCGAGACCGGGACCGGTCTGCCCGAGTTGCGCGCCGAGATCGCCGCGGCCTGCCTGCCTCCGCCGTAGCCGCCGCGCCGCCAAACGTGACACCGCCCCCCGCGTCCGCTATCGGAGCGCTCCGGATTTTCGAACGCGGCGGGACGGGACGTTGAGCGACGAGAGCCAAGGCCAGGGCTGGGCGACGGCCAAGACGCTCGCCGAGGCGCTGCCCTACATCCAGACCTACGACCGCTCGACGGTGGTCATCAAATACGGCGGCCACGCCATGGGCGAGGAGCAGGTCGCCAAGCTGTTCGCGGCCGACGCCGTGCTGCTGAAGATGCTGGGGCTGCATCCGGTCGTGGTGCACGGCGGCGGCCCGCAGATCTCCGCCATGCTGGAGAAGGCCGGCGTCAAGTCGACCTTCGTCGACGGGCTGCGGGTCACCGACGAGGCCACCATGGAGGTGGCCGAAATGGTCCTCTCCGGGGCGATCAACAAAGAGATCGCGAGCTGGATCACCCAGGCCGGCGCCGAGGCCGACGTGCGCGGCGTGGGCCTCTCCGGCAAGGACGCCCGGCTGATCACCGTCGAGAAGGTCACCCGCACGAAGAAGGACCCGGATTCCGAAATCGAGCGCATGGTCGACCTGGGCTTCGTGGGCGAGCCCAAGACCGTCGATCCCAAGCTGATCGAGGCCCTGATCTACGCCGACGAGGACTATATCCCCGTGATCGCCCCGATCGGCGTCTCGGCCGCGGGCGACACCTACAACATCAACGCCGACACCGTGGCGGGCGCGCTGGCCGGCGCGCTGAAGGCCAAGCGCATGCTGCTGCTGACCGACGTCGCCGGCGTGCTGGACAAGTCCGGCGAACTGATCCGGCAGCTGAGCGTGACGCAGGCGCGCGCCGCGATCGCCAGGGGCGTGGCCACCGGGGGCATGATCCCCAAGCTGGAGACCGCGATCCACGCGGTGGAGGCGGGCGTCGAGGCGGTGGTCATCCTCGACGGGCGGCGGCCGCACGCCATGCTGGTCGAGCTGTTCACCGAGCACGGGGCGGGCACGCTGGTCTGCCGATGACCGCCGACCTGCGCCACATCGAGACCTGGCTGTTCGACCTGGACAACACCCTCTACCCGGTCGAGAGCGGCTTCATGGGCGAGATCGAGCGGCGCATCACCGACTTCGTCGTCAAGGTCACCGGCCTGCAGCGCGAAGAGGCCTACAAGCTGCAGAAGGTCTATCTCAGGGATCACGGGCTCAGCCTCACCGGCCTGATGCTGCACCATGGCGTCGACCCTGCGGATTACCACGCCCTGTTCCACGACCTGTCGCTGGAGAGCCTGGCGCGCGATCCGGAGCTGGTCGAGGCGATCGGGCGGCTGCCAGGCCGGCGGCTGATCTTCACCAACGCCGACGACGTCCACGCCCGCCGCGTGCTCGAACGGCTGGGCCTGGATGAGCTGTTCGACGAGGTGTTCCACATCGGCTCGTTCGACTACGTCCCCAAGCCCGACCCGGACGTGTTCCGGCGGATGAGCGCCGAGCACGCGGTCGCGCCGCAGGCCACCGCCTTCTTCGAGGACGCCGAGCGCAACCTGGCGCCGGCCGCCGCGCTCGGCATGACCACGGTGCTGGTGGGGCCGCACGCGCCGGCTTCGACCGCGCCGTTCGTCGACTATAAGACCGAGAAGCTCGCGCCCTTCCTGAGGGACGCCCAGGTGAGGGAGGCCGCCTGAATGGACGACCTGAAGCGCATCGTCGAGGCCGCGTGGGAGAACCGCGAGGCGATCGGCCACGACACCGGGGGCGAGGTGCGCGAGGCGGTGATGGAGACCCTTGAGCGGCTGGATTCCGGGCGCCTGCGGGTCGCCGAGCGCGGCGGCGACGGCCAGTGGAACGTCCACCAGTGGGCCAAGCAGGCGATCCTGCTGTTCTTCCGCCTCACCCCCAACCAGATCGTCGAGGCCGATGCGCCGGGCCCCTGGTGGGACAAGGTGCCGCTGAAGTTCGCCGGCTGGGACGCCGCGCGGTTCGAGCAGGCGGGCTTCCGCGCGCTGCCCGGGGCGATCGTGCGCAAGGGCGCCTATGTGGCCAAGGGCGTGGTGCTGCTGCCCTCGATCGTCAACATCGGCGCCTATGTGGACGAAGGGACCATGGTCGACGGCTGGGCCACGGTGGGCTCCTGCGCCCAGGTGGGCAAGCACTGCCACATCTCCGGCGGGGCCGGCATCGGCGGGGTGCTGGAGCCCTTGCAGGCCAATCCGACGATCATCGAGGACAATTGCTTCATCGGCGCCCGCTCGGAAGTGGCCGAGGGCGTCGTCGTGCGCGAAGGCAGCGTGCTCTCGATGGGCGTCTACATCACCTCGACCACGCCGATCGTCGAGCGCCGCACCGGCCGCACCTTCCTGGGCGAGGTGCCGCCCTACTCGGTGGTGGTCTCCGGCTCGCGGCCCAACGCCCACGACCCGGCCCTGCCCTCGACCTACTGCGCGGTGATCATGAAGACCGTCGACGAGCGCACGCGGTCGAAGACCTCGATCAACGAGCTGCTCAGGGATTAGGGCGGTACGGCGTCCCGTCGCGGCGGCGGTAGAAGGCCTCGCCGGGCCTCGCGACCATGTCGAGGTCCGGGTAGTCGCAGCCGTCGCGCTCGGGAAGCCGGCTGCCGATCTCCAGGATCACCGCCTCGCGCCCGGAGCGGTTCTGCAGGTGATGGCCGTCGCGTACGCCCGCCTTCCAGCCCGCGCAGTCGCCGGCCTCGAGCGTCGTCTCGCCCGCCGTCTCGACCAGCACCACCTCGCCCTCCAGCACCCAGACGAACTCGTCTTCGTGGCTGTGCCAGTGCCGCTGCGAGGTCCAGGCGCCGGGCGCAAGCCGGGTCAGGTTGACGCCGAACTGGCTGAGGCCCGCCGCGTCGCCGAGCTTGCGCGACCACTGGTCATGGCACGGCCGGTCGAACGGCGGCGGGTAGTTCGAGCCCTCGATCCGCTGGGCCTTGTCGATCTCGATCTTGGGCATTGGCGCTCCCGTAGGCTAGGACAGCACTCACTTGGGAATTGAGCAGCCAGGGTTCGAGCTTGATCGACGCCGTCAACCTCACGCGCGAGCTGATCCGCAGGCCCTCCGTCACGCCGGCGGATGCGGGCGCGATGGACCTCGTGGAGCGGACCCTCGCGGGGCTCGGCTTTTCCTGCCGCCGGATGCGGTTCGGCGAGGTCGAGAACCTCTACGCCCGCCATGGGAGCGCGCGCCCGAACCTCTGCTTCGCCGGCCACACCGACGTGGTGCCGGTGGGCGACAAGGCCGCCTGGTCGAAGGACGCCTTCTCGGCCGAGGTCGTGGACGGGGTGCTGATCGGCCGCGGCGCGGTGGACATGAAGAGCGCCATCGCCGCCTTCGCCGCCGCCGCGGCCCGGGCGATCGCGGCGGGCCAGGTCAGGGGCTCGCTCTCGCTGCTGATCACCGGCGACGAAGAGGGCGTGGCCCTCGACGGCACCAAGAAGGTGGTCGAGGCGCTGATCGCCGAGGGCGAGGCGGTGGACCACTGCGTGGTCGGCGAGCCCACCTCGGCCGAGGCGTTCGGCGACATGATCAAGGTGGGCCGCCGCGGCTCGATCAACGCCGAGATCGAGGTCGCCGGCGTGCAGGGCCACGTCGCCTATCCGCACCGGGCGGCCAACCCGACCCCGGTGCTCATCCGCATCCTGTCGGCGCTGCAGGCGCGCAGGCTCGACGACGGCTATCCGGAGTTCCAGCCGTCCAACCTGGAGGTCACCTGGATCGAGGTCCCGAACACCGCGACCAACGTGATCCCGGCCGTGGCGCGCGCCAGGCTGAACATCCGCTTCAATCCCAGCCACACCGGCGCCGCGCTGGCGGCCTGGATCGAAGCCGAGGCGCAGGCCGCCTGCGAGGGGACGCGGTGCTCGGTCACGGTGACGCCGCAGATCTCGGGCGAGGCCTTCCTGACCGAGCCCGGCCGGTTCACCGAAATCGTCGCCGGGGCGGTGCGCGAGGTGGCCGGCCGGGCGCCGGAGCTCTCCACCTCGGGCGGCACCTCCGACGCCCGCTTCATCCGCGCGCTCTGCCCGGTGGTGGAGCTGGGCCTGGTCGGGACCACAATGCACCAGGTGGACGAGCGCACCCCCGTCGCCGACATCGAGAGGCTGCAGCAGGTCTACGAGCGGCTGATCCAGCGGTACTTCGAGGGGTTCGCGGCCAAATGAGCAAACGTCATCCGGCCGGGACAAGCCCGGCCATGACGATCACAATCAGTACTCCACCCCCGTCAGATAGAGCCCCCCGGGCGGTGCGACGGGACCGCAGGCCTTGCGGTCCTGGGCTTCGAGGGCGGCCTTCAGGTCCGCCGCGCTCCAGCGGCCCACGCCCACCTCGGCCAGCGAGCCGGTCATCGAGCGGACCTGGCGGTGCAGGAAGGAGCGCGAGGCGAACTCCAGCATGACCTGCTCGCCCTCGCGGCGCACGGCGGCGACGTCGAGGGTCTTGACCGGCGACTTCGCCTGGCAGGCGAGGTCGCGGAAGGTGGTGAAGTCGTGGCGGCCGACCAGCGCCTGGGCGGCGGCGTGCATGGCCTGGGCGTCCAGCGGCTTCTTCACGTGCCAGACGCGGCCCTGGTCGAGCGCGGGCGGGCTCTTGCGGTTCAGGATCCGGTAGAGGTAGCGCCGCTTCGTGGCCGAGAACCGCGCGTGCCAGCCGTCCGGCGCGACCGCGGCCTGCAGGACGACGATCGGCTCGGGGACGAGGTGGGCGTTCAGCGCGTCGCGCACCACCTCGGGCCGCCAGGCCTTCTGAAGGTCGATGTGGATGACCTGGCCGGTGGCGTGGACGCCCGCATCGGTGCGCCCGGCCGCCTGCAGGCGCAGCGCCTGGCCGCAGAAGCCCTCCACCGCGCGCTCGATCGAGGCCTGCACCGAGGCCAGCGCGCCCTGCGCCTGGAAGCCGTGGTAGGGCCGCCCGTCATACTCGATCAGCAGCCGGTAGCGGGGCATCAGCCGAGCCTCGTCCCAGCCGGGACCGGCTGGCCGCGCAGGAAGGCCTCGGCGGCCTGCGCCGCGCGGCCCTCGCGCTGCACGCGCAGCAGTCGCACCGCGCCCGCCCCGCAGGCGACCAGCAGACTGTCGTCCAGCACCTGGCCCGGCGCGCCCTCGGCGTCCTCGTAGGCCGACAGCAGGGCCTTCACCCGCACCGCGCCCTTCTCCGCCGGCAGCTCGAACCAGGCGCCGGGAAAGGGCGACAGGCCGCGGATCTTGCGGTCGACCTCGCGCCCGGGCCTGGCCCAATCGATCCGCGCCTCCCTGGGCCGGATCTTCTTCGCGTAGGTGACGCCCTCCTCGGTCTGCGGCGTCTCCCGCGCCTCGCCGCGGTCGAGCGCGTGCAGGGTGCGCACCAGCAGCTCCGCGCCCGTCTCGGCCATGCGATCGTGCAGCGTGCCGGCCGTGTCGAGCGGCCCGATGCGCAGCGTCTGGGAGGCGAGGATCGGCCCCTCGTCGAGGCCCTCGGTCATCCGCACGACCTCCACGCCGGTCACCGCATCGCCGGCCATGACCGCGCGCTGGATCGGCGCCGCGCCGCGCCACCTGGGCAGCAGCGAGCCGTGCAGGTTGAAGGCGCCGAGCCGGGGGGCCTCCAGCACCTCGCGCGGCAGGATCTGGCCGAACGCCACCACCACCGCCGCGTCGAGCCCGAGCGCGCCGAACGCCGCGATCTCCGCCGGATCGCGCATCGAGGCGGGCGTGCGCACCGGGATGCCGCATCCCTCGGCGAACGCCTGCACCGGCGAGGCCTTGAGCGCGTGGCCGCGGCCGCGCGGCGCCGGCGGCTGCGAGTAGGCGCAGGCCACCTCGAACCCCGCCTCGACGATCCGTCGAAGCGAGGCCACTGCGAACTCGGGGGTGCCGAAGAAGGCCAGGCGCATCCCGCGTCCTCTAGCCGGGACGGGCGGCTTGCGCAAAACGCCGGAACCTGCCGTAAAGCTTGGCGGTTGCACACGCGACCCGATGGAGGCTTGCCGCCATGCGCACCCTGTTCACCGCCGCGATCCTCGGCCTCCTGCTCGCCGTCGGGGGCTGCAGCAAGGCCGACCAGCAGAAGACCCAGGCCGACACCAAGTCCGCCGCCGCCGACGTCAAGACCAGCGGCGAACAGACCGGCCAGGAGGTCAAGGCCGACGCCCAGAAGCTCGGGGCCGACATCAAGACGAGCGCGGCCAAGAGCGGCAAGGACCTCAAGGCCATCGCCAAGGACCCGGAGGTCAAGAAGGCCGCCGGCGACCTCAAGGCCTCGCTCAAGGAGCTCGGCGCCTCGGTGAAGGACGCCTCCAAGAAGCACAAGGACGAGGATACGAACGTCACGAGCTCGGAGAGCGCGAAGCCATAGTCGCCCCTCGTTCCCGCGCCTGGGCGGGGATGAGCGGCGGTCAGGCCGCCTTGGCCTGCTTCTTGACCTTGCGGATGGCCTGTTCGCGCTTGAGGCGCGACAGGTGGTCGATGAACAGCACGCCGTCGAGATGGTCCATCTCGTGCTGGATGCAGACGGCGAACAGGCCCTCGGCGTCCTCCTCGACCACATCACCCTGGTAATTCAGGTAGCGGATCTTCACCCGCGCCGGCCGCTCCACCTCATCGTAGATCTCCGGCACCGAGAGGCAGCCCTCCTCGTAGGGCGCGGTCTCTTCCGACGCCCACAGGATCTCGGGATTGGCGAAGTAGCGCGGCTGCTTGTCCTCGCCGTCGCGGGCGATGTCCATGACGATCACCCGCTTCGGCACCCCCACCTGGATGGCGGCGAGCCCGATGCCCGGGGCGGCGTACATGGTCTCCAGCATGTCGTCCATCAACGCGCGCAGCTCGTCGTCCACGCGCTCGACCGGCGCGGAGACCTCCTTCAGGAGCGGGTTCGGGACGACGAGGATGTCGCGGATCGCCATGGCCTGCGAGGTAGGAGCCTCAATCCCGAGCGTCAAGGTGGGACAATGCGGCGCCCTCAGCCCTCGTCGCGGGAAACCAGCCGCACCTGCGGCGATTCGGATTTGCCGAGTTTCGCCAACGGCCTGACCGCCGTCTCGACCGGCTGCGGGTCCGGGACCCCGCGGCTCTCATGGTCGACCTTCAGATCCTCGAACCGGCGCGCCTGGGTCAGCACCTGGGTCTCCAGCGAGCCCACGAACTGGTTGTACTTGCCGACCGCCTGCTCCAGCGCCCGGCCGACCGCCGAGGCATGCCCGCCCATCACCGCGATGCGCTTGTAGAGCTCGCGGCCGAGATCGGCGATCGCGCGCGCGTTCGCCGCCTGCTCCTCCACGCGCCAGCCGTAGGCCACCGCCTTGCAGAGCGCGAACAGCGTCGAGGGCGTGACGATCACCACCCGCTTGTCCATCGCCTCGGTCATCAGGTCCGGCGCGTGGTCGAGGGCGGCCGCCAGGATGGAATCGCCGGGGATGAACATGGCCACGAAGTCCGGCGAGGCCTCGAACTGGTCCCAGTAGGCCTTGGCCGAGAGGCCCGCGATGTGGCCGCGCACGCTCTGCACGTGGCGGGCGAGCGCCGCCGCGCGGGCGGCTTCGTCGGTGGCCTCCTGCAGCTCCAGGAAGGCGGTGAGCGAGCATTTGGCGTCGATCACGAACACCGCCCCGCCCGGCAGACGCACGGTGACGTCGGGCCGGCGGCGGCCCTCGTCCGTGTCGGTGGAGGCCTGCTCTTCGAAGTCGTAGCGCCGCGCGAGCCCGGCGGCCTCCAGCACGTTGCGCAGGGTCTGCTCGCCCCAGCGGCCCTGGACGCCGGCCCCGCGGCGCAAGACCGCGGAGAGCTTGCGGGCTTCGTCCTGGGTGGCCGTCGAGGCCTGCAGGAGCGCTGCGATCTGCTCCTTGAGGCCACCGGTCTCTTCGGCGCGCGACTTCTCCACGGCGGCGAGCTGCTCCTGGTATTTCGCGAGCGTCTCGGCCACCGGCTTCAGCTGCGCCTCGAGCTTCGCCTGGACGAGCTGCTCGCGGCTCGCCTGCACCTCCTCGTTCCGCTTGAGGATCGCCTCGGCGACGCTCTCGGCCGAACGGGCGGCCTGGGCCTGCACGAGCTCGGCGCTGCTCTTCAGGGCTCGGAGCTCCGCCTCGGCGGCCGCGGCCCTCACCCGCTCGCGCACCGCCCAGGCGAGCGCCCCGAGGGTCGAAGCAAGGGCGAGAAGCGCAAGGATCACAACAGCGTTCATGCGTTGTTCCTACTCCACCCGGTGAGTCGTCGCCACCCTCGCCGGATGACAAGGCGGCTAGGCCGGCCGTCGGGCTCGCATGGCCTGGGCGATGGTGCCGTCGTCGAGCCAGTCGAGCTCGCCGCCCACCGGAACGCCGCGGGCGAGCATGGTCACCGAGACGCCGGCGCCGGCCAGCCGCTCGGCGAGATAGTGGGCGGTGGTCTGGCCATCGACGGTGGCCGGCAGCGCCAGGATCACCTCGCCGACGGCCTCCTGCGAGGCTCGCGCGACCAGCGGGCCGATGCGCAGCGCCTCGGGCCCGACGCCGTCCAGCGCCGAGAGCAGACCGCCCAGCACGTGGTAGCGGCCGCGGAAGGCGCCGGCCCGCTCCATCGCCCACAGCGCCCCCACCTCCTCGACCACGCAGATCAGCGAGGCGTCGCGGCCCGGATCGGCGCAGATGGCGCAAGGGTCCCGCGTGTCGAGCGCGCCGCAGACCTGGCAGGTCTTCACGCGCGCCGCCGCCTCGGCGAGGGCGTCGGCGAGCGGGGCGAGCAGCTGGTCGCGCCGCTTCAGCAGCGCCAGGGCGGCGCGCCTGGCCGAGCGCGGGCCCAGCCCCGGCAGCTTGGCGAGCAGGCCGATCAGCCGCTCGATCTCGGGTCCGGCGGATTGGGCCAACTAGAACAGCTTCGGCATGCCGGGCATGCCGGCGAACGGCCCGGCCGCCTGCTTCATCAGCTCCTGCTGCTCGGCGTCGAGCTTGCGCTTGGCGTCCGCGTGGGCGGCCACCACCAGGTCGGCCACCACCTCGCCCTCGCCGGGCGTCATCAGGCTCTCGTCGATATCGACGCGGGCGAGCTCGCCGGTGCCTTTGAGGACCAGCTTGACCATGCCGCCGCCGGAGGTTCCCTCCACCTCCATTTCGGCGAGCTTCGCCTGCGCCTCGGCCAGCTTCTCCTGCATGGCCTGGGCCTGCTTCATGATCGCGTTCAGGTCCTTCAAGGCTCAGTCCTCTTCACTTTCGTCGCCCTCCTCGGCCGGCGGTCCGGCCGCGGGCTCCGGGGCCGCGATGCTGCGGACGCCGACGATCTCGGCGCCGGGGAAGGCCTGCATCACCTCGCGGACGAAGGGATCGGCCTCCACCTCGGCGCGGACCTCCCGCTCCTGGCGCTTCTGGCGCTCCCAGGCGCTTTCGGCCCCGCCGCCGCCCTGGGCGGCGATCAGCCAGCGTTCGCCGGTCCATTCCTTGAGCCGCGCCACCAGGCGCTGGGCGAGGTTGCCGGGCGCGCCGGGCGCGGGCTCGTATTCGATCGCGCCGGGGCGGAAGCTGATCGGGCGAACGTAGCGCTCGACGTCCAGCTTCAGGGCGATGTCGCGGCGCGCCTCGATCAGCGCCATCAGGTCCTCGAAGGTGGCGAGCGAGCGCGCCGGGTCCTTCGCCGGCTGGGCCTGCATCTGCGGGGCAGGGCTGCGCGCCACCGCCGCCGCCCCGCCGCCGGAGCCCGCCGAGCCGCCGCCGCCGCGGGCCGCGGGGGCGCCCGGCAGGGCCTCGCCGGTTTGCAGCCGCTTCAGCGCCTCCTCGGGTCCGGGGAGGTCGGCGGCATAGGCCAGGCGGATGATCGCCATGTCGGTCGCGGCCGCCGCGTCCGGGGCGCGACGCACCTCGTCGTAGGCCTTCAAGGTGAGCTGCCAGATGCGCGCGAGAATCCCCGCCGAGACCGCCGCGCCGACCGCGGTCAGGCGCGCCGCCTGGTCCTTGGGCAGGACCAGGGCCTGCGGCCCGATCGCCTTGGCGACCGAGGCGCCATGGACGTGGTCCAAGAGGTCGAGCATCACCTGATCGGGGCTCGCGCCGAAGCCGAACAGCGTGCGGAAGGTCTCGATGGCGGGCCCCGCCTCGCCCTTCATGATCTGCTCGAACAGCGTGATGGTCTGCGCCCGGTCGGCCAGGCCCAGCATGTCGCGGATGCTCTCGGCGGTGACCGTCTGGCCGGCTTCGGCCTGGACGATGGCCTGGTCGAGCATCGACTGGGCGTCGCGCACCGAGCCTTCCGCGGCGCGGGCGATCAGCATCAGCCCGTCGGCCTCGACGCGCGCGCCCTCGGCTTCGCAGATCATCTCCAGGTTCTTGACGATCTGGTCCGGCTCGACGCGGCGCAGGTCGAAGCGCTGGGTGCGCGACAGGATGGTGACGGGGACCTTGCGGATCTCGGTGGTGGCGAAGATGAACTTGGCGTGCGGCGGCGGCTCCTCCAGCGTCTTGAGCAGCGCGTTGAACGCGCCGGTGGAGAGCATGTGCACTTCGTCGATGATGTAGACCTTGTAGCGCGCCTCGACGGGGGCGTAGCGGACGCCCTCCAGCAACTCGCGCATGTCGGCCACCCCGGTGCGCGAGGCGGCGTCGAGCTCGAGGACGTCCATGTGCCGCCCCTCGATGATGGCCCGGCAGTGGCGGCCTTCCTCGCGCAGGTCGAGGGTGGGCTCGTGAACGGCCTCGGTGTCGTAGTTGAAGGCGCGGGCGAGCAGCCGGGCCGTGGTCGTCTTGCCGACGCCGCGGACGCCGGTGAGCATGAAGGCGTGCGCGATCCGGCCGCTGGCGAAGGCGTTGCGCAGCGTGCGGACCATCGCCTCCTGGCCATAGAGGTCCTCGAAGCTGCGCGGCCGGTATTTGCGCGCGATGACGGTGTAGGCCGCAGACTGTTCGGCTGGTCCCGCCGACTCCGGCGAAGGCGCGCCCCCGAACATGTCGCGCGCATTGGGATCACGCTCTGGCGTTTCGTCGTCGAGCGTGAGGTCTTCGTCCGCCATGGGGCCTTTAGGGATGAGGTGGAGACCGGACAGCGACCCGGAGCGTAACTCGTTACGGCTGCTTCCTTCCGGACCTGACCGGGTTGGCGAGGCGTCCGCCCGCCGCCGATCTCCGTCTCCTATATCGCCGCTGGCGGGAGCTTCCGCAAGCTTGGCTCCGGCGCCGTGACGCCGCGGCTCAGGCGCCTTAAAAGCCCGCCATGCCCCTCGACGCGTTCAGAAACATCTTCGCCGGCAACCCTCTGGACCGGGCGAGCGAGCGCCGGCCCGACAAGGCCTGGCTCGCCCGCCAGCTGGCCGCACCCGACTCGCTCGCGCTCGCGCTGTGGAACGGCCGCCCTCTGGTCGAGCCCCGCAAGGAGGGCGGCCAGCAGATCGCCTATGTGCCGGCCAAGATGGCCGAGGAGCTCTCCGAAGGCGGCGAGGGCCTGCTCTTCCTGGGGCTCTGGAAGGAGACTGCGGTCTTCGCCCTCGATCTCGACGGCGAGGCCAATCCCGCCGACGGGGGGCCGCTGCAGGGCATGGGCGGCTTCGAGGACCTGAGGCGCGTGGCCATGAGCCTGCCGCCCGGCGACGCAGGCATGGTCGCCACCGCCAAGGCGATGTTCGAGTGGCGCCGGCGCCACCGACATTGCGCGGTCTGCGGCGAGCCGACGGTCGCCGTCGAGGGCGGCTGGAAACGCCAGTGCCCGGCCTGCGAAGCCGAGCACTTCCCGCGCACCGATCCCGTCGTGATCATGCTGCCCTACCACGGGGATCGCTGCATGCTGGGCCGCCAGGAAGCCTGGCCGAAGGGCATGTTCTCGGCGCTCGCGGGCTTCGTGGAGCCCGGCGAGAGCATCGAGGAGGCCTGCGCCCGCGAGCTCAACGAGGAGGCGGGGCTGCATGCGGTGAAGGTCCGCTACCATTCCACCCAGCCCTGGCCCTATCCCTCCTCGCTGATGATCGGCCTGATCGCCGAGGTGGAGGACGAGGAGGGGACGCCCGACCAGACCGAGCTCTCCGAGGTCCGCTGGTTCACCCGCGAGGAGGCGCGAAAGCTGATCGCCGGCGATATCGAGGGGACCTTCGCCCCCCAGCCCCTGGCCATCGCCCACCAGCTCATCAAGGCCTGGGTCGAGGAAGGCTGAACCCGGCTCAAGCGCACGCCGCATTTGCTGTATGATCCTCTCGCGTGTCGGATCAACAGCGGAGTCTTCGCATGGTCCTGCGATCCAAGGTCCTTCCAGCCGCCCTCGCCGCCGCAGCGCTCGCCGCCCCGCTCGCGGCCCGCTCCGCCGACCTGCCCACACGCGAGCCCGGCTCCCACGTCTCCTGCTTCCTGAGGCGCGACTGGGCGGGCTGGAGCGCGCCCGGCGACGGCGACGTCCTCTACCTGCGGGTCGGCAACCGCGAGGTCTGGCGCGTGGGCCTCACTCCGGGGACCCACGTCCACAAGGATCCGGGGTACTTCCTCGTCGCCCGCGCCCGTGGTTCGAGCTGGGTCTGCGGCCCGCTCGATCTCGACCTCAGCCTCTCGGACAGCCATGGCTTCCGCCAGGGCCTGATCGCCACGTCGCTGCGCAAGCTCACTCCCGCCGAGACCGCTGTCATCCCGAAGAAGGACCTGCCCGGCTAGCCGCGCGTCCGGAACGGATCGGCCGGGTAGACGCCCAGGATCTCGAATTTCTCGGAGAAGAAGCGCAGCTCCTCGAAGGCGAGCGCCAGGCCGCGGTCCTCGGGCCGGCCGTCCACCTCCGAGTAGAAGAAGGTCGCCGTCCAGGCGCCGTTCTCCATGTAGCTCTCGAGCTTGGTCATGTTGACGCCGTTCGTGGCGAAGCCGCCGAGCGCCTTGTAGAGCGCCGCCGGCAGGTTCCTGACCCGGAACACGAAGCTGGTGATGCAGGGTTCCGTGAACGGCGGCGGCGGCGGATTGGGGTCCGCCGTCATGATCAGGAATCGGGTGGTGTTGTGGTGCTCGTCCTCGATGTCGCGCAGCAGGATCTCCAGGCCGTAGATCTCGGCCGCCAATGCGGGCGAGATCGCGGCCTTGCTCGGATCCGGGTGCTCGGAAAGAAGCTTCGCCGCGCCGGCGGTGTCGCCGGTCGCCTCGGTCTTCAGCTTCAGCCGCCGGATCGTCTTGCGGCACTGGCCGAGGGCGATCGGCATGCTCATCGCGGTGCGGATGTCCTCCAGCTTGGCGCCTTTCGCGCTGATCAGCTGGAAGTGGATCGGCTTGAACCGCTCGCCGATGATCCTCAGGCCCGAGGACGGCAGCAGGTGGTGCACGTCGGCGACCCGGCCGGCGGTGGAGTTCTCGACCGGGATCATGCCGAGCTCGCAGCGGCCGGTCTTCACCGCCGCAAACGCCTCCTCGAAGGTCGCGCAAGGGACCGGCTCGGCCTCGGGGAACGCCGCCAGGCAGGCTTCGTGGCCGTTGGCGCCCAGCTCTCCCTGGAAGGCGATCTTGCGCGGGCTCATGCCGCCGTTCCTTGGCGGTGCTGCGCGAAGGCGCGCGCGGCCTCGAGATCCGCCGGCGTGTCGACCGAGATGGGCGCGGCGTCCGCCACCGCCGCCCAGATCGAAAGACCGAGTTCGAGCGCCCGAAGCTGCTCCAGCTTCTCCCGCCGTTCGAGTGGGGATGGCGGGGCGGCGTTGAACCGGGCGAGCGCCTCGCGGCGATAGCCGTAGACGCCCACGTGCCGCCAGACCGGAGCCTCGCCGTAAAGCGTGGAGCGGGTGAAGTAGAGCGCCCGGCCCGTGCGACCGTGCGGCTCGAGCGCCAGCACCGCCTTGACCACGTCCGGGTTCGTCCGGTCGGCGGGCGATTGCTCCGGGGCCACCACGGTGGCGATGTCGCACGCCGGCTGCGCGGCCAGCAGGCCGGCGCAGGCGCCCACCACGCCCGGGTCGACGAACGGCATGTCGCCCTGCAGGTTGACGACCACGTCGTGCGCCCCCCCGGGGTCGAGCTCGGCGAGCGCCGCCAGGATGCGATCGGAGCCGGAGGGCAGGTCGGGATCGGTCAGCACGGCGCGGCCGCCGGCGGCTTGCACCGCCGCCACGATCGCCTTGTCGCCGGCCGCCACGCAGACCGGACCGGCCCCCGCCGCCTCGGCCTGGCGCAGCACGCGGACGATCATCGGTATGCCGCCGATCTCGGCCAGCGGCTTGCCTGGCAGGCGGGTCGCGGCCATGCGCGCGGGGATCAGGACGATCGGGTTCATCGGGGCCGTTGGGCGGTTGCGCCAGCGCCGGTAGCGTGTAAGAGAGCCGGGCGCAATAAGGGCGGGATTCCCGCGGGGTCGCCGGTCTCGGAAGGCCGGTCGTGGAGAGGGCCACTCAAGGATCAATGGCGAGCGATCTGACGTTCAACAAGGTCGCCGGCGCGGTGCTCGCGACGGGCTTGGTCATCGTGGGCCTTCGGGCGCTTTCGTCGGGGGTGTTCACGCCGCAGCCGCCGGCCAAGCCGGGCTACAAGGTCGAAGTCGCCGCCGAGACCGGCGCCGCGGCGAACGCGCCGGAAGTCCCGCCGGATTGGGGCACGGTGCTGCCCAAGGCCGACGTGGCCGCCGGCCAGACGGTTTTCGCGAAATGCCAGGCCTGCCACAGCCTGACCGCCAACAGCATCGGTCCGGACCTGACGGGGGTGGTGGGCCGCAAGCCCGGCAGCGAGCCCGGCTTCTCCTATTCGCCGGCCATGGAGGCGTTCGCCGCCAAGACGCCGATCTGGGACTACGATCACCTGTTCGAGTTCATCAAGGGCCCGCAGAACTACATCCCCGGCACCAAGATGACCTTCGTCGGCCTGAAGAAGCCGGAAGACCGGATCAACGTCATCGCCTTCCTGCACACCCAGGGCTCGCACCTGCCGATCCCGCCGCCGAACCCGGCCAAGGCCGCGGCCGCCGCAGGCACGACGGGGCCCGCAGGCGCTGCGGCGCCGGGGGCGGCGGGCGCGGGCAAGCCGGTCGCGACGGGCACGACCGCAGGCGGCCCCACGGCCGGCGCGGGCCAGGGCGCCAACGCCGGCGGTCCGGCCGGTCAGGGCAAGAACGCCGGCGCCAACGCCGCCCCGCAGCAGCAGGGCGTCTCCAGCCCCGGCAACGCCGGCGGCGACACCGCCAAGCACTGATCCCGCCCTAAAGCGGAGGGAGCCGCCGGAAGCTCGTCGGCGCTCCGTGCCCCTCGGCGGCGATGCGCGCGATGGCCTCGTCCAGGGGCTCGACCGCCACCATCATGTGATGGCCGTTGGCGTGGACGATCCGCCCCGCGTCCAGGCCGATCGCCACGTGGCCCTTCCAGAACGCCAGATCGCCGCGGCCGAAGGCCTGCCGGCCGATCGGCTCGCCCAGCGCCTCCTGCTGGTCGGTATCGCGCGGGCAGGCGCGGCCGCAGGCGAGGAGCGCCTGCTGCACCAGGCCCGAGCAATCCAGGCCCAGGCTCTCTCGGCCGCCCCAGAGATAGGGCGTCCCCAGGTGCCGCTCGGCCACCGCGGCGGGGTCGGTCTCGAAGGCGCCGATCGGCGCGAGGTGCTGGAGGGTCATCCAGCCGGCGCCGCGCACCTTGCCGAGCCGCCCCTCCTCCGCCTCCACGCTGACCAGCGAATTGAGCGAATAGGGGCCCGTGGCGCGCGTCCGGATGCTCGGCCCCTCGAAGGCGTAGGTGCGTAGCGCCGCGATCCGGTGGGTGGGCGCGGATCCGGGCGGGCGCAGCGCCTCGGCCCTGACGAAGCCCACGTAGCCGTCGCGCCGGGCCTGGCCCCAGACCCAGCCGTTCGCCTCCTCCTCCAGGACGTCGAAGGCCTCGCCGAACAGCAACTGGTCCATCTGCTCGGCCTCGGGGCTCGGCACCGCGTGGATCCCTATCGCCGGAACGCCGCAGGCGTGCGGCTTGGGATCGAGGTAGACCTCGGCGGCGACGATCCCTTCCAAGGCGCGCGCGGCGATCCCGTCGCGCAAAGGCGTGACGCGCGGATCCAGCTTCACGCGAAGCGTTCCCGAAGCAGGCCGTAGAGGCCGCGGATCGCCTGCGCCTCCGCGCCCGCGGGCCAGCCGGGCCTGCCGCGCGGGTTCCAGGCGAAGATGTCGAAATGCGCCCAGGCGCCCTCCGGCGCGAACCGCTGCAGGAACAGCGCCGCGGTGACCGAGCCCGCCTGCGCCCAGCCGTCAGGATCGTTCTTGATCTCGGCCACGTCGGACTCGAGCGCTTCGGCGTAGGGCTTCCACAGCGGCATGCGCCAGAGCGGATCGGAGGCGGCCTCGGCATGGCGGGCGATGTCGGCGGCGAGCGCGTCGTCGTCGGTGTAGAACGGCGGCAGCTGCGGCCCCAGCGCCACCCGCGCCGCGCCGGTGAGCGTGGCGAAGTCGAGCGTCAGCGCGGGCTCCAGCTCGGCCGCGCGGGTCAGCGCGTCGGCCAGGATCAGGCGGCCTTCCGCGTCGGTGTTGCCGACCTCGATGGAGAGGCCCTTGCGCGAGGCGAGCACGTCGCCCGGGCGCATCGCGTCGCCGGAAATGGCGTTCTCCACGGCCGGGACCAGCACCACCAGCCGCACCGGCAGCCCCGCCGCCATCACCATCCGCCCGAGCGCCAGCGCGTGCGCCGCCCCGCCCATGTCCTTCTTCATCAGCCGCATGCCGGCCGAGGGCTTGATGTCGAGGCCGCCGGTGTCGAACACCACGCCTTTGCCGACCAGCGCCACCAGCGGCGCATCGGCCTTGCCCCAGCCGATCTCGATCATCCGCGGCGCGCGCTCGGGGACGGCGGCGCGGCCGACGGCGTGCACCGCCGGATAATTGGCCTCCAGCAGGCCCTCGCCCGCCACCACCGTGATCTGCGCGCCGTACCGCTCGGCGATCTCGCGCGCGATGGTCTCGATCTGCCTGGGCCCCATGTCGTTGGCGGGGGTGTTGACCATGTCGCGGGCGAGCGCGCAGGCATGCGCCACCTGGCGCACCTCAGTCGCCTCGAAGCCCTCCGCCAGCAGCCGGGGCTTGTCTGCGGCCGGCTTCTTGTAGCGGTCGAACTTGTAGCCGCCGAGCGCGAAGGCGAGCGCGATCTGGTCGGCGGCGAGCGCCTTCGGCGCATGGGCGATGCGGTAGGTCCCGGCGGGCAGCTTGGCGGGAAGCGCCCGGAACGCCATGGGGTCCGGCTTCGCCCCGAGCCCGAACAGCACGCTGGCCAGCGCCCCGTCGGCGTCCGGCACGGCCAACACCTGGCCGGCCTTGCCCTTGAACTCGGAGATGGCGGCGTAGGCCTTGGCCGCAGCCGGGGCGGCGTCGAGCGCCCGCTCCGTCTCGCTCTCCAGGAGCGCGCGCACCGGGATCGCGGGGCCTTCGGCGGTATCGAGGATGACGTCGGACATGGGCGGCCTGGCGGGGGAGGATTTCTCCCTGTCGCGCAAGTGCCGCCCCGCCGCAACCGCCCCGCGCCCCAAAAGCAGAAGGCCCCCCGGCGTCGCCGGGGGGCCTTGCCATTCAGGAAGTCCCCTGGACCGATTACGGCAGGTTGTTCGACACCGTCGTGAAGGTGTTCTGCAGCTTGGTCCCGAGGGTGGTCAGCGCGGTGACCAGCACCACCGCCACCAGGGCGGCGATCAGGCCATACTCGATGGCCGTGGCGCCCGACTCGTCCTTGAGGAAACGGGTAATGGACTTGGACATGACTTGCTCCTTCCAATTCGCGGGCCGGCGGCGGAGGGGTAGGAACCACCGCCTGCTCGTCCAATCGCAGGAGCAACTTCGCCGAACGCGTTTAATTCCCAGTAAATAAGAGAGTATTCGCGACGTTATTTCTTTGGTTTACTGAAATTAATCATGAGTATCGGTTAAGCATGTCGCCGTTGCTCTAGAGAATTTTGCTGTAGATTCAACGCCCCATATGCGCGCGAGCGGCCCGCGGCGACCCATTCCGGCCGCCCGAAAAAATCGCGCGGGCTGCGGGCTTCGCCGCGATCAGGCCGCCCGACGCCCGGCGCCGCGCACGAACAGGAGGCCCGCGAGCCCCACGCCGAGCAGCAGGACGATGCTCGAGAAGCCGCCCTGCTGGGTGTGCGTGAGCCGGGTGCCGATGTTGACCAGGCTGGGCGCGAGCCAGGCCGTGGCCACGCCGGACAGGGCATAGACGCCGAAGAAGGCGCCGGTCTGCTCGGGCGGGGTCAGGCGGGTCAGCGTGGTCCGCGCCGAGGCGTACTGGCCGGTGATGAAGATCGCATTGTTGAAGCCGATCAGCAGGTAGATGAGGTCCGGAAGCGTCCGATAGACCGGCCCGGCCCACAGCGGCGCATGGGCGTGCGGATCGTAGTGGATCGCGTAGAGGATGGTGTCGGGCCGCATGCCCAGGAGCGCGATCAACCCCAGCATGGTCATGAAGATCTCGATCCTGAGCGCGTTCTTCGGTCCCAGCCCGGCATCCAGCCAGCGGCCGACGAAACCGCCGAACACGGCCACCACGGACAGGATGATCCCGGTGATCAGGAGATCGAGCGGCCCCCATTTCATGACGCCCGCGGCCAGCACGCCGAAGAAGAACAGCACCCCGTTCATGCCGTCGACGAAGAACATCCGGCTGACCAGATAGACCACCGCGTCCTTGTAGCGGCGCACGGTCTTCAGCATGCCCCACAGGTCGGCCGCCCCCTCGGCGAAGGCGCGCAGCGCCGGCACCCCGGTGCGCGGCGCATCGGGGGTGAACAGCAGCAGCGGGATCGCGCCCACCAGCAGGATGCCCGCCGAGAGCAGGGCCACCACCCGCTCCGGCTCGTGCAGCGCGGGGTTCAGCCCGAACAGCGGCGTGGCAGGCACCCAGGCCCAATGCACCTTGCCGGGCAGGGCGAAGGCCCAGGCGGTGAACGCGAGCGCCAGCACCGAAGCCCCGTTGCCGAGCGACAGCGCCAGCCCCGAGGCCTTGTGCGCTCCGCTCAGCCCGGCGGCGCGCACCAGCATCGAGTTGTGCAGGACCTCGGTGTAGGAGAACAGCACGTTGACGACCATGGCGATCAGCATGGCGGCGGTGACGGAGAGCGCGCTCTGGTCGGGTCTCGCCCACCACAAGGCGGCGATCATCGGGGTCATCACCGCCACCAGCAGGGCGAGCCAGGCCTTGCGCGGCCCGAGCTTGTCGATGGAGGCGCCGAGGAAGGGCGCGGTCCCCATCACGATCCAGCCCGCGTACTGCTGCCAGCGCGAGATCACTTCCTGGCCGCGCACCGGGTCGCCGACCATCACCGAGGCGACGTAGGGCATGAAGATGTAGATGGTCATCAGGATCACGTACGGATCCCGGCCGCCCTCGAAGATCGACCAGGAGACCGCGCCGCGGTCGAGCCTCGCATCGCCGCCGATCTCGGAGACGATCGGCGGATCGAGCACGGACGCCGGGCCGTGCGTCTCGAGCGAGCTGGATTCGGCCAATTGCGTCTCCCCGGGTCCGCCCTTGTTGGACAGGCGGTTTGCGGCGGACGTTAGACGCTGCGTTCCCGCACGGCCATCCTCCATGTCGTCCCGGGCCGCCCCCCTTGCCGTGGAGGGGAGCGGCAGAATTCAGGCCAGCTTCTTCTCGGCCGCGGCGACCGCCGCCGCCGCATCGGCCGTCCGGCCCTGCGCGCCGAGCGCCTGGCAAAGCGCGGTCAGGCACAGCCGCACGTGCCAGGGGGTGGCCGAGGCGCCCATCAGGCCGATGCGCCAGATGCGGCCCTTCAGCGGCCCCAGGCCCGCGCCGATCTCCAGGTCCCAGGCTTGCAGCACGTGGGCCCGCACTGCGGCCTCGTCGATCCCCTCGGGCACGACCACGGCGTTCAGTTGCGGCAGGCGGTGGGCGGGGTCGACCAGGATGGCGAGCCCCACCGCCTCCAGTCCCGCCGCGAAGGCCTCGTGCACGCGCGCATGGCGCACGATCGCCGCCTGCTGCCCCTCCTCGAACAGCGCGACCAGCGCCTCGTGCAGGCCGTAGAGGGCGTTGATCGGGGCGGTGTGGTGATAGGTCCGGCCGCCCTCGCCGCCCCAGTAGGACATCAGGAGGTTGAAATCGAGCAGCCAGTTCCTGACCTTCTCCCGGCGGCCGGAGATCGCCGCCTGCGCCCGCTTCGAGAGCGCGATCGGCGCCAGCCCCGGCGGCGCGGAGAGGCACTTCTGGGTCCCGGAATAGACCACGTCGGCGTCCCAGCCGGCCACGTCCACCGCGATGCCGCCCAGCGAGGTCACGCAGTCGACGACGCTCAGCGCGCCGTGCTTGCGGGCGATGGCGCAGAGCGGGCCGGGATCGGTCCGCGCGCCGGTCGAGGTCTCGGCGTGCACGAAGGCCAGCACCTTGGTCGGCGCCGCGGCCAGCACCGGCTCCACCTTCTTCGGATCGACCGGCTGGCCCCACTCGTGGTCGATCGTGACCACGCTGGCCCCGGCGCGGCCGGCCATGTCGGCCATCCGCCCGCCGAACGCGCCGTTCACCGCGATCACCGCCCGCTCGCCCGGCTCCAGCAGGTTCATCATCGCCGCCTCCATGCCGGCGGTGCCCGGCGCGGGCAGCGGCACGCAGGCGTGCTCGGGGGCGTTGAACAGCCGCTGCAGCGCGGCCTTGATCTCCTCCATCAGCGCCTGGAACTCGGGATCGAGGTGGCCGATCGTCGGCCTGGCGAGCGCCGCCAGCACGCGCGGGCTGACATCGGAGGGGCCGGGCCCCATCAGGATCCGGCGCGGCGGTTGGAAGCTTTGCATCATCACTCCGTGATTCACGGCGTGGTGATTAGGCGCCTCGCGCGGCGCACGCAATTCTGAATGCGGGCCTTCCTCTGGAGGTCTGTCCCTGATTGCGCCCGTCGCGGTTTGCGGAGACTGCGGCGGGCGCATGCATCTCAGCCGTCCAGCAACCGGTGGCGGATGCGTTCGCGCAGGGCCCGATCGACCCCCAGCGCCTGCTCCAGATAGGCTTCCACCGAGCCGTAGCGCTCACGCATGCTCGCAAACGCGGTCTCCAGGTACTCCGGGAAGACGGAAACCGCAGTGCGCACGGCCTCCGGGCTCGCGGTGCGGCCCAGGTGCGCGGCGAAGTAGGGCTCCAGCGCGGCCATCTTGCGCTCGATCCGCGTCTCGTCGTTGGTCAGCAGGAAGTCGGCCATGATGTCGTCGGGATGCACGCCGGCGATGTGATGGGTGAGCGCGCAGGCGATGCCGGTGCGGTCCTTGCCGGCCGCGCAATGGACGATGACCGCGCCCTCCGCTTCGCCGAGCGCCCGGAAGTAGGCGCTGTAGAGATGGGTGTAGCGGGCCTCGAAGGGCGTCAGCCGGTAGTAGTTGCGGGTGTCCTCGAAGAACCAGCCGGCGCTCAGGTCGCAGAGCTTCAGCTTGTCCAGCCAGTCGGGATGTTCCGAGACGATGTCGTTCTCGATCACCGCCGCGTCGAAGCCCGCCCAGCGGCGCGACGGCTCGCGCTTGCGCTCGTGCGGCTGGCGCAGGTCGACCACGACGCTGACCCCCAGTCCGCGCAGCCGGGCGAGGTCGGCCTCGCTCGCCATGTGGTGCGCGCCGGACCGGTAGAGCCGGGCGGATTTCAGGCCGCGGCCGCAGGTCGTCGGATAGCCCCCGAAATCCCGGAAGTTCTCGATCCCGTCGAAGTCGATGTGCCGGCTCATCGGCCGATCCTGTAACCCGCTTCGGCCGGCGGATCGAGACGGCTATGGCATCGCTGCCGGAGTGGCGGGCGCGGCGGGATGGGCCTCCTGATAGCGGGCGCCCGCAAGAGCGTTGGGGAGCGAGTAGTTGCCCTCGTGGCAGGCGTATTCGTAGATCGGCCCCTTGGTCGCGCGCATCGGCATCTCGGCGCGCCAGGGCTTGGTCAGATAGGCCGGGTCGTCGACGCCGAACTGGTACAGGATCTCCCCGGGCCCCGTGCGGGTGAACCGCTCGATGAGCTTCGCCTGCGGCGAATAGACGATGTCGCCGTTCAGCGAGGAGACGTGTGAGCGGGGCTCGAAGTTGGTCGTCTCGATGACCAGGGTGTCGCCCTCCCACCAGCCCACCGAATCCCCCAGCCAGGGGCGGATCTCGGCCGGGATGTGCCGGCGTTGGGGGTCGAGCCGGATGATCCGCACGTCGTGGTTCATTTCGATCTCGATGGCCACGGAGTCCTTGGTCTGGACGATCTGGTAATTGGCGTTGAAGCCGGTGTTCATCATTGGCGGCCCGTCGGGCGAGCCGATGGCGATCAGGCAGCGCTCTTCCGCAGGCCGCGACTCGGGCCCGTCGTAGGAGTGCCTGTCAGCGGCCTTGAGGGCCGCCTTGCCAGCCTGGTTGTAGGGGATCTTGCCGTCCGCCGGGTCGACCACCCATGACGAGCGCATCTGTCCGTCGATGCGGCCCAGGTGCAAGTCCATCTCCAGGATGTCGGCCTGCGGGGCGTTCTTCACCTCCGGCGGCGCCGGCAGCTTCGGATCGACGCTCGGTTCCAGCAGGCCGCCCACCATCTTCCTGAAGCCTGCGATCACCATCGCCTCCTCCTGAGGCGTCGCGATCAGGCCCTTGAAGATCGGCGGCCGCTCCAGGAAGGTCAGCGCCGAGTTGGTCCAGATCCCCTGAAGGTCGGGCGCTCCATAGGCCGTGTGCGGCGCACGATAAGGAGCGGCGAACGCGGTTCCGGCGACGAGCGTCGCGGCGAGAGCGAGTAGCGGCAGGCGGCGCATGATCCCCTCCGACTCCGGATGGCGTCCGTTCGTGTTCTTTCATGACTTTCGTGGTCGAAACCGCCTCAGCGGAACGGCGGCTCGTCGAAGCTGCGGAGCTTGCGCGAGTGCAGCCGCGCGCCCTCGCCCTTCAGGAGGTCGACGGTGGCGATGGCGATCTGCAGGTGCTGGCCGATGGCCCGCTCGTAGAACGCGTTCGCCTGGCCGGGCAGCTTGATCTCCCCGTGCAGCGGCTTGTCGGAAACGCAGAGCAGGGTGCCGTAGGGCACCCGGAACCGGTAGCCCTGGGCGGCGATGGTGGCTGACTCCATGTCGATGGCGACGGCCCGGCTCTGGTTGAACCGCTGGGCCGAGGACGAATAGCGGAGCTCCCAGTTGCGGTCGTCGGTGGTGACCACCGTGCCGGTGCGCAGGCGCCGTTTCAGCAGCTCGCCGGTTTCCCCCGTCACCCGTTCGGCGGCGGCGTTGAGCGCCACCTGCACCTCGGCGATCGGCGGAATCGGGATCTCCGGCGGCAGCACCCGGTCGAGCACGTTGTCGTCGCGCAGATAGGCGTGGGCCAGCACATAGTCGCCGATGGTCTGCGAGCCCCGCAGCCCGCCGCAGTGGCCGATCATCAGCCAGGCCTGCGGCCTGAGCACCGCCAGGTGGTCGCAGATGGTCTTGGCGTTGGACGGGCCCACCCCGATGTTGACCAGCGTGACCCCGCGGCGGCCGTCGGCCATCAGGTGGTAGGCCGGCATCTGGTGCTTGCGCCATGAGCCGGCGGCGACCTGCGCCTCTGGATTGGGCGTCTCCGCCGTGACGTAGACCTGGCCAGCCGCCGAGAGCGCCTTGTAGGCGCCGCCGCGCTTGAGCTGCTCGCAGCCCCAGCGGACGAACTCGTCGACGTAGCGGTGGTAGTTGGTGAACAGGATGTACTGCTGCACGTGCTCGGCCGGCGTGCCGGTGTAGTGCGCCAGCCTGGCCAGGGAGAAGTCGGTGCGCAGCCCGTCGAACAGCGCCAGCGGGCGGGGCAAATCCCCGGGCGTCAGCCAGGATCCGTCGGCGATCTCGTCGCCGATGTAGGCGAGCTCGGTGGTCGGGAAGTAGCGGGCGATCTCGGCCGAGCTGCGGTCGGCGAGCTCGATGTCGGCGGCCCCGTCCAGCACATAGGCGAAAGGGATCTCCTGCGCCGAACGGCCGACCTCGATCTCCACCTCGAAATCCCGCTGGATCAGCGAAAGCTGCTCGACCAGGTAGTCGCGGAACAGGTCCGGGCGGGTGACCGTCACCGAATAATGGCCAGGCAGACCGATGCGGGCGAAGGCCCGGCCGATCCGCGGATAGGCCCGCCCCGCCGGCCAATGCAGGCGAAGCTCAGGATAGCTGAAGGCGGCTTCGGCGCGCAGCTTCGGATCGGGCGGCGTTCCCTCGGCTAGGAACGCCCGCAAGGCGATGCGCAACGCCTCCACGCTTCGGCGGTACTCCGCCTCCAGCCGGTCGGTGATGCCGGCGGCCGTGCTGTCCAGGGCCATGTCGCCTTATATCGCGCCCCGCCCGGGAAGCGAGCGCCGAGACAAACCGCGCTCGACTGCCGCGGCGTTCATGTTGTCATCGTCCCTTCGCCAGCCCATGTTGGATTCGAACAGCCGTTCGGCAGGTCGACGAGCTTGCTGGTGGGGAGAGCCCGGCAGTGACAGCGCCCACGCGCGAAAGACGCCTCAGCGCGATCCTGGCGGCTGACGTCGCGGGCTACAGCCGCCTGGTCGCCGCCGACGAGGAGGGCGCCCTGGCCCGGTTCGCCGCGCTTCTCGGCGAGGTGATCCGTCCTGCTGTCGGCCGGCGCGGCGGCGAGGTGATCAAGACGACGGGCGACGGTGTTCTGGCGACCTTCGCGAGCGCCGCGGCGGGCCTGCATGCCGCGCTCGAGATCCAGGCCGGCGTGGCCGAGCGCAGCGCCGATCTGGCGCCGGAGCGGCGCCTGCTCTTCCGCATCGGCCTGCACGTCGCCGACGTGGTGGTCGAGGCGGGCGACGTGTTCGGCGACGGGGTCAATGTGGCCGCGCGCCTGCAGGCCATGGCCGACCCTGGGGGCGTGCTGGTGTCCAGCCGCGTGCAGGAGGACACCCAGGGGCGCGTCGAGGCGGTGTTCGAGGACATGGGCCCGCAGCAGCTGAAGAACATTCCGCGCTCGGTGCAGGTTTATCGCGTCCGCGCCGAGGGTCCGGCTCCGGCCGCCGCGACGCCGCGGCTGCCGTTGCCCTCGAAGCCTTCGATCGTGGTGCTGCCATTCCGCAACATGAGCGGCGATCCGGAGCAGGAGTACTTCGCCGACGCGGTCACCGACGACATCGTCACGGCGCTGTCCCGCTGGCGCTGGTTCTTCGTCATCGGCCGCAACTCGAGCTTCGCCTACAAGGACCGCGAGGTCGACGTGAGCAGCGTCGGCCGCGACCTTGGCGTCCGCTACGTGCTGCAGGGCAGCGTGCGCCGCGCGGGGCCCCGGATGCGGGTGAGCGCGCAGCTCATCGAAGCCTCCGACGCGACCCACGTCTGGGCCGAGAACTACGACCGCGAGGTGACCGACGTCCTAGCCGTGCAGGACGAGATCACCGAGCACGTGGTGGGCGCGATCGAGCCGGCCATGCTGCAGAGCGAAGGCGTGCGCACCGCGCGCAAGGACCTCGCCGACTTCGACGCCCTGGACTTCTACCAGCGCGGCATGTGGCACCTGAACAAGGTGTCGCGGGAGAGCTGCAAGGTGGCCGTGGGCTTCTTCCGGCGCGCCATCGAGCGGGACCCGGACCTGCCCCTGGGCTACATCGGCCTGGCGCGCGCGTTCTATGGCGCGGCGGTGTACGGCTGGTCCGAACGGCCGCTGTCCGATCTGGCCGAGGCGCGCGAGGTGGCCCGCAAGGCGATCCGTCTCGATCCGCGCGACGCCTACGGCTACTTCGCCTGCTCGGGCGCCTCGCTCTATCTCGGCCGCCACCGCGAGGCGCTGGAGGAGGCGCGCAAGACTATCGCGCTCAACCCGAACTTCGCCTTCGGCCACTTCCGGCTGGGCCAGGTGCTGGTCTATTCCGGCCGCGCCGCCGAGGCCATCGGGCCCATCGAGCGGAGCATCCGCTACAGCCCCTATGATCCGCAGCTCGGCGCCATGCGCTCGCTCCTGGCGCTCGCGCACTTTCACGCCGGCCAGTACGAGGCGGCCATCCGCCACGCCGAAAGCGCCACCGCCCTGCACGACCTGCGCGCCTCCGGCGTGATCGCGGCGAGCCTGGTGCGGCTCGGGCGGCTGGAGGAAGCGCAGGCGGCGTTCGCCTCGGAGGACCAGGACCGCGCCCGCCGGACGCGCGTGCCGAGGCTGTCGCCCTACGCCCGTCCCGCCGACCGCGACGGCTTCGTCGAAGCCCTGAAGGTCGCGGGCGTCGGGGATAGCCTGCTGGAGCGGATCAGCTAGCCGGCCGGCCGGCGCGATCCTGCGGGTGCCGGTCGGCGGGATAGCGCGTCTTGATCAGCATGGTGATGCCGCCGCGGGTCATGTCCGTGTCGGGGGCGTGCCAGACGTTGAGCTCATAGTCGTAGCCGGGCGCCCAGGCGAAGGTCAGCGGGATCGGCGGATCGGCGGCGAGCGCCGAGTGGATGACCCCGCGGATCGCCTCGCGCAGGCTTTCGGGGATGGTCTCGAAATGCGTCTTCCAGGCGCGGCCCAGCGGCGTCTTCTCGTCGCCCAGGAACGCCAGGTCGAGCGGCCGCCCCGGCGCGAAGTGCTGCTGCCGCTGGGCCTTGAACGCCCCGATGCGATCGGGGTGGAACTCGCGGTTCAGCTGCGCAAGGTAGGTCTGCAACATCGGCATTGGATGGGATCCCCCACAACGGCCCCGATCGGCCAGGAACTCGCATGATTATGCCCGAAATGCGCGCCTGTCTCGGGCGCCCTCCGGGCGGGCTCAGCCGTCGAGACCGCCGCTCACCAGCCCCTGCAGCCGATCCGGCGCGGTCAGCCGCACGCCCGCGGCCGACAGCTCGACCCAGCCCTGGCCCGCCCATTCGTTGAGCTTGCGGTTGACCTTCTCGCGCGAGGCGCCCACCCGCCGCGCGAGCTCCGACTGGGTCAGTCCGACCAGCCCGCGCGCGCTCTGCTCGGCGAGCAGCGACCGGGCCAGCCGGCCGCCGAGGTCCAGACCGGCCATGGCTTCCAGCGCCGCATTCGTGCGCCGCAGGCGGGCGCTCAGCACCACGAGCAGGGCGACCGCCGCCTTGGGCTCGGATTCCAGGGTCTCGAGCAGCGCGGCGCGCGGGATGCGCCACAGCCGACTCCGGCGAGTCGCGGCCATGTCGGTCGAGCGCGGGCCGCCGTCGATCACGGCCATCTCGCCGATCAGGGCGCCGCGGCCGAACGCCACGAAGCGGACGTCGCGGCCGCCGCCGAGACTGGTGCGGATCTCGATCTCTCCGTCGAGGATCAGGAACACCGCATCGCCCGGATCCCCCGCCTGGCACAGCAGCGCCCCCGACGCGAGGTCGAGCGGGGCGCCGGCGCGGGCCAGCGTGAGGCACGCCTCCATCGAGAGCACGCGCAAGACTTCGCCCTCCTTGAGCGCCGTCGCGACCCGCTCGAGGGTCTCGCTGGCCATGACCATGCCGCGTCCTCATGGAAGCGCCGCGGCGGAACGAGAAAGCCCGCCGACGCACCGGCTGTGAGATTATCACAGACGATGCGCCGTCGGGTCTCCCTCGGGGAGAGGGCGTGGTCAGCGAGCGGTGCGGCTCGCGACGATGATGCTGGGGTGCGCGCCGGTCGAGGCCTGCAGGACGTTGAGCTTGGTGACCGCCTGGGCGGTCATTTGCGAGGCGCACTTCTGCTGCTCGAGGCGCCGGCCGATGTCGCGGCTCAGGTCGCCGCCGCAGAATTGGGTCGCGGCGTTGTCGATGCGCTTCAGGGCGACGGCGGAGCCCTGCGGGGTCCCGAGGTTCAGGTCGCCGAGCTTGACGACCATCTGGTCGGCGGTCTGGGCGAAGGCGGCGCCGGACGCCAAGCTGAGCGCGGCGACGGCGGCGGTGAAGCTGTAGCGGTTCATGATGGAAGCTCCTTCGAGGGGTGTGTCGCTGGTCGCGACGTCAGCTTCTTAGGCCGGCCCCCGAACCGCGGCTGTGACCGGCGTCACAGGCCGGGCGGGATGGACACGGCGCCGCTTCGCCGCCACAAAGCGCGCCCGAGCCTTTGGGGGCCTCCGCCGCATGAACCGCCTGTTCACCAGCCTGATCGTCGCGGCCATGGTCCTGGGCGTGGCGGTGGGCTGGGCGCTCAACCGATACGCCAGCCCCGATCAGGCCAAGGCCGTCGCCGAGAACCTGTCGATCGTCACCGACGTCTTCCTGCGGCTGATCAAGATGATCATCGCGCCGCTGGTCTTCTCGACCCTCGTCGCCGGCATCGCCCACATGGAGGACGCCGCCGCCATCGGCCGGACCGGCGCCAAGACCATGGGCTGGTTCATCGGCGCCTCGATCGTCTCGCTGACCATCGGCCTGATCATGGTCCACCTGCTGCAGCCGGGCGCGGGGCTCTCGCTCACCGCGCCGGACGCCGGCAAGGCCGCCGCGGCGGTGGACATGTCGAAGTTCACGCTCCGGGCCTTCGTCACCCACCTGGTGCCGGCCTCGATCATCGAGGCGATGGCCAACAACGAGATCCTGCAGATCGTGGTGTTCTCGATCTTCGTCGGAACCGCGGTGGCTTCCGTCGACGACCGCGCGCCGGCGGTGCTGGCGCTCATCGAGCAGGTGGCCGCGATCATGCTGAAGGTCACCGGCTACGTGATGCGCACCGCGCCCCTGGCGATCTTCGCCGCGCTGGCCTCGACGGTGGCGACCCAGGGGCTGTCGATCCTGGCGACCTACGCGAAGTTCGTGGGCGGCTTCTACCTGTCGCTGGCCATCCTGTGGACGCTGCTGGTCGCGGTCGTCGTCGCCGTGGCGGGTCCGCGCGCGCTCAAGCTGATGGCGGCGATCCGCAGCCCCGCGCTGCTGGCCTTCTCGACCGCCTCCTCGGAAGCCGCCTATCCGCGGACGCTGGAGGAGCTCCAGAAGTGGGGGATCTCGCGCAAGGTGGCGAGCTTCGTCCTGCCGCTCGGCTACTCGTTCAACCTCGACGGCTCGATGATGTACTGCACCTTCGCGACCCTGTTCATCGCCCAGGTCTACGGCATCCACATGTCGATCGCCCAGCAGGTGACCATGCTGCTGCTGCTGATGGTGACCTCCAAGGGCATGGCCGGCGTGCCGCGCGCCTCGCTGGTGGTGATCGCCGCCACGCTCGCCTATTTCCGCATGCCGGAGGCCGGCCTGATCCTGATCCTCGCGGTCGACCACCTGCTCGACATGGGCCGCTCGGCCACCAATGTGGTCGGCAACTCCGTGGCCTCCGCCGTGGTCGCCAAGTGGGAGAACCAGATCGAGGCGCCGATCCCGGCCTGGGGCTCCGGACCGCCGGCGCCTCAGAATGGGTAACCGGAGAACGGAAATAACGGGATTCATGGTGAATCTTGGCGCGGCCTTCACCACGGCGCGCGCAGGCTGCGGCTGAACGCGGGAGACTGCGCCCCATGGACGTCCGTCACCACGACGCTGCGCGAGACGGCCTGAAGATCCTGCACGTCGACGACGACGCGGTGAGCCGCCTGGTGATGCACCATCTCCTGGTCGAGCTCGGCCATGCGGCGGAAGCGGCCAGCTCCGCGGCCGAAGGCCTGGCGCGGCTGGCTCTCGAGCCGTTCGACCTGATCATCTCCGACATCCACATGCCGGGCCTCGACGGGCCGGGTTTCCTGGCGCAGCTCCGCGCCGGCGCGCCCGAGACCGCGGCGATCCCGGTCATCGCCATCACCGCCGACGTGATGAGCCGCGCCTGCGAGGACTACCGCCTCCTGGGTTTCCAGGCGGTGATCTCCAAGCCGTTGCTGCTCGAGCCGCTGAAGCGCCTCATCCGCGCCGCCACCGCGCCCGGCGCCGAGCGCGCCTTCGCCGCGGCCGGCTTCAGCAAGGCGGGCTGATCCCTAAGGCCGATCGCGCTCGTCGGGCCTGAGCAGGCGCGCGCGGGTCGAAAGCCGCTGCTCCATGCGCTCGGCCTCGTGGCGCAGGGCCTCGGCCTTGGCCAGCAGCCACTCGCGCTGCGGGCCGGGGGCGAGCCTGGCGGCCGCAGTCTCGGCGGCGTTCGCCTCGTCTCTCAGGGCTTGCGGCGTCATGGCGCCCAGAACCGTCATTCGACGGTTCGGTTCCGAGGCGTGGCGGTCAGGCGGCCTGCGCCGCCCCGGCCGTGTCGCCCTCCAGCGCCCGTTCGATGGCCCGGAAGAGCGTCGCGATCTGCAGCGGCTTGGCCACCACGCCGTCCATGCCGGCCGCTAGGTACTCGGCCTGTTGCTCCGGCAGGGCGTTGGCGGTCACCGCCAGGATCGGCGTGCGGGGCCGGCCGCCGGCCGCTTCCTCCGAGCGGATCAGGCGCGTGGCGCTGACGCCGTCCATCACCGGCATCTGGATGTCCATCAGGATCAGGTCCCACTCGCCGCCGCGCCAGGCGGCCACCGCCTCGGATCCGTCCGCCGCGAGCGTCAGCGACAGGCCCGCCTGGTCCAGGAGGGCGGCGATCACCTGGCGGTTCACCTCGTTGTCCTCGGCCGCCAGGATGCGCAGCGAGGCGGCGGCCGCCGGCGCCTCGGGCTCCTCGCGCGCCGCAAGGGTCTGCGGCCCGGAGATCCGCTCCAGCGGCAGGGTCACCGTGAACAGCGAGCCGCGGCCCTCGGCGCTGTCCACCGCGATCGTCCCGCCCATCAGCTCGACGAGCTGGCGGCAGATGGCCAGGCCCAGCCCCGTCCCGCCGACCCGCCGGGTGGACGAGCCGTCGCCTTGGACGAAGCGCTCGAAGATCCGCGCGCGGGTCTCCTCGGATATGCCCGCGCCGCTGTCGGCCACCTCCAGCCTGAGCCCCTCCGGCCCGTGACTGATTCCCACCGCCACACTGCCGTGGTCGGTGAACTTCACCGCATTGGAGACCAGGTTGTAGAGCACCTGGCGGATGCGCACCCGGTCGCCGAGGAACGAACCCTTCGCGGCCGCCTCGATCGAGAAGCTCAGCGCCACGCCCTTCTGGTCTGCCATGTGGGCGAACGGGGCCACCGCGCCGCGCGCGATGTGCTCCATGTCGAACGCCTCGCGCTCGATCTTCAGCTGGCCCGCCTCGATCCGCGCCAGGTCCAGCACGTCGTTGAGGATGGCCAGCAGGGTCTCGCCGCAGCCGCGGATGATCCGAAGGCGGCCCATCTGCTTGCCGGGCAGGGATTCGCCCTGCATCGCCTGGGCCATGCCCAGGATGCCGTTCAGCGGCGTGCGGATCTCGTGGCTCATGGTGGCCAGGAACTCGTCCTTGGCGCGGCTCGCCTGCTCGGCGGCGGCGGTGGCGTCGGAGAGCCTGCGCCAGGCCGCCATCAGCTTGTTGCGCGCCGGCCAGAGCAGCATGGCGTAGAGCCCCAGCGTCGCCGGCGGCGTCAGGGCCCGCAGCCAGTCGCCGGCTTGTGCGGATCGCACCGTCATGCCGACGGCCACCAGGCCGAGCACCGCGAGGTGCGGCGACAGCGCCGCCATCAGCATCTTCGGCGCCGAATAGTAGCGCAGCAGGATATTGACGGTGGAGAAGCCGATCAGGGCGATGGCGAACAGCCGCGCCCCGCCGTCGCCGCGCGAGATCATCACCGCGGCCGCCGCTGCGCCCAGGACGGCCAGGGAGAAGGTGAGGGCGAGGCCGACGGCGCTCGGCGCCTCGAAGCCCCGCCGCCGCGCAAAGGCCTGTTCGCTCAGGCTCACCAGCGTCCACGCCGCCAGCCAGCCGGTGACCCAGGCCGCCGGCGCCACCGGCCAGCCGGCGATCGCCACCAGCGCCGCCAGCGCCGCGCGCAGCCAGAGGTTGGGGGCGGCGAGCAGGTCCTGGCCTTCGGCGCCGCCGCCGGGTGCGGACTTTGCGTTCGAACGGGTGTTCATCGCCGACCTCTTGCGGGCCGATGGAACACCCGGACAGGTTAACCTCCGGTTGCGCGCGGCAGTTGAGTGATCGGCGGTTCTGCGCCCGATCGGTGCACCGCGCCCACATTCCCGCACACCGGCGGGTGAACCGCGGCTGAACGAACGCGTCCTGCACAGTTCAGCTTGTTCGCGGCAGGGTCCTGCCCCTACAGACGGCGTGGCCGTCGTCCACGAGGAGAACACCATGCGTCGCAACATCCTGCTGGCGGGCTTTGCGCTCGCCGTCGTCATCCCCTCCGCCGCCGCGGCGCAGGAGACCTGCGAGCAGCGGGCCCAGAACCGCGTCGCCGGCACGGCGATCGGCGCGGTCGCCGGCGCCCTGATCGGGTCTTCGGTGGCCGGCCACCACGACCGCGCGACCGGCGCCGTGGTCGGCGGCGTCGCCGGCGCGGTGATCGGCAACCAGGTCGCCAAGGGCCCGGCCGACTGCCGCCACGCCTACGGCTGGTACGACGACCGCGGCGGCTGGCACGCCAACGCCGTCGATCCCAACCTCGCCTGGGGCTACTACGACCGCCGCGGCGCCTGGGTCGAGGGCCGCCCCGCCGATTACCGCCCGGCCGAGTACCGCGCGCCGCCGCCGCGCGGCGATTGGGACGACGACCGCGCCTGGGGCGACCGGCCCGGCTCTCCGGACCTGCGCGCCTACGAGGACCGCATCCACGAGGAGATCCGCCACGGCGTGCGCGACGGCCGGATCGACCGCGGCGAGGCCCGCGACCTGATGGGCCGGCTGCGCGACATCCGCGCCGACGAGGCCCGCATCTTCGAAGCGCGCGGCGACCGCCTGCCGCCGGACGCCCGCTACCGCCTGCGCGAGCGCCTGCGCGACCTCGACCGCGATGTCGATCGCGCCGCCCGCTATCGCTGAGCCGCCGGCGCGCGCCCTCCCCGGCCCTGTGCTAGACCGGCCTGGGAGGGCGCCATGCGGCTGTTGCTCAATATCCTGTGGTTCGTGTTCGGCGGCTGGATCTCCGGCACGGCCTGGATCCTGGCCGGCGTCCTCCTGGCGATCACCATCGTCGGCCTGCCCTGGACGCCCGCCGCCTTCCGCATGGCGGGCTTCAGCTACTGGCCGTTCGGCCGCATCGTCATCGACCGCGACGACGGCGCGGCGAGCTGTCTGCTGAACGTCCTGTGGCTGCTGCTCGCCGGCTGGTGGCTGGCGCTGCACCACCTGGTGCTGGCCTTCGGGCTGGCGATCACGATCATCGGCATCCCCTTCGCCTGGCAGCATGTGAAGCTCGCCGGCCTGGCGCTCACGCCGGTCGGCAAGGCGGTCGTGGAGGTCTGAGGCTCCGCTACTCCGGCGCGTTCCTTCGCACCTCGCGGTACCAGACAAGCTGCTCGCTGGTGGCCAAGAGCTTGCCGTCGCGCCGCCAGTAGCTCGACCGCTCGTCCGAGGCGCCGCCGCCGCCCACCCGGCCCTCGCACTCCACCAGGATGAAGTCGTCGCCCACCGCGGCGATCTCCTCGGCGGTGGCGTGCAGGTAGGCGGTCAGCGTCAGGGTCGTGGTCATCGCGTTGCGGCCGAGCGCATACATCGCCCTGGGCGCCGAGTGGTCGGTCATCATGCCCAGCAGCGCCTTGTCGAGCGGCCCCCGCCGGGAGCGCGCCCAGGCCAGCGTGCGCGAATCCCCCGAGGGCGTCGGCGGGAAGGCGTCTCCCATGCGCCGCTCGAACGCCGAGGCGCCGAAGTGCAGCGCCGCCCCTTGCGGCGGCTCGGGCGCGGGCAGGCTCTCCGGATCGGGCGCGTCGGGCATCTGCGCGAAGGCGAAATCCGGCGTCCGCGGCCGCTTCGCCATCGTCACCATGCCATGCACGCCCACCTCGTCCGAGCCGGCCGGCAGCACCTCGACCTCCCAGACGCCCACCGAGCCGCCCTGCCGCAGCCGGCGCGTGCGGATGTCGAGCGGGCCGGCGGGCAGCGCCGCGGCATAGGTCAGCGTCAGCGACAGCGGCTCGCCCACCGCCTGCGGCTCGGCCTCGACCACCCGGATGCACAGCCCGATCGCATAGCCGCCCCACAGCCCGCCGCCCGGATTGCCCCACTCCGCCCCGGCCACGGTGGCCCAGCGGCCCGGACCCAGGCGCTCCAGCGGGATCGATACGGCGGTCTTCGTGGCGCTCATCGCCCCTCTCTACCCACCCGCCGCCGCGTCAGGGAAGCTCCGAGCTGTCCGTCCATGTCGCGTCCCCTCCTCCTCGATGGAGGTAGGGTCTCGAACGAAGACGGGTTATTCAGCGGGTCGCCGACCGGTTGGCCCCGATCCCAATCCGCCTCGGGTCTCATGGCGGCCTGCCGGCCTGCCCCTGTCACCCCTTCCCTCGATGGGGAGGGGCAGGGGTGGGGCGCGGCCGCGGCGCCGCAGCAAGCGCTCGAGTGGCGCCGACCCCTCACCAACGACAACGTCGCCGCAATGCGCTCACCCCATCCCAACCCTTCCCCATCGAGGGGAAGGGCTTCGCCGCAATCAATCCCACATGACCTCGGGTATCGCGGGGGGCCTCGCTGGTGCTTCGCCTCGCACTCGATCCCATGAGCGGTAGCGCCAAGGCTGCACCAATTCCAACGGCAGAACCTTAGGCACGAAGGCCGGTGCCCCCACTGCCTGAATCGCCTGGCATTGCTTGGCCAGCTGGTCTTTCGGTCCCTCTCGCTGTGGGATGAAGCACCAGGGCCTTACGGCCCAGGTGTCAGGTACGCGACCATCTCTGCGAAGAGCCGCTCTCACACCATCCCAATTGTCCCGCCAGGCCTTCAGCCGCCGAATCATGGAGCCAAGAGAAGCGCTGAAGCTGATCTCGCAGAGGAAGACGGTGCGAGCCCGGAAGTCGCAAGCGACTGCGTCGCAGAACCAGTGCTCGCCTGGTCCTGGATTGAGCGCATCAGATATCTGAATGCAGTACTCGGTGTTCACGAACATGGCACGATCGGCGCGCAAGTACTCGACCACCACGCCTTGGTAGTAATCCATTGCACCCTCCCCCCTACGATTAGCTTCGCGCGCGATCCCAATCCGCCTTGGGTCGCATGGCGGCCATCATGCCTGCCGGCCTGCCCATGTCACCCCTCCTCCTCGATGGAGGAGGGGCAGGGGTGGTGGTGGCGCCTCTGACCTGGGGCGAAGCTCGCGAGTGGGCGCCGGAGCCAATGAACGCCCTCCCGTCACCGCCCTGCTCACACCACCATCCCCGCCCTTCTCTATCGAGGAGGAAGGGTCGTGAACGAAGACGGCTTGTTCAGCGGGTCGCCGACCGGCTCGCCCCGAACCCGACCCGCCTTGGGTCTCATGGCGGCCTGCCGGTGCACAGCGAGCTTGGAATCCACCCCATCGGGAACGGCTACGACTTGCGGATCTGGGAATGACTCAGCTTGGATCCCGGCCTTCGCCGGGATGAGCGGGGGCGGGCTCACCCCGCCGCCGCGCCCTCCGCGCGCTTGGCCTGCACCCGATCGAACTCCGCCCACACACCCGCCTCGCCGTGCCACTGGCCGCGGGTCGCGGCCTTCGAGTACTCGGTCGCGCGGGCCTCGAAGAAGTTGGCGTGCTCGACGCCGGAGAGCATCGACTGCAGCCACGGCAGCGGGTTCTCGCGCCGGCCCCCATAGACCTCCGGCAGGTTGAGCTGGCGCAGGCGCCAGTCGGCGATGAAGCGGATGTAGGCCTTGATGTCGTCGGGCGTCATGCCCTGCACCTCGCCCGCCTCGAAGGCGAGGTCGATGAACTTGTCCTCCAGCCCGACCACCGTCTGGCAGCAGTCGACGATGTCGGCGGCGACCGCCTTGGTCACCGCGCCGGTCTCGGCCTGGAAGGCGTGGTAGAGCTTGATCATCCCCTCGCAGTGCAGGCTCTCGTCGCGCACGCTCCAGGAGATGATCTGGCCCATGCCCTTCATCTTGTTGTGGCGCGGGAAGTTCATCAGCATGGCGAAGCTGGCGAACAGCTGCAGCCCCTCGGTGAAGCCGCCGAACATGGCGAGCGTCCGGGCGATGTCGGCGTTCGTCTCGACCCCGAACTGCTGCATGTAGTCGTGCTTGTCGCGCATCGCCTGGTAGTCGAGGAAGGCGGTGAACTCCGCCTCCGGCATGCCGATGGTCTCCAGCAGCAGGGCGTAGGCGGCGATGTGGATGGTCTCCATGTTGGAGAACGCCGCCAGCATCATCTTCACTTCGGTGGGTTTGAAGACGCGGGCGTAGCGTTCCATGTAGTTGTCGTTCACCTCGACGTCCGACTGGGTGAAGAAGCGGAAGATCTGGCTGAGCAGGTTTCGCTCGCGGTCGTTCAGCTTGGCCGCCCAGTCCTTGCAGTCCTCGCCGAGCGGGATCTCCTCGGGGATCCAGTGCACCTGCTGCTGCTTCTTCCAGAACTCGTAGGCCCACGGGTAGCGGAACGGCTTGTAGGCGAAGGACGGAGTGAGCAGGCCGGGCAGGGGCTTCGACTGGGTCACGGGACTTGGCCTCGGATGAACGGACGGACGGGTTTCACGCTACCACCGCCGCCGACAACATCTAGCGCGAAGTGCGGCGCGCGCCCCAATATGTTGTGAACAAGCGCCGCTCCCCTGTCATGTATGGACGGCCGCAAGGCCGATCCGGGACCCATGTCGCCTGACCGCGGGGACTGGAGCTTGGCCTCGCCGCAGAGCTCGATCGTCTCCGTGCGGCGCACCCGCGAATCTTTTCTGCGCGCTTCCGCGTTTTCCGCGGTTCTATTTCCGCGGCCGGACGGAGAACGAAAACGCGACCATCGAATCGGCGTGCGGATCGACGCCCTGCAGCAGGTGCTCGCCCTTCACCTCGCGGTGCACGAAGCCGACCGAGGTCTGGATCGCGCCCTTGCGCCAGCCGACGCCCACCTGGGTGTCGCCGACCAGCTTGGAGGTGGGATCGGTCGACCAGCCGGCGCGGTTCCAGCCCGCCTCGCCGTGCAGCATGTTGAGCCCGACGGCCCGGCCGCTCGCCGCGGCGAAGATGTACCAGCGGCCCTGGTCGCCGAACTCGGCGCCGTCGCGCACGCCCAGCGCCTTCAGCCGCTCGGCGGCGAGATCGGCCCGGGAGAGCTGCACCGTCGCGCCGGCCTCGGCCGAGCCGGATCCGAACGAGTCGAACGCCAGGTCCGCGTGCGGCTCGACCTCGACGGCCACCCCGCCGGCGCCGAACGCGAACTTGCCGAGCGCGAGCCTCATGGTGTCCGCGGCCGGCTCGCCGATCGCCCAGCCGGCGTTACGGTCCAGCAGGCGGCCGATGGGGTCGCTGTCGGCGGGCGCGGAGCCGGGGGCGAAGGCGGCCTGGGCCAGCGCCTGGGCGGTGGGAAGCCGCGGCGAGCCTTGCGGCGCCGCCAGCGCCGGCCCCGCGGCGCAGCCCAAGGCGATGGCGAGAATAGACGCTCGCCGCATCAATTTATCTCCCAGCCCGGTCCTTGCGGCGCGGAACCCGCGCGACAAATCCACAACAAGCAAAGGCGCAATCGGCCAACTCGTTCCGCATCACTGCCAAGCTGACGGATCGGTCGCCTTGATCTGCCTCAAACTGGACCTTGCAAGACCTGGGCCAGCCCGCCTATTGGCAGGCGAGACACTCCTCGTAGTCGGTCTTTTCGCCGCTCTGGACCTCGAGCGCCGCCGTCGCCTCGCCCCCCGCGTGCGCCGCCCGCTGCACCGACTTGGACCGCAGGTAATAGAGCGACTTGCACCCCCGCTCCCAAGCCATCCAGTGAAGCATGTGCAGGTCCCATTTCTCAACGTTGCCCGGGATGAACAAGTTGATCGATTGGGACTGGCAGATGTCCGGCGTGCGGTCGGCCGCAAGCTCCACGACCCAACGCTGGTCAATCTCAAAGGCGGTCTTGTAGACGTCTTTCTCGTCCTGGCTCAAGAAGTCGAGGTGCTGCACCGAGCCCTCGTTCTGCAGGATCGAATCCCAGATGGCGGGCGTGTCCTGGCCCTTCGCCTGGAGCAGGCGCTCCAGGTAGGGGTTCTTCACCGCGAAGGAGCCCGAGAGGGTCTTGTGGGTGTAGATGTTGGCCGGGATCGGCTCGATGCCGGCGCTCGTCCCGCCGCAGATGATCGAGATCGAGGCGGTGGGGGCGATGGCGAGCTTGTGGGAGAAGCGCTCCATCACCCCGCGCTCGGCGGCGTCCGGGCAGGGGCCGCGCTCGGCCGCCAGCGTGCGCGAGGCGGCGTCGCACTGCCGGCGCAGGGTCTTGAACAGCCGCATGTTCCAGCTCTTCGCGAGCGCGCTCTCGAAGGGCACGTTCTGGCTCTGCAGGAAGGAGTGGAAGCCCATCAGGCCAAGCCCGACGGAACGCTCCCGCTGGGCGGCGTAGACGGCGTTCTTCATCTCCGGCGGCGCGCGCTGGATGAAGTCCTCGAGCACGTTGTCGAGGAAGCGCATGACGTCCTCGATGAAGCTCGGATGGTCGCGCCATTCGAGGAACTTCTCGGCGTTCACGGACGAGAGGCAGCAGACCGCCGTGCGCTCCTCGCCCAGGTGATCCTTGCCGGTGTGCAGCATGATCTCCGAGCAGAGGTTGGACTGGCGCACGCTGAGGCCGAGCTCGCGCTGGTGCTGCGGCATGGCGCGGTTCACGGTGTCGGCGAAGATCAGGTAGGGCTCGCCGGTCTGCAGGCGGATCTCGAGGATCTTCTGCCACAGCGAGCGGGCGTCGACCTCGCGGATCACCTCGCCGGTCTTCGGCGAGCGCAGGCCGAACAGGGCGCCCTCGCGGACCGCTTCCATGAACTCGTCGGTCACCGAGATCCCATGGTGCAGGTTCAGCGACTTGCGGTTGAAGTCGCCGGAGGGCTTGCGGATCTCCAGGAACTCCTCGATCTCCGGGTGGTGGACGTCGAGGTAGACGGCCGCGGAGCCGCGACGCAGCGAGCCCTGGCTGATCGCCAGCGTCAGCGAGTCCATCACCCGGATGAACGGGATGATGCCGCTGGTCTGGCCGGCGGCCTTGACCTTCTCGCCGATCGAGCGGACGCCGCCCCAGTAGGTGCCGATGCCGCCGCCGTTGGAGGCCAGCGCCACGTTCTCGTTCCAGACGCCGACGATGCCCTCGAGGTTGTCCGGCACGGCGTTCAGGAAGCAGGAGATCGGCAGGCCCCGCCCCGCGCCGCCGTTCGACAGCACCGGCGTGGCCGGCATGAACCACAGGTTGGAGATGTAGTCGTAGATGCGCTGGGCGTGCTCGGCGTCGTCGGCGAAGGCGGTGGCGACGCGGGCGAACATGTCCTGATAGGACTCGCCCGGCAGCAGGTAGCGATCTTCCAGCGTGGTCTTGCCGAAATCGGTGAGCAGCGCGTCGCGCGTGCGCTCGACCTCGACCTTCCGCACCAGCTGCAGCTGCGGCCGCTCGGCCCGCGCCTGGCCCCGCTGCGCCGCTTCGGCAATCCCAACCTTCGCCGCTTCACTCATTGTCCCAAACCCTACTCTGCAGGCGGTGGCTCTCCCAGCTCCAACCTGCTAGCCCCAATATGTTGTGGGCCAGGAGCCCAGACAACCCACATATGGGGACACAGTGCCTAAGGAGTCGTCAATGAGGCGGGTCCATCCGCCCCCAGGTTTTTTCGTAAACGAGACGTTAACGGCGCCCCTCGCGCCTCCGCAGGCCAGGGCTCAGGGCGGCTGCCGGATCGCCCTGGATCACGCGACTGTGAACGGGGCCGTCACCCCCTGAGCGGCCAGACCGCCGCAATCAGCAAGGTGCCCGCAACCAGCACGAGGATGCTCAGGGGGGCGCCCAACCTGGGATAGTCGGAGAACCGGTAGCCGCCCGGCGCCATGACCAGGGTGTTGCACTGGTGGCCGATGGGCGTGAGGAAGTCGCAGGCGGCGCCGACCGCGACCGCCATCAGGAACGGATCGGGGTTGAGCCCCTGCCGCAGGGCGAACCCCGCGGCGATCGGCGCAAACACCAGCACCGTCGGGGCGTTGTGCATGAAGGGCGCGCTGATCATCGCCAGGAGCATGAGCGCGCCGAGGCCCACCAGCGGCGGAGCGGCCCCCATGATCTGCGAAAGCCAGCCCGCGGCGAGATCGGCCCCGCCGGTCGCGTGAATCGCTTCGCCCACCGGGATCAGCGCGGCGATCAGCACCAGCACCGGTCCGTCGAGCGCTGCGTAGGCCTCGCGCACCCGCAGGCCGCCGAAGGCCAGCATGGCGACCGCGGCCGCGAAGAAGGCGATCGCCACCGGCGCAAGATGGAAGGCGATGGCGAGCATGGCGAGGGCCAGGATGGCGGCTGGCGCGAGCCCGCGGCGCAATCCCCCGAGCCGGACGTTGCGCTCGGCGAGCGGCAGGACGCCAAGACCCTCCAGGGCGCCCGGCAGGTTCCGCTCTCCGCCCTGCAGGATGACGATGTCGCCCACCCGAAGCCTGACGCTGCGGAGGGTCTGGTTGAGTCTCAGGCGATAGCCGCTGCGGCTCACCGCCAGCAGATTCACGCCATACTGGCCATGGAGGTCGAGCTTGGCGGCGGACATTCCGGCCAGGATCGAGTCCGGCTCGATGACGCCTTCAACGACCCGCACCTCCTCGGTGGGCTGCTCCATCAGCACCGGCCGATCCGAGCGAGTGAGCTTCAGCTTGGCGCGCGAGATGATCGCATCGAGCGCTTGCTGCTCGCCTTCCAGGAGCAGGACATCGCCGGGCTGCAGGTTGGTGTTGGCGTGGGGCGCGCTCCGGCGGCTGCCCCCCCGCAGCAGGGCCATGACCGAGACCCGGCCCTCGGCCAGGTGCTGCAGGTCGGCGATGCGGCGCTTGTCCGCCGCCCAGTCCTCCGGAACCTCCACCTCGGTGACATAGGGCTTGGCCTCGAGCACCGCGTCCATGGTCCTCGCGCCCGTCCGGGCGAGCGGCAGGAGCCGGTAGGCGAACACGAGGAAGACCACGCCCATGGCGGCGAGACCCAATCCGACGGGGGCGAAGTCGTACATGCCGAACGGCTTGCCGAAGAGCTCCTGGCGCACCTGCGAGACGATGATGTTGGGCGAGGTGCCCACCAGTGTCACCAGGCCGCCCAGCAGCGAGCCGAAGGACATCGGCATCAACAGCCGCGAGACCGGCGTGCCGGTCCGCCGGGCGGTCTGGATGGCGATCGGCATCAGGATCGCCAGCGCGCCTACGTTCTTGGTGGCCATGGACAGCAGGGTCACCGCGGTGACGAACACGGGCGCCTGGCTGCGCGCGCTCTTCAGCCTGGGCGTGATCGGCCGCAGCAGGGCTTCGACCAGACCCGACTTGGCGAACCCGGCGCTGACCACCAGCGCGCAGGCGATGATCACCACGACATCGTTGGAGAAGCCCGCGAAGGCGTTGGCGGGCTTGACGAGCCCGAGCATGACGGAGGCGAACAGCGCGAGCAGCGAAATGAGGTCGTAGCGGAAGCGACCCCAGACGAAGCACGCGATGGTGACGAAGACCAAGCCGAAGGCGAGGGCCTGGTGGATGGTCATGCGCTCTCCCCGGGCGCCGGATCACGGCGGACCGAGGCAGGGAACGCAAAGCTCGGCCGATGGCTGCCTGGGTTCGTCCCGCGGTTACGGCCCAGCAGCCCTCGACGGAGCTCCCATAGCAAAGGAGCCCGGCCGTCGGCCGGGCTCCCGTTAGCTTCCGAAGAAGCCGTTCGAAGGATCGAGATCAGAAGTTGATGTCGATCGTCGAGCGGCGGTTCAGCGGCTCCTTCACACCATCGGGCGTCTGGACCGCCAGGTCCTTCTCGCCCTTCCAGTCGACCGCGAGGGTGGACTGGTTGACGCCCAGGCCCACCAGCGCATCGGCCACCGCTTTCGCACGGCGTTCCGACAGACGCAGGTTGTAGGCGTCCGAGCCGGAGGTGTCGGTGTGGCCGACCACCACCACCTTGGTCGCGTGACCTTGGCTGGCGTAGTTGGCGGCTTCCTGCACCACCTGCTGCGCTTCCGGCGTCAGGATGTACTGATCGAACGGGAAGTAGACGATGAACTGCTTCGCCTCGAAGGCCGGCGGCGGAGGCGGCGGCGGCGGAGGCGGAGGCGGAGGAGGCGGAGGCGGAGGCGGCGGCGGGGGCGGCGGGGGCGGCGGAGGCGCTGCAAACGAATAGCGCAGTCCCAGCGTCACCGAGTCGTCCTTGTACTTGCCCGAGAAGCTGCCGGGCTGCAGCGCAGCCGTGCCTGCCGAAGCGAACGTCATGTCCGACCCGCTCAGATACCGATAGGTCAGGTCGACGTTCAGGCGATCCGTCGCCCGCCAGGCCACGCCAGCCAGCAACTGCCAGGCGAAGGCGGTGTCGTCGTCGCCGATATGCAGGTTCTGGAGCGCGGGGTTGGCTCCGCCGGTCGGCGTGCCGGTGATGACGCCCGTGACGTTCGAGAACTGGCCGTCGACGTGCATCGAGAGGTGGTTCACGCCGACGCCGGCGCCGATGAACGGATCCAGGCTGGAACTGGGCAGGATGTCGTAGATGACATTGCCCATGACCGTCCACGACTGCATGTCGCCGTCGGGCGATCCGCAACGCGGAGCGGCGGCCGTGCGGGTCACGCCAGGGGTGCAGAGGCCCAGGACAGCCTGGTTCGTGCCGCCGCGGACGGACTCGACCTCGCCGGGCCGGTAGCCCACCTCGAGCTCGACCCGCCAGTGGTCGCTGACCTGGTAACCGACCCGGGCGAACCCGGCCCAGTCGTTCTTCTGGTCGAAGTTCCAGATGAAGGGGATGCCGTTGGCAGCGTTGTTGCTCGACGTTCCCTTCCAGGTTTCCGGCCAGTGGTAGCCGAGATCGGCGGCGCCGTACCAGCCGACTTGCGCGGCAGCGCTGGAGGCGGTGAAAACCGCGACCAAGGCGGCTCCCGCCAGGAGTTTGAACTTCATTCTCAGAGCCCTCTCGTTGCCCTCACTGCTGCGGCCATTTGACCCAGCACGGTTTATATCAAGGCCCGCTGGTTACGTAAGTGTCGCTGAAGCCACACTCGGACCGCAATCTCCGGACCCCGACCAACCCAAACCAGGACGCTATACAACCTCTACCATTGCAAGCAACGCGGACACGAAGAGCTGAGCCCTCCATCCACCGGTTTCGATGGTCCTGGCGTCCGTCGAAGCCTGTGGGTTGCAGATCGCTGTCCAGATCGTCACCTCCGCGCCGAGCCGGCTGATCCTGCCAGATGAATCGCGAAGTCATTGTTAATGTTTTGGAAGCCGGCGAAACGCCGCGCGACCGACGCGCAGGCGCGGAGATGACCTCCGCGCCAAGCCTTCCGTTCGCGCTGCAACGCAACAGGCCCATACGCCCCATTCGATCCCGCGCCGCCCCTGCAGCGATGGCCCTTCAACGCGCCAAGGCCGCGCTTGGTTCCTCCGCCGCCTGATTCGGCACATGGCCCAGTCACGCCATTATTCCGGCGCCCCCTCGCCCTAGGGAGGGCGAAGCCGCGCAGCCCCCGGAGAGCCGCCGCCATGTTCGGAATTTTTCGCCCTCGCCTCGCCGGACTCGCGGCCTTGGGGCTGGCCCTCGCCGGCCCAGCATCGGCCGCCGAAGCCCGAGCCGCCCAGGTCGAGGTCCGGGACGCCTGGAGCCGGCCGGCCGCCGCCGGGGCCACCGGCGCGGGATACCTGACGCTGGTGAACCATGGCCGCATGGCCGACGCCCTGATCGGCGCCGCGACGCCGGCGGCGCGGCGGGTGGAGATCCATCGCACGCGGATGGCCGGCGGCGTGATGTCCATGGCGCGCGTGTCCCGTGTCGCGATTCCGGCCGGAGCGAGCGTCACGCTCGCGCCCGGCGGCACGCACCTCATGCTGATCGGACTGGCCAGGGCCCAGCGGCCCGGCGAAGAGATCCCCGCCGTCCTGAGCTTTGCGAGCGGCGCCCGCGTGCGGACGCGGCTCGCCGTGAGGATCGAGCCGCCGAAGACCGCGATGGCCCACTGACGAGGATTTCGGCGTCACCGCCAAAGACGCCGGCAGGCAAAAATATGGCCCGCTGCGGGGGATAATCGCAGCGGGCCGCTTCTTGAGCAGTCGCTCTGATGAGCGGGCGTTTCCTCCCCGAAACGCCGGAGACCTCAGGACTTGCGCCTTCATGTCTCTCGCGAAACGGAAGGAACGGCAATTTTCTGCCCGAGTCAACGGACGCCGGGCGAGTTCCCGGCAAGGCCTGATCAGAATTTCGCGAGGCCCTAAAAAATCTACGCCGCCGTTCTGGCGACGGCGTCAGGCCACGCGCGCCTTCAAAGCCTGGAAAGCGGCGCAATCGACGTCGAAGACGAAATCCGGCCGCGCCGCGGTGACCGGACCGAGCCCGGCCTCGGTCAGCCTCCGGGCGGCCTCGGCGAGATGAGCGGCGTCGACCAGGAGTCCGTTCGGCCGCCGTGCGGCGCCCTCGGCGACGAGCTTCGCCACGACCCGCGCCTCCGCCGCGCTCGCCGACTGCGCCCAGATAAGCGTCGCGCGGGCCCGCGCTGCGGCGCGACCCTCGACGATGCGCAGCAGGCGCTCGGCGGTGGCGAGGCTCGCGGCGCCCCAGCGCGCGCGAAGGCTGGCGGCGAGCTGCGCCTGGCTCCGCAGGATCAGCCCGTCGGCGAGCCTCTTCAGGCCATTGGCCGCGAGCGTCGCCCCGCTGGTGGTGATGTCGACGACGAGCTCGGCCGCGCCGGCGGCGGGGGCGCCTTCGGTCGCGCCGCCGGACTCCACGATGCGGTAGTCGGCGACGCCGTGGCGCGCGAAGAAGGCGCGTGTCTGGGCGAGATACTTGGTGGCGACACGCAGCCGCCCGCCGGTGCGGGCGAGGTGGTCGTGCGCCACCTCCTCCAGATCGGCCATGGTCTCGACGTCGAGCCAGCTCTTCGGCCCGGCGACCACCAGGTCGGCGCGGCCGAATCCCAGCGCGCGGAGCAGCAGGACGCGACTGTCGAGGCTCTCGTTGCGCTCGCGCAGCAGATCCTCGCCGGTGACTCCGATGTGGACGTCGCCGGTGTCGAGCGCCTCGGCGATCTCGCCCGCCGAGACCAGCCGCACCTGGGCGCCCGGCAGCCCTGAGAGGCTTGCGAGATAGCCCCGCGCGCCGCCCGCCGTCTGCAGCTCCAGCCCGCAGTCGGAGAGCCAAGCCTCCACCTGCTCCTTCAGCCGGCCTTTGGACGGGACGGCGATGACCAGCGGCTGGCTCACGCCTCGCCCCCCGCCCAGGCGCGCCAGGGCCGCACCACGCAGCCCACGGCCGCCGAGCCGGGCGCAGCGCCGAGACGGCTCAGGAGGGCGTCGTAACGACCTCCGACGGCGATCGGCCGATCCTCGCCGAGCACGGCGCTGCGCACCTCGAAGGTGAGCCCGTCGTAGTAGTCGAAGGCGTGGCCCAGCGCGGGAGCGAAGCGCACGTGGTCCGCAGGCGCGATCTCCGCGAGGCTGTCGAGCCGCGCCCGCCAGGTCTCCAGCGCCGCTTCGAGCGGCCCCGTCTTGCGTCCCGCAAGCGCGCGAACCTTGGCCAGGGCTTCATCCGGCATGTCCGAGATGGCCATGAAGGCCGAGAGCGCGGCCGCCTGATCGGGCTTGGGCGCCGGCGCGCGCGCGGCCTCGGCCTTGCGCACCAGGCGGGCGGCGACCTCGGCGGGGCCGCGCCCGCCAACCGGTTCGATGCCGGCGAGGCTCCAGACCTCCTCCAGCAAGGCGGCGGCCTGGGCCTGTGGGAGGCCGGCGAGGCGGGCGGCGAGCGCGCTTTCCGGCCCGGGCGGCTCAGGCTCGCGGCCGGCGCGGGCCAGCTCGGCGGCCAGCAGGCGCGGCCGGCCCGCAACGCGCTTGAGCCGGCCCGCCAGAGCGCCCGACATGCCGAGCGAATCGATGAACGGCGCGAGGAGGCCGACGTCGCCGAGCCAGAGCGTCAGGTCCTTGCGGCCTCCGGCGCGCGCGGCCTGCCAGGCGAGGCGGGCGATCTCGGCGTCGGCGCGGGCGGGCGAGGGTTCGGCCGGGGCGAACACCTCGACGCCCATCTGCAGGAATTCCTCTGGCCGATCGGACCCGGGCGCGGCGCGGAAGGCGGGGCCCTCGTAGCAGTATCGGCCGGCCGCGGCCTCGCGCGCGATGTGCTGGCGCGCCACGGCGACGGTGAAATCCGGCCTCAGGCACATCTCGGCGCCGCCTTCGGCGTGGACCACGAACAGGCGCGCGCGCATGGCCTCGCCCGCAAGATCGAGCAGCAGGCCGAGCGGCTGCAGCAGCGGCGCGTCCACGGGCTCGGCGCCGGCGGCAAGCAGAGCCGCGCGGATCGCGGCCCTGGCCTCGGCGGGGACGGCGGGCTCGATCCTCACGCGCGCGCCTCCAGGATCTTGCGGATCGCCCCCACCAGCGCGGCGCGCGGCACGGTGAGCTGGCCCGGCCGCTCGGCGCGCCAGGCGGCGTTGTCGGCGACGCCGGCCGAGAGCGAGCGTCCGAGGTCGAGGTCCTTCACCGTCGCGGTCCCGGCGGCGAACTCGTCCTCGCCGATGATCACCGCGGCGGGCGCGAGCCGCCGGTCGGCGTACTTCATCTGCGCCTTCATGCCGGAGCTGCCGAGATAGACCTCGGCGGCGATCCCGGCGGCGCGCAGTTCGGCCGCGACGGCGAAGTAGTCGGCCATGCGGCGCTGGTCGAACGCGATCACCACCACGGGCCCGCGGACCTCGCCGGCCGGGTCGCGCCCGGCGGCCCGGAGCGCGGCGGCCAGCCGCGAGACCCCGAAGGAGAAGCCGGTGGCGGGCGTGCGCTCGCCGGTGAACCGGGCCACGAGGTCGTCGTAGCGGCCGCCGCCGCCCACCGAGCCGAAGCGCACCGCCTGGCCGCGCTCGTCCTTGGTCTCGAGCAGGAGCTCGGCCTCGAAGACGGCGCCGGTGTAGTACTCCAGCCCACGCACGACCGATGGATCGAAGACGGCGCGGTCGGGTCCGAGGCCGAGGCTCGTGAGCGCCGCCTCGATGGCCGCCAGCTCGGCTAGGCCCTCGTCGCCCTCCGCCGAGCCGCCGATCACGTTTGCGAGGCGGTCCAGGGTCTCCCCGCGCCCGGCGCCGGCGCGAGTGAAGGCGAGCACCCGCTCGGCCGCATCGGCGGTGAGGCCCGCGCCCTTGGTGAAGGCGCCGGATTCGTCGAGGCGGCCCTCGCCGAGCAGCCGGCGCACGCCGCCCTCGCCCAGCCGATCGAGCTTGTCGACGGCGCGCAGCACCGCCAGCTTCTGACCCTCCTCGACGACGCCCGCCGCGGTCATCAGGCCGTTGAGCAGCTTGCGGCTGTTGATCTTCAGGATCGCCGCGCCTTCCGGGGCGCCGGCCGCGACCAGGCCCTCGGCGGCCATGGCGATGATCTCCGCGTCGGCCTCGGGCCGGGCGGAGCCCACGGTGTCGGCGTCGCACTGCACGAACTCGCGATAGCGGCCGGGGCCCGGCTTCTCGTCGCGCCACACCAGGCCAAAGGCGTAGCGGCGGAACGGCTTCGGCAGCGTCGTCCAGTTCTGCGCCGCGAAGCGGGCGAGCGGCGCGGTCAGGTCGTAGCGCAGCGCCAGCCACTGCCCAGAATCGATATCCGGGTCGTCCTGCAGGGCGAACACGCCCTCGTTCGGCCGGTCGGCGTCGGGCAGGAACTTGCCGAGCGCATCGGCGTATTCGAAGGCCGGGGTCTCCAGCAGCTCGAAGCCGTAGCGCTCGTAGACCGCCGAGACCGACGCCAGGATCGCGCGCTCGGCCGCGAGGTCGCGGGCGCGGCGGTCGACGAAGCCGCGGGGGTTGCGGGCTTCCGGGCGTGAGGCGTCGGTCATGCCTGCGCGCTTAGCGGTTGCCGCGCCGGCGCTCAAGGAAGGGTTCTGAGAAGGAAGGTCGTCCATGCGTCGGATCCTGCTGGAGGCGGTCGCGACGGACGGAGCTGTGTGGGAGCCCCGGCCGCGTCGGCGGGGCTCGGGCGGCGGCGCTTAGGGCAAGCGGTCCTGTCCCGATCCCGCGAGGGTCGGATGGTGGGGCCGGCGATGCTGCGCGTTGCCGCTCATGGGGCGGCGCATATAGCGGAGAAAGCTGAAGAAAGCGAATCCGGCTCAGCCGGAGGGACGCGGCGGCGCCGCGTCGAACTCCGCTTCCCGCTCACCCCCGCGGAGGCGGGGGTCCATGCTGAGACGGCATCGAGCTCAGCCTGTGCGGTCGAGGCTCAGCTTGGGTCCCCGCCTCCGCGGGGACGAGCGGGATAAAGTGGGCGAGGCCCGGCGACGGCACGCCTCGATGTCCCAGCCGCATCCACGAGAATACGCAGAAGAATCCGGCGGAGCTTTCGACGTTTTCTGCGTCTTCTGCGGTTTCGAATGAGGCCGCCGCGCGCCTCAGCGGGGCTTGCGGAAGCGGAACAGGAACTGGTCGGTCTTGCCGCGGATGGCGGGGTTGAAGACCGTCTTGGTGTGGTCGTCGGCGGGGTTGGCGAGGACGTCGCTCGAGCCGTCGAACTTGAAGCCGGCGGCCTCGACCTCCGATTTCACGGCGGCGGGATCGATGCGGTGCAGGGTCTCGGTGGCCGAGAGGCCCGTCCCCGGCGCGGCGTGGTCCAGCACCACGAACACGCCGCCCGGCTTCAGCGCCGCATAGACCGCCCTGTTGAAGGCCGGCACGTCGGCCGGGCCCATGAACTTGTCGTGCAGGTCATGGTAGTTCTGGCGGATGAACACCGCGTCGAGACCCTTCGGCAGGTCCATGTGGTCGATCGGCGGCGTCGAGACCACGACATTGGCGTAGGCGGGCTGCGAGGCGGTCGTCTTGAGCAGGCCCACGACTTCCGGGTGCGCCTTGACCACCTCCGCCGGCATGACCGCGTAGACCTTGCCTTTGGGGCCGACCGCCTGGCTTTCCGCGCGCACGAAGCGGCCCGCCACGATGTCGGCCACCGTTTCGCCGGGCTTCAGCCCGATGAACGCGATCACCTCCTTGGCTTTCAGGGCCGGATCGGTGAGCGCATCGGCGGGGGCCGGCGGCTGCTGTGCGTAGGTGACGGCCACGGGCGCCGCGCACATGAGCGCCAGGCCGATGGCGAACGCCGTTCCGTTGAGCTTGTTCATGAATCCCTGCCCCAGAGCCCGCCGCGCAATGCGGCATCCGACCTAAAGACGATCTTGCCTTCGCCGGACCGACAACGCCACTCCTACGCGGAGCGGCCCGAGGGGGGTAGGTTCAACTTCTGGATCAGGGCGGCGGTGGAGGGGTCGTGGGGACCGGCCCTTCCGCCTTCGAGCTCCGAGAGCACGCGGACGGCGAGGGTCTTGCCGAGCTCGACGCCCCACTGGTCGAAGGAGTTGATCCCCCAGAGCACACCCTCCACGAACACCTTGTGCTCGTAGAGCGCGATCAGCGCGCCCAGCCGCTCGGGATCGAGCCGGTCGAGCAGGATGAAGCTCGAGGGCCGGTCGCCCGGGAAGGCGCGCTGCGGGGCGAGCGCGTCGATCTCGGCCGGCGGGCGGCCGGCGGCCTCGAGCTCGGCGCGGACCTCGGCCTCGGAGCGTCCGACCATCAGCGCCTCGGCCTGGGCGACCGCGTTGGCGAGCAGCTTGCGCTGGGCGGCGGGGTCGCCGTCCGAGCCCCCGCGCACGGCCACGATGTCGACCGGAACCACGTCCGTCCCCTGGTGCAGGTACTGGAAGAAGGCGTGCTGGCCGTTGGTGCCGGCGTCGCCGAACACGGCGGTCGCGGTGGCATGGGCGACCGGGCGGCCCTCCGCGTCGACGCGCTTGCCGTTGGATTCGGTCTCGAGCTGCTGCAGGAACGCGGCGAAGAGGCGAAGCCGCTGGGCGTAGGGCACGACGGCGCGGACGCGGCGCTTCAGCCCGTCTCCGTTGAAGACGTGGGCCAGCGCCAGCAGGACCGGCGCATTCACCTCCAGAGGCGCCTGCCGGAAATGGGCGTCCATCGCCGCGCCGCCCGCGAGCAGGCGCTCGAACGCCTCGAACCCGAGCGCCACGGCGCAGGAGAGGCCGACCGCCGACCAGACCGAGTAGCGACCCCCGACCCAGTCCCAGAAGGCGAACACCTGATCGGGTGCGACCCCGAAAACCTGGGCCTTGTCGGGCGCGGCGGAGACGGCGACGAGATGACTGTCGCCTCTCGGCCCCAGCGCCGCGCGCAGCCAGCCGCGCGCGGCCTCCGCGTTGGTCAGCGTCTCCAGCGTGGTGAAGGTCTTGGAGACCACCACGACCAGCGTCTCGGCCGGATCGAGCCCGCTCAGCGCCTGGGCGAGCTCGGCCGGGTCGACGTTGGCGGCGAAACGCAGGTCGATCTCAGGGTCGAGCGGCTTCAGCGCCTCCCAGACCAGCCTGGGTCCGAGATCCGAGCCGCCGATGCCGATATGGACGATGGCGCGCAAGGGCTTGCCGGTCGCGCCGCGCCTGGCGCCGGAGCGGACCGCCTCGGCGAAGCTCCGCATCCTGGCCCGCATCGCCTCCACCTCGCGCGAGACCGGCGTCCCGTCGGCGCGGAACCCGGCGCCTTGCGGCGCACGGAGCGCCATGTGCAGCGCGGCGCGGCGCTCCGAACGGTTGACGGCCTCGCCCGCGAACAGCGCCGTGCGCGCGGCTTCGACCTGCGAGGCGCGGGCCAGGTCCAGGCAGACCTCCAGGTCGGCCAGCGACCAGGGCTGCTTGGAGAAATCGAGGTCGAGGCCGGCGGCGCTGAGCGACAGCCGCGCCAGACGCTCGGGCTCGGCCTTGAAGAGATCCGCGATCCGGCGCGCGGCCGCGCCGGCCGCTGCGGCCTCGAGCCTCGTCCAGGCGGCCTCGGTCTCAGGCGGGTCCATGCGGCTGCATCCTCGCCATCACGACAGGGGTGGATACTTGACGCTGCAGCCGTAGGGGCGGGTCACGGGATGGGCGATCGGGCGATGTGCCTCGAGGTCCGCCAGCGCGTCGGCCACGTAGTTGTCGGCGCCCTTCAGGCTCTTGGGGTCGGTGAAGGGGCGATCGTCGATGCCGCCCATGTAGACGAGCCGCCCGTCGCGATCGATGACGAACATGTGTGGCGTGGTCTTGGCCTCATAGGCGCGGGCGAGCCGGCCGTCGGAATCGATCAGCACGGCGGTGGCGTGCGAGCCGACCTTCCTCTTCCAGGCGCGCACCTCGGGCGGGGTCATGTACTCGGCGCTGGTCCTGGGCGCGGTCATCACGGTGAACCAGACGACGCCCTGGCGGCGGGCCTTGGCCTGCAGGCGCTGCATGTTCCCGGAATCGTAGTGCTTGTGGCTGTAGGGGCAGGCGTCGCTGGTCCACTCGAGGACGACGATCCTGCCGCGGTCGTCGGCGAGCGCGCGGACCCGGTCGCTGGCGTCCGTGGCCTGGAAGTCGGGCGCAGGCTGATCGATCTGCGGCCCGGCGAGGGCCGGCCCAGCGATCCCCAGCGCCGTGAGCGCGACCAATGCTGTCCGACGCGTGAACCCCATCACCCCGCCTTCGCGGCGCCGGCGTCGAGGGCGTGGATGACGACGCCTTGGGTGAGGATGGCGGGCAGGATCACCGGCTGGGCCCCGCCCGCGCCATAGACCAGGTACAGCGGCACGCCGGCCCGGCCGAAGCGGGCGAGCTCGGCGGCGATCGCCGGGTCTCGGCGCGTCCAGTCGGCCTTCAGGTAGGTGAAGCCGTCGCGCTTCATGGCCTGGGCGACCGGAGGAGTGGAGAGCACGACGAGATCATTGACCTGGCAGCTCACGCACCAGGCGGCGGTGTAGTTGACGAACACCGGCTTGCCGTCGGCGCGCAGGGCGGCGAGCTTCTCGGGCGAGTAGGACGAGCCGGCCAGGTCGGCCCGCGGGGCGGCCTGCGCCCGGGCTGCCCCCTGGCCGTACGGCGGTGAGATCACCGCCACCGTCGCGACCGCGACGAGCGCCACGCCGAGCAGTCCGAGAGCGCCGCGCCGGCCGTCGGCCGCCACGGCCTGACGACGTTGCTCCAGGCCCAGCAGCCAGGCGGCGAACGCGAGCACGATGGCGGCGGCCAGGATGCGGGCGAGCGCCGCCTCGCCCGCCTGGATGGTCAGCACCCAGACGAGCCACGCGGCGGCGGCGTACATCGGGAAGGCGAGCACCCTGCGGAACACCTCCATCCAGGGCCCCGGCCGCGGCAGGCGCGCCAGCAAGCCGGGGACGAAGGTCACCGCCACGAACGGCGCGGCGAAGCCCAGGCCGAGCGCCAGGAAGACCGCAAGCGCCGCGGCCGGCGGCTGGGTCAGGGCCCAGCCCACGGCCGCGCCCATGAACGGCGCCGTGCAGGGCGCCGCCACGACCACGGCCAGCACGCCGGTGAACACGTCGCCCGCCAGCCCCCCGCGCGCGGCGAGGCTCGATCCCGCGCCCTGCAGCGAGGTCCCGACCTCGAACACCCCGGAGAGGTTGAGCGCGACGGCGGTCATCAGCAGCGCCAGCACCGCGACCACCGGCGGCGACTGCAGCTGGAAGCCCCAGCCCACGGCCGCGCCCGCGGCCTTCAGCGCGATCAGCGCCGCCGCGAGCGCCAGGAAGGCGGCCAGGACGCCCGCGCCGAAGGCCAGGCCGTGGCGGCGCGCCTGCGCCTGCTCGCGCCCGCCATGCGCGGCCAGCGAGGCGGCCTTCATGGCGAGCACCGGGAAGACGCAGGGCATCAGGTTGAGGATCAGCCCGCCCAGGAAGGCGAAGAGCGCCGCCGGAAGCAGGCTGAGGCTCCCGCCCAGCGCCGCCTTCGGGAGCGGCGGGCCCAGGCCGCCGGCGCCGGCCGGCAGCGGGCCGGGCGCGGCGGTGAGCTCGTAAGCCTTCCCGTCGATGGCGAGAACGCCCGCCAGCGCCTTCGGCTGGGCACCCCCCTGGAAGGCGTAGCCGGGGACGAGCGTCAGCGTCAGGCCGGCGGGGCCGCGGTCGAGGCCCTGCGGCTTGGCGTGGTCGATGACGGTGGAGTCGTAGGGATAGAAGTAGGCGTCGCGGACGTCCGCGCCCTTCAGCGGTCCGCCCACGATCCCGAGCGCCACGGCTTGGCCGCGCCTGGCGAAGGCGGCGGTGAGGGCCGCGGACCGGGGGGCGGCGGCGAGCGCCTTGGCGATCGGCCCGGCCCATCTCGGATCCGGCGGCGCCGGGGCGGCGGTCACCGGCAGGGCGATCTGCAGCCGGGCGTCCTCCGGGACGCAGATCTCCTTGCAGACCAGGAAGGACGCCTTGGCCGTCAGCACGGCGGTCTGGCCGGGCCGCGCGTCGGCCGCGGCGATCACCGGGACGGGCAGCAGCACCTCGCCCTCGTAGCCATAGTTCACCAGCGGCCCGACCGGCAGCCGCCTGGGCGTCGGCCAGACGAAGGCGCCGGCCTTCCAGCCCGCCGGCAGCGTCCAGGCGAGCGTCGTCGCCTCGCCGGAATCGCCGGCGTTGCGCCAGTAGGTGTGCCAGCCGTCCTGGATCTTCTGGCGCAGCGCCACGTACACGGTCTGGCCCGGCGCGATCCCTTGCGTCTGCGACACCAGCTCGGCCGTGAGATGGCCGGTGTCGACAGCCTGCGCGCGGGCGGCGCCGCAAAAGGCCAGGGCGGCCAGCATGGCTGCAAGCCAGCGCATCATCACCTTCGAACCTCGCCCCGCGACAGGATCCCGCGGCTATATGGCCTCTCCGGGGCGGCCGCGCAAAGCGAGGCTCGACGGAGGGGGCCGCACCCCGCCATCATCGGCGAATCGCCCCGCCCTTGGAGAGTCCGCCGTGCCCGCCCGCTTCGACGAGATCGAGATCGGACAGGTCGTCTCCCTGGGGGCGATGGCCGTGGAGCCGCAGGTGCTGGCGAGCTTCATCGCGGCCTTCACCCCCGGCTGGGCGGCGGAGCGCGGCGCGCCGGACGCCATGGTCTACGCGATCTGGGCCAAGCTGGATGCGGTGGCGCACACCGACTGGCCGCAGACCAAGCGGCTGGGGGTCGACGCGCTGCGCTGGGTGAGGAACCCGCCGGTGGGCGAGCTGCTGCGCGGCCGCATGACGGTGATGGCCAAGGACCCGGTGGGCGAGGACAAGGGCATCGTGATCTGCCAGCACGATCTCCTGGACGAGGCGGGGCGGCTGGTCTTCTCCTGTCTCACCCGCGGCGTCTTCGCCCGCTGAGACGGCGCATGCGGGCCGAGCTGATCCGACATCCGGCCTTTTCGTGCGACGCCGTGTCCGCCATCGCGGTGAAGGTCGAGCGGTCGAGCGCGGGCGTCCTGCGGCTGCGCTATGTGGCGAGGGGAGTCACCGACGGGCTGACCGTGCCGCCGCCCGCCCCGGCCGAGCGCACGGACGAGCTCTGGAAGACCACCTGCTTCGAGGCCTTCGTCCGCGCTGGCGAGGGCTCGGCCTACTATGAGTTCAACCTGTCGCCGTCGTCGCGGTGGGCGGCCTATCGGTTCGACGGCTACCGGGAACGCATGCGGCCGGCGCAGGAGATCGCCCAGCCCCTGATCGCGCTGCGCCGCGCGGGCGAGCGGCTGGAGCTGGAGGTGAGCCTCGGCCTCGGCGGGACCGACCTGCCGGCCGAGACGCCCTGGCGGCTGGGGCTGAGCGCGGTGATCGCCGAGACGAGCGGGCGCTCCTCCTATTGGGCGCTGGCGCATCCGGGCCGGCGGCCCGACTTCCACGACGCGATTGGCTTCGCGCGCGAACTTCCCGTAACGGAGCGGCCATGAAATTCGGCATCGACCGGCTGATCGCCGAGCCCGAGCTCAGGAAGCCGCTGGAGGGCCGGCGCGTCGCGCTGGTGGCGCACCCCGCCTCGGTCACGCAGGACCTGACGCACTCGCTCGATGCGCTGGCGGCGCTGCCGGGCATGAAGCTCTCCGCCGCCTTCGGCCCGCAGCACGGGCTGCGCGGCGACAAGCAGGACAACATGGTCGAGAGCCCGGATTTCGACGATCCGATGCACGGGGTGCCGGTGTTCAGCCTCTACGGCGAAGTGCGCCGCCCGACCGGGCAGTCGATGCACACCTTCGACGTGGTGCTCATCGATCTGCAGGACCTGGGCTGCCGGATCTACACCTTCGTGACCACCCTGCTCTACGTGCTGGAGGCGGCCGCCCAGCACGGCAAGGCGGTGTGGGTGCTGGACCGGCCGAACCCGGTCGGCCGGCCGGTGGAGGGGCTGACGCTTCGGCCCGGCTGGGAGAGCTTCGTCGGCGCCGGGCCGATCCCGATGCGCCACGGCCTGACGCTGGGCGAGCTCGGCCGCTGGTTCGTCCGCCACTTCGATCTGGACGTCGACTACCGGGTCATCGAGATGCAGGGCTGGCGCCCGGACGAGGGGCCTGGATTCGGCTGGCCGCTCGGCGAGCGGGTCTGGGTGAACCCTTCTCCCAACGCGCCGAACCTGTGGATGGCGCGGGCCTACGCCGGGACGGTGATGCTGGAGGGCACGACGCTCTCGGAGGGCCGCGGCACCACCCGGCCACTGGAGCTGTTCGGCGCGCCGGACATCGACGCCCGCGCCGTCGCGGCCGAGATGCGCCGCCTCGCGCCCGAGTGGCTGGCGGGCTGCGCGCTCCGCGACTGCTGGTTCGAGCCGACCTTCCACAAGCACGTGAAGCAGCTTTGCGCAGGCGTGCAGATCCACACCGAAGGGCCGGTCTACGACCACGCCCGCTTCCGGCCGTGGCGGGTGCAGGCGCTGGCGTTCAAGGCGATCCGGCGGCTCTACCCGGACTATCCGCTGTGGCGCGACTTTCCTTACGAGTACGAGCTCGAGAAGCTGGCCATCGACGTGATCAACGGGGGACCGGGCTTGCGCGAATGGGTCGACGATCCGGCGGCCGAGCCGGCCGACCTGGACGCGCTCGCCCGGACCGATGAGGCGGCCTGGCTGGAGGCGCGGCGCGAGGCGCTGATCTACTGAGCCGCGCGCTGACGCGGCAGGCTGAACATCGTCCGGTCCGCCGGCGTGAAGCTCAAGGCCTCGATCACCCGCTCGCGCTCGGCGTGGGCGGGATCGCCGTCCTCGCTGCGGATCCGGAACGGGACGCGCACCGGCCCCACCTTGCGGTAGTCCGAGTAGGACACGGTCATGGGGCGCGGCCCCGTGCGGTCGACCATGCGGGCGAGAAGATGCGTGCGGCGGTCGAACCACAGCTCGCGCGGCCGCCCGCCCACCGGCTGGATGCGCAGCACGTCGAAGGCGGCGCCGGCGGGCCCGCGGCGGACGCCCAGCGCCTCGGCCTTGGCGTCGAAGCGGCCGGTGTAGAAATAGGCGTGGACGCGGAAGAACGCCTCGGTGCGCGCCGCCGCCACCGTCGGGCGATCGTCGACGCCCGTGACCCGCCCATCGGGGTAGATCTGCCAATCGCCGCCGCCGTTGAAGCCGTGGATGTGCAGGCCGGCGGGCTCGTGCGTCTCGACGCGCATCCCGTAGCGCACGGGATCGAGCCAGGCCTCGTAGCGCAGGCCGCCGTCCTGGCCCGTCTCATGCCAGCCGCGCAGCAGGTTCCAGCCCGCGCCGCCGCTCGCCGCCCGCGCCTGGGCGAGCACCGCGAGCGCGGCGGGGGAATAGCGCTCCGCGTGGGCGTGGGTCGCGGCCACCGCCGTGAGCACAGGCAATGCGAGCGCGAGCACGAGGGATTTGAGGCGCGAGGTCATCGGGCCCGCGACCAAGCGCGCAAGGGTGTCGGCAATGCGGCGCTGAGCGGGGTCTAAGCGTTGGCGGCCTGCGGCTGGGCGGGCGCGCGGGCCATGGCCAGCGCCACCAGCCGGTCCCAGCCCACCAGCGACATCAGGTGCGCATAGATCTGGCCGAGCGCGCCGTTGTCGCGCAGCTCGATGAACTTCTCCGCCGGAAGCTTGTTCAGCTTCTCCTCCGACACGCCGAAATATTCGGCGATCTTCTGGGTTTCCGCCGGCGTGCCGTCGGGATTGGTCGGCGTGAAGGTGGCGGTCTTGGTCTCGAAGAGGTCGAGGTCCTTCAGGAGCTGCACGAACGCGACCGTGCGCCGGCGCTCGGTCTCGAAGTTGTTGCAGAACTCCATGCAGCGCTTGGTGTAGTCGCTGGGCTGGTTGTCCGCCTCGAAGAACGGCATCTCGCCGCCCTCCACGATGAAGTCCGCCGCCCGGTCGATGCACAGCACCATGCGGTCCTGGGTGTCGTCGGTGGCGAACACGAACGGATAGCGGCGGATGTAGGCGGGGATGTAGACGCCCGGCTCGAACAGGCCGTTCTCCTGCACGAACATGTTGTCGCCGGCGTTCAGGCCCATGACCGCGATCGGCATCTTGTCGTCGCCGACGAAGATGATCGGCCCGGAAATCGCCGCCAGCGGGAACTCGCCCACCGTGAGCGGCACGGCATGTCCGGACTTGGCGAAGCTGAACGGCGTGTCGATGGTCTTGACGCCCAGCTTGCCGTGCAGCTCCGGATTGAGCGGCTCGGGCTTCTGGTAGAACAGGACCGTGCCGGAGATCTCGCCGAGATTGGCGGGCTGCTGGGCGGTGGTGGCCATGGAGAACCTTCGAGCAAGAGAGCGGCGGCGCAGGCGGCGGACGCCCGCCCGCGAGGTCGCTGGCTTCTAGCCGATCGGGCGCCGGGCGGCAATTGAGGCGCCTCGCCGCTTGCGGAGCGGCCGAGGTTCGGGAGGCGCAAGTCATCTCCCGAAATCGGGCCAGGGATCACACGGCTCTCACCTCCTCCACCGAAAGGACGGCCGCCGCGTTCTCGATCAAACGGATCAGGTCCGCCGTGTCCCTCGGTGAGACCCGCGACAGCACGAGCCTGATCTCGTCCTCGTCGCCGTCTTCGCTGGGCTGCAGCACGAGCCGCTTGATCCTGGTCGAGCGCGACCCGAGCGCGTCCTCCACGATCCCGGCGGAGAGCTCCCCGCGGCGCCCGCGAATGCGCAGGTCGAGCGAAACGTGCGTGGCCCGGTACTGCTCCTCGATCGGCTTCAGGCCGGCCAGGATCACCAGGATGATCAGCGTCGCCGCGACGGCGGCCGTATAGAGCCCCGAGCCCGCCGCCAAGCCTACTCCCGCCACCGCCCAGACGCTGGCCGCCGTCGTCAGGCCCTTCACCGCCTCGTTGCGGAAGATGATCATCCCGGCCCCGAGGAATCCGATGCCGGAGACGACCTGGGCGGCGACCCGGGAAGGATCGAGGACGACGTGGGCCCCGAGCACGTCCTGGAAGGCGTAGGCGGAGACGATCATCGCCAGGCACGCGCCGACGCTCACCAGCATGTGCGTGCGCAGGCCGGCCGCCCAACGCAGCCGCTCCCGCTCCCAGCCGATCGCGCCCCCCAACGCGGCGGCCAGCACGAGCCGCAGGACGAGCTCCCACTGAGCCAGCATGTCTAGGCGACTCCTTCTGCCGGGCGCCGGGCGAGCATCGCTTCCGCCGAAGCGATGGGCAAGCGGCCCCCTTGCCCCTCCGCCCCGCAGAGGCTTCACTTCGGGAATTGGAGCGAGCCCGCCGCCGGGCCGCGGGAGGATTTCCGATGCCGATCTATTACCCCGACATCCTGGAGCAGAAGACCGAGCCCAGGACCTTCGCCTACGGCGACAAGGACGTGATGCTCTATGCGCTGGGGATCGGCATGGGCCGCGACCCGATGGATGGGCGCGAGCTGCCGTTCGTCTATGAGAAGGGGCTGAAGGTGGTTCCGACCGCGGCCACCGTGCTGGCGGCGGGCGCCAGGCGCGCCGCGGCCCAGGCCGCGCAGCAGAAGCCGGGGCATCGGGTGAGCGAGCTCAACCGCGTGATGGTGGTGCATGGCGAGCAGAAGGTGGAGCTGCACAAGCCGCTGCCCGCCTCGGGCAGCTTCACCGCCCAGAGCCGCACGGTCGGGGCCTACGACAAGGGCAAGGACAAGGGCGCGGTGGTGGTCAACGAGACGGTCTGGACCGACGAGTCCGGCGAGAAGGTCGCCACGCTCACCGGCTCGACCTTTGCGCGCGGCGACGGCGGGTTCGGCGGACCATCGGAGGGCGCGCCCGAGCCGCACCAGGCGCCCTCGCGCAAGCCGGACCTCTCCGTGCCGTTCGAGACGCGGCCGGACCAGGCGCTGATCTACCGCCTGAACGGCGATCGCAATCCGCTGCACTCCGATCCGGAGTTCGCCAAGCGCGCCGGGTTCCCGCGGCCGATCCTGCACGGGCTGTGCACCTACGGGATCACCTGCCGGGCGGTGCTGCAGGAGATCGTCGACTACGACGCCGAAAAGATCCTCTCGCACCAGGCGCGGTTCTCCGCCCCCGTGTTCCCCGGCGACGTCGTCACGGTGGATTTCTGGAAGGACGGCGACGTGGTCTCCTTCGAAGCGCGCGTGCTCGACCGCGGGGCCACGGTGATCAAGAACGGCAAGACCGTCCTGCGGCGCTGAACCGGCGGCCGGGGACGCGGAAGGGGGATCACCATGGCTGCGGTCATGACGGCGAAGCACGCGCTCGGCGCGGACGAAGCGAAACTGCTCGGCGAACTGCGCGCTCTTCGGCGTAGCCAGCGGGCGCACGCGCCGGACGCGCACATCCCTCGGCTCACGCTCGGTCAGCGGGTCGCCGACCAGGTCGCCGCGAACATGGGCTCGTGGCGGTTCATCATCATCCAGTCCGCCGTGCTGGTCGTCTGGATCGCCCTGAACCTCACCGCCTACGTGCGGCACTGGGACCCCTATCCGTTCATCCTCCTGAACCTGGCGCTGTCGTTCCAGGCCGCCTACGCCGCGCCGTTCATCATGATGAGCCAGAACCGGCAGCAGGACATCGACCGCCAGCAGGCGGCGAACGACTATCGGGTCAATGTGAAGGCCGAGCTGGAGATCGAGCTGCTGCACGACAAGATCGACGAGCTGCGCGGCAAGGAGGTGCTGGCCCTGACCCAGGCCGTGGAGAACCTGACGAACCTGCTGCGCAAGTCCGAGGGGGGCCGCGGCGACTGACTGCCCGCGGCGCGAACCTGCGGCCCCGATCGTCCGTTGCACGGGCGCCGCCCGCATCGCGGCGCATGCGAAAGGTCCGCGCCATGAGCAAGCTGAACGAGTCCGACCGCGACAAGATTCCCAGCCGCGAATACGCCTTCCCGAAGGAGCGCAAGGAGCCGCTGGAGGACGCCAGCCACGTGCGCAACGCCCTCGCCCGGTTCGACCAGGTGAAGGGCGTCAGCGACGCCGAGCGCGACGAGGCCTGGAAGCGCATCCAGGCGGCCGCCAAGAAGTTCGGCGTCAAGCTCGAGGAGCGCAGCTGGCGCGAGCTCGGGAAGTCGAAGGACTGAGAGCTACGCCGGCCGGCCCTGGGTGAGGCCGCCGTAGAGGTCGGGGCGGCGGTCGCGGAAGAAGCCCCAGGCGGCGCGGTGGGTGGCCAGGAAGTCCAGGTCGAACTCGGCTGTCAGCACGCCCTCGTCCTCGCGCCCGACCGCCGCGACCAGATCGCCGCGATGGTCGGCGATGAACGACGAGCCATAGAACAGCTGGCCGCCGTTCGGATAGCCGGCCCACGGTTCGAAGCCGGTGCGGTTGGCGCCCACCACCGGGATCACGTTGGCGACGGCGTGGCCCTGCATCGCCCGGCGCCACGGCGCGGCGGTGTCCAGCGTCGGGTCGTGCGGCTCCGAGCCGATCGCGGTGGGGTAGAGCAGCACCTCGGCGCCCAGCAGCGTCATGGCGCGGGCGGCCTCGGGATACCACTGGTCCCAGCAGATGCCGACGCCCAGGCGCCCGCGCCGGGTCTCCCAGACCTTGAAGCCGGTGTCGCCTGGCCGGAAATAGTACTTCTCCATGTAGCCAGGGCCGTCGGGGATGTGGCTCTTGCGGTAGACCCCGAGCAGTGCGCCGTCGGCGTCGGCCATCACCACGCTGTTGAAGTAGTGCGGCCCCTCGCGCTCGAAGATCGAGATCGGGATCGCGACGCCCAGCTCCTGGGCGAGCGGGGCGAGCGCCGTCACGCAAGGGTGCTCGCGCCAGGGGTAAGCCTCGCGGAACCAGCGCTCCTCCTGGGCGACGCAGAAGTACGGGCCCTGGAACAGCTCGGGCGGCAGCACCACCTGGGCGCCCTGCGAGGCGGCCTCGCGCACGAACTCGGCGGTCCTGGCGATGTTGGCCGCCATGTCGGCGCCATAGGCCGACTGGATGGCCGCCACGGTGATCTTGCGGGCCATCAGGCGGGCTCCTGCTGGGTGATGCAGTGGAAGGAGCCGCCGCCGGTCAGGATGGTCTTCGACGGCAGGCCGATCACGGCGCGGTCGGGGAACAGGTGCTCGAGCGCCTGAACCGCAAAGCGGCCGGCGTCCTCGTTGTAGACCGGCACGATCACCGCCTGGTTGGCGATCAGGAAATTCATGTGGCTGGCCGGCGCGGGCTTGTCGTCGCTGTCGTCCACATAGCCGGGCGAGGGGATGCGCACCACCTGAAGCGCCCGTCCCGCCGCGTCGGTCATGCCGGCCAGCCGTCGCGCCGCATCGTCGTAGGCCGCAGCGTTCGGATCGCTGCGGCCCCAGGCCATCGGACAGGCGACCACGCCGGGCGCAACGAGGCGGGCGAGGTTGTCGACGTGGCCGTCGGTGTGGTCGCCCAGCAGCCCCGCCCCGAGCCAGAGCACCTTCGTCGCGCCCAGGCTCGCCTCCAGCGCGCGCTCGGCGTCGTCCTCCCGCCAGCCGGGATTGCGGTTGCGGTTGAGGAGGCACTGGGCGGTGGTGAGGATGGTCCCCTCCCCGTCGTGGTCGAGCGCGCCGCCCTCCAGCACGAAATCGTGGCGTATCAGGGGGACGCCGGCGGCCTCGGCGATCTGCTCCGCGACCTCGTCGTCGTGCGCCAGCTGGTACTTGCCGCCCCAGCCGTTGAAGCGGAACGCCGCGGCGGTCGCCTGGCCGTCCCGGCGGCCGAAGATCGGGCCGGTGTCGCGCAGCCAGATGTCGCCGAAGCGGCCGGCGACGATCTCGACGCCCGCGACATCGCCGAGCAGCGCCAGGGCCGCCGCCTCGCCGTCCGGATGGCCGGTCATCAGCCTGACCCGCTCGCCGCCGGGGCCGGCCAGCGCGCGGGCCAGGGCCGCGACCTCGGCCTGCGCCGCCGCGAGGTCGCCCGCCCACAGCTCGGCATGGCTGGGGAACCCCAGCCACATGGCCCGGTGCGGCGCCCACTCGGCAGGTACGGCGATGCTCACGCGCCCTCGTCCGGAAAAGACGCGCGCAGATGGGCTGGGCGGGCCCCCGCGTCAAGCCCAAGTCGAAACGGGGGCGGCCCTGGCTGGACCGCCCCCGGATGCGCTTGGATCGCCCGATCAGAACTTGACGCGCGCGCCCACCTTGATGACCCAGGTGGGGGTCGGCGGCGAGGACGGCGTCTGCAGCGTCCCCTGCAGGCTCGCGCCGGTCTTGAACTGCTGGAACAGGTAGTAGTTGCCCGCGCCATGGCCCTGGGCGTTACAGGCGGTGACGTTCTGCGGGATCTTGGTGAGCGCGCAGTTGATCGCCACCACCGGCGCCAGGGCGAACGGGAAGCCGACCTGGCTGATCGCCCCCCAGTTCTTGTTGATCAGGTTTCCGACGTTGATGATGTCCATGTAGATCTCGGCCTTCGCCCGGCCGCCGGTGAAGAACACCGGGATCTCCTGGCCGATATGGATGTCGGCGGAGGCCACATCCTTCGAACGGAAGGCGTTGCGCGGGATGATCGAGCCTTCGTAGCCCTGCAGGCCGCGCGACTGGATGAAGGCGTTGAAGGCCGCCAGGTCGAAGGTGGAGGCGAACGCCACGTTCGGGTCGCTGGTGGCGGTCACCACCCCGCCCGCGCCCTTGGGCAGGTAGAGCAGCTGATGGTTGGTGCCGGTGGCCGCCTGGCCGAACAGCTGGTCCGCCGGGCCGGAGAAGCTCGGGGACTGGCAGCCGCCGCTGGAGGTGGTGCAGAAGGCGTAGCTGTAGGGCAGGCCCGCGCGATTGTAGGCGAACAGCCGGAAGGTCGTGAAGTTGTCGCCGAAGAAGGCGCGCTTGTAGCTGATCTCCAGCTTGTTCTGCCAGCGGATCTCGTAGTTCGAGGTGGCCAGCGCCGGGAAGTTCGGGTCGGCGGTGATGATATTGTTGAAGTTCGACGTCGCCACCGAGCTCGTGGCGGGCGTGACCTCGCGGACGCGCTGGTGAGTGTAGGTGTAGTCGAACGACAGACCCTTCGCCCAGCCGTCGTTCCACTCCTTGCCGAAGCCGAGCGCGAAGATCTTGGCGTCGCCCTTGGTGGTGTTGGTGAGCAGGATGTCGCTGCCGGCGGAGCGGCCGAGCGCATTCACGTAGCGCGTCGGATCATAGACCGGACGCCCGTCGGGGGCCGTGCCGATCACGTTGCGCAGCTCGAACAGGTCCTGGAAGTTCACCGCCTCCTTGGTCTTCGAGTAGTAGGCGTCGGCGTGCAGGCGCCACTCGTCGCCAAGCCAGCTCGTGTAACGCCCCAGGCTGCCGCCGAAGTCGGTGAAGTTCAGGTACTTCTGGGCCGAGACGGACGTCTTCCACACCGACGGCGGCTTGAAGTTCGGATCCAGGGCGTTGACGTTGCCGGTGCCGAGGTTAGCGCTGTTGGTGATGTCGTTCTGGGCGATCGCCGGGATCGAGGAGCCGGTCACGCCGGTCAGCGGCGCCGCGCAGGTGGCCGTCGAGCAGGTGTAGGTCTTCGAGCCGATGATGTTGCCGGTGTTCTGGAACGAATTGTAGAGCCAGACGCCGGGATTGCCGCCGGAGAACAGCCCGAAGCCGCCCGAGACCGTCAGCGTCGGATCCGGCTGCCAGTTGAAGCCGACCCGCGGCATCCACAGATCCAGGCCGTTGATCGTGGCGGTGTTCGCAAAGCCGTACTGGTCGAGGAACCGCGGGTTCAGGCGCGGCACGTCGTGGGTGGTGTAGCCTTCCCAGCGCACGCCGGCGCGCAAGGTGAGCTCCGGGATCGGGCGCCACTCGTCCTGCACGTAGAAGGTGGAGGTCTTGATCCGGACCGTGCCGGCCGCGGAGCTCGGGTTGTTGTCGAAGGCGTTCTGGTAGATCAGCCGGCAGGCGATGCCGGCCTGCAGATTGGCGATCGCGTTTCCGAGCCCGCAGCCCGAGGAGAAGGTGTAGGCGCCGGTCGCGTCCTGCACAAACAGGTCGAACTCGCGCAGATCCTCGAGCTCGTAGCCGCCGCTGATCACGTGGTCGCCGAGCGTGTAGCTGCCGCGGAAGCGGAGCTGGTAGTCGACGTTCTGCAGGTTGTTGGCCTGGCGCGAGAAATCCGGGCCGAGCAGGATCTGACCGCGCGACGGAAGCTGGACGGTGAACAGCGCGAAGGGCCCGGTGAACAGGTTGGTCGGCGTGTCCACCTCCTTGCGGCTGTACTCGATCTCGGTCTGGAAGCTGGGCGTCCAGTGCGAGTTCAGGTCGGCGACGAAGGAGGTGAGCTTCTGCTCCAGGGAGTAGTCGTTCGACTGCAGGTCCACCGCCTGCGAGTTCACGCTCGCGCCCGGCGTATTGTAGGTGGTGCCGTCGGTCTTCTGGTAGCTGACGAACAGGTGCTGGGTGTCGGTGATGTACCAGTCCAGCTTGCCGAACCACTTCTCGTCGATCACCGGGGCGGAGCCGCCGAAGTTCAGCGGATCGTAGCCGTACTTGGTCTTCAGGATGCTCTGGACGGTGCTCACGTCGGCCGTGGTCACCGCCGGGATCGGATTGGCTCCCGCAGCGTCGCCCGGCACCGTTCCGCCGCCGCCTCCGGTGCCCTGGAACTTCTCGTAGTCGAAGAAGAAGAACAGGTGGTCCTTCCAGATCGGGCCGCCGATGTAGACGCCCTTGTTGATGTCGCGGAACCTGGTGGCGATCCGCCGGTCGGCGGTCCCGTCGAACGCATCGGCGCCGATCTTGTGGCCCGCGGTGTAGTTGGAATCGCGCTCGTAGAAGGCGCCGCCGTGGAACTCGTTGGAGCCCGATTTGGTCACGACGTTCAGGATGCCGCCCTGGAAATTGCCGTAGCGCACGTCGTACGGGGCGACCTCGAAGTTGAACGCCTGGACGATATCGACGGAGAACGGCGAGCGCTGGGTCGGATAGCCGCCGTTGTTGAGGCCGAAGTCGTCGGACTGGCGCACGCCGTCGACGTAGACGGTGTTGGTGCGGCTGTTGGCGCCGGCCACCACCACGGCGTTGGCGTTGGTCGGGTCGATGGTGACGAAGGGGTTGAACCGCTCGAGGTCCTTCAGGTCGCGCGAGAAGCTGGGCGCCGCCTGGATGTCGGCGGAGGTGAAGGTGGAGCGCGGCCCGGTCTGGACGGCGGCGTTGGTCACCGCCCGCGTGCCGGTGACGACCACTTCGGAGACCGCGGTCTCCTCACGGAAGCTGATGTCCAGCGAATAGGGCGAGCCGATCGGGATCGCGCCGATGCGGATCGACTTCGAGGCGCCGCCGGGCAGGCTCGCCTTGACCGTGAAATCGCCCGTCGGGGGCAGGCCGCGGAGGCTGTAGAAGCCGTTCGAGGACGTGGCGGTGCTCACCGTCTGGCCGGTCTTGCTGTCCACGACGGCGATCGCCGCGCCGCCGGCCGGCTTGCCGCTGGCGTCGGTGACCGTGCCCGCCACCCCGCCGGTGATTTCCTGCGCCTGCACCGCGCTCGCGCCCGCGCACGCGAGGACGGACAAGGCTGCGCCGGCGGCGAGCCGCTTCATTGAAATCATCAGACACCCCCCTGATCATCCAAAACTCGCCGCCGCCGCTCAGCGGTCAAGGCGAGTCCCCGTCCGACCCTATAGCGCGGATTTTTCCGGGGTGGGCGACGGATTTGCTAGAGATGACAACGGGTCGCGCAGCTTGGCTGCAAGTGTGGCGCCGGCGCCCTTGCGGATCCTCGTCCGCTGTTCCGCCACATCGCGTCGTGATCTAGATTCCCTGGCGGATTCGAAGGAGCTCCATGGCGCGCGCGGCCTCCCTCACGCGACCGGATTCCGACTGGAGCGCGGCCCTGCTGCTCACCGCCGGCCTGACGCTCGCCAGGGTGGTGGCGCTGTTCCGTACGCCGCTGCAGCTCTATCCGGACGAAGCGCAGTACTGGCTTTGGTCGCGCGCCCTCGACTTTGGCTACTACTCCAAGCCGCCGATGATCGCCTGGGCGATCTGGGCGACGACGGCCCTCGGCGGCGACGCCGAGGCCTGGGTGCGGCTGGCCGCGCCGCTGTTCCAGGCCGGCGCGACGCTGGCGGTGTTTGCGCTCGGGCGGCGGCTCTACGGGGGCGCGGCGGGCTTCGCGGCCGCCGGGCTCTACGCCCTGATGCCGGCGGTGCAGATCTCCTCGGCGGTGATGGCGACCGACGCGCCGCTGCTGTTTTTCCTGGGCCTCACGCTGGTCGCCTATGCCGAGCTGCAGAGCGCCGAGGGCGGTGGACGGCTCGCCTGGGCGGCGGGCGTGGGCGCGGCGCTGGGGCTCGGCTTCCTCTCCAAGTACGCCGCCGTCTATGCGGTGATCGGGATCGTCTTGCACCTGATCGTGAGCCGCGAGGCGCGACGGGCCTGGACGCCGGGCGCGGCGCTCATCGCCATCGCGGTCTTCGCCCTGGTGCTGGCCCCCAACCTCGCATGGAATGCAGCGCACGGGTTCGCCACCTTCCACCACACCGCCGCCAACGCCGCCTGGGGCCAGGGCGGGGTCAATCCGGCCGGGCCGCTCGCGTTCCTGGCCAGCCAGTTCGCGGTGTTCGGGCCGATCCCGTTCGGGGCGCTGATCGCCGGTCTCGGGCTGGCGGTGCGACGCCGGGCGCTCGCCAAGCCCGACCTGTTGCTGCTGTGCTTCACCCTGCCGCCGGTGCTGATCGTGGCGGGCCAGGCGTTCCTGAGCAGGGCCAACGCCAACTGGTCGGGGGCCAGCTACCTGCCGGGCGCGGTGCTGGTCGCCGCCTGGCTGGTCCGCTGGCGGGCCCGCCGCTGGCTGGCCGCGGCGGTGGCGACCCAGGCGGCGCTGGCGGCCTTCGTGCTGCTCGCCCTGGCCCAGCCGCGCATCGCCGACGCCCTGGGCGCCTCGAACAGCCTGAAGCGGGTGCGCGGCTGGTCGGAGACCACCCGTCTGGTGATCGACCGGGCGCAGGCGGTCCAGGCCAACGGCGGTCTGAGCGCCGTGGCGGTCAACGACCGCTTCCTGTTCTACACCCTGGCCTACTACGGGCGCGGCTACTTCGGCCGCCCCGGCGCGCCGCCGCTCGTCTATTGGCTGCTGACCGCATCGCCGCAGAACCAGGCGGAGATGAGCGCGCCGCTGACGCTGGCCTTGGGCGCCCGAGTGCTAGGGGTGATCTACGAGGGCTTCCACCACCGCGAGATGCTGGCCGACTTCGCGGCCGTGCCTTGGCGCGAGATCGACCACATCGGCCTCGACCGCAAGCACCAGCGGCGGATCGACCTGTTCATCGGCGAGGGCTATCGCCCACAGCCGCGCGATCCGGTCACCGGGCTGCCGAAGCCGTCTTCATCCCGCCCCACACCGCCCTGAGCTGGGCGTCGCGCCCGCAGCCCACGCGGTAGGTCATGTAGGCCACCGGGTTCTTGCGCGCGTAGTCCTGGTGGTAGCCCTCGCCCATCCAGAAGGTGGTCGGACCGCGGATCTCGGTGGCGACGGGCTTGTGCAGCGCGCGGGCGACCTGCGCCTTCACCGCTTCGGCCTGCTGCTTCTCGCTCGCGTCGCCGGCGAACACCGCGGTGCGGTAGGTCGGGCCGCGGTCGCAGATCTGGCCGCCGGGATCGGTCGGGTCGATGTGATGGAAGAAGGCGTTGACCAGCTGCGGATAACTGATCTTCGACGGGTCGTAGGTGACCTTGATGGATTCCAGGTAGCCGTCGTGGTCTTCATAGGTCGGGTGCGGGCGGGTTCCGCCGGCATAGCCCACCACCACCTTCTTCACGCCGGGCGTGCCCTCGATGTCGTGCTCGGCCGACCAGAAGCAGCCGCCCGCGAACACCGCGGTCTTCAGCGCCGTGGCGGCCGGCGCGGCGGTGGCGGCGAGCAGCGTCGCGGCGGCGACGGCGGAAAACAGACGTGTGTTCATGGCTCTCAGGTTCCGATGCGTTCGGGAGATTATACGCAGCTTCGGACGAAATGGAGGCAGCGCCACCACAATGACCGTCATGGCCGGGCTTGTCCCGGCCACCCATAAGCCCGGACGACGCTGGCGTTCCTGAGCAGCACCGCTTGCGCGAAACCACGGAACTCGGTGTTTCTGGGTCCCCGGGACAAGCCCGGGGATGACGGCCGGTGAGGTGAGGAAGTTAGGCCGCGACCTTTTCCGCCAGCTCGAACCCTGGCTCGGTCTTGGCGCGGACCTCCTCGGGGGTCACGCCGGGGGCCAGCTCGGCCAGGGTGAGCGGGGTTCGGCCGCGGTTCACCTCGAAGACGCCGAGGTCGGTGACCACCATGTCGACCACGCCCTGGCCGGTGAGCGGCAGGGAACAGGCGTTGACCAGCTTCGGCGCGCCGGACTTCTCGACGTGCTCCATCACCACGACGACGCGCTTGACGCCGGCCACCAGGTCCATGGCGCCGCCCATGCCCTTGACCACCTTGCCGGGCACCATCCAGTTGGCGAGGTCGCCCGAGGCGGTCACCTGCATGGCGCCCAGGATCGACAGGTCGATATGGCCGCCGCGGATCATCGCGAAGCTGTCGGCGGAGGAGAAATAGGCCGAGGAGGGCAGCTCGGTGATCGTCTGCTTGCCGGCGTTGATCAGGTCCGGATCGGCTTCGCCCTCGTAGGGGAAGGGGCCCATGCCGAGCATGCCGTTCTCGCTCTGCAGGGTCACCGAGACGCCCGCCGGGATGAAGTTGGCGACCAGCGTCGGGATGCCGATCCCGAGGTTCACATAGAAGCCGTCCTGCAGCTCGGCCGCGGCGCGGGCGGCCATCTGGTCTCGCGTCCAGGCCATCAGACTTCCTCCCCGGCCGCCGCGCCGACCGCTTCCCTGGGCCGCGTCGTCGCCCGCTCGATGCGCTTCTCGTAGACCGCGCCCTGCAGGATGCGGTCGACGTAGATGCCCGGCGTGTGGATCGCGTTGGGATCGAGCGCGCCCGGCTCGACCAGCGCCTCCACCTCGGCGATGGTCAGCTTGCCGGCCGCAGCCATCATCGGATTGAAGTTCCGCGCGGTCTTCCGATAGACGAGGTTGCCCGCCCGATCGCCCTTCCAGGCCTTGACGATGGCGAGATCGGCGGTGAGGCCGCGCTCCATGACATAGCGCTCGCCGTCGAACTCGCGGATCTCCTTGCCCTCGGCCACCAGCGTGCCGACGCCGGTCCTGGTGTAGAAGGCCGGGATGCCCGCCCCGCCCGCCCGGATGCGCTCGGCGAGCGTGCCCTGCGGATTGAACTCCAGCTCCAGCTTGCCGGCGAGATAGAGCTGCTCGAACAGCTTGTTCTCGCCCACGTAGCTGGAGATCATCTTCTTGATCTGACCGCCGGCCAGCAGGATTCCCAGGCCGAAGTCGTCGACGCCGCAGTTGTTGGAAACGACGGTCAGGTCCTTGACGCCCGCGGCGCGGATCGCCGCGATCAGGTTCTCCGGAATGCCGCACAGGCCGAAGCCGCCGGCCATGATGGTCATGCCGTCGAAGAGCACGCCTTCCAGCGCCGCCTCGGCGGTCTTTCGCACCTTGTTCGCCATGCCTCGCCTCTTACGCCGCGGGGCGCTTCTTGAGAACCGGCGTTGGGCGATAAGCTTCCGCCATGCGCCGCCTGCCGATCCTCATCCTCTGCGCCCTGCCGGTCTTCGCCCACGCCGCGCCCGCGCGGCTGACGCAGGCCGGGGTCAGGGCCTTCGCAGCCCGGCAGGAGCGGGCCTGGAACGCCAGCGATGCGGCGGGCTTCTTCGGCCTCTTCACCCCCGACGCGCGCTTCACCGATCAAGCCCGCGCCAAGGACGGCCGCGTGGTGCCCTATGGGACCAGCACGCTCGCCCAGGCCCGCGCCCAGGCGACAAGCTTCTTCGCCAGGTCCAGGCACCATGAGACGAGCACGATCCGCAGCGTGCGGATCGCGCCGGACGGGCGCAGCGCCGTGGTGCTGGGCGACGAGGTCGCGGAGATCGCCACAGCGGGCCGCACGCGCCGGAGCTGCGCCGAAACCGAGCAGACGATCGTCCTCACGCCCGCGGGCTTGCGCTCGAAGGGCCAAACGGACACTCAGGTGGCGTGCCGTTGAGAGGGATGCGCGTGAGGGACCTGGCGGGCGATCTGGACTGGTGGCGGGCGACCCGGGGGGCTGCACACGCCGACCACGCGGCGATGCGCGAGGTGCTGGCCAGGCTGCACGCGTGGAAGGCCGAGCACGACAAGGACCGCGCCGGCCAGCCCGGGCCGTTCCTGCAGCTCGCCTGGGACGCGGTGTTCGGCGACGAGCACGCGCGGGTCGCCACGGCCATCGCCGAGATCGAGACGGTGCTGGGCGCCTAACCGGCTGGCCTCTTCTCCCGCGCGCCGGGAAGCCTCTAGAATGGGCGCATGCCGCAGATCGCCAGACGCGCCCTGATCGCGCTCGCCGCCGCCCTGATCGCCTTCCCCGCGCTCGCCCAGAGCGCCAACCCGAAGGTCAGGCTGCACACGCCCGAGGGCGACATCGTGGTCGAGCTCTACGCCGACAAGGCGCCGATCACGGTGAAGAACTTCCTGCACTACGTCGACACCCGGCGGCTGGACGGGGCGAGCTTCTACCGCTCGTCGACCCCGAAGGGGCAGACCACCTTCGACTACGGCATCCTGCAGGGCGGGCTGGGCACGGATCCCAAGAAGCTCTACCCGCCGATCCCCCACGAGAGCACGCTGAAGACCGGGCTCTCGCACACTGACGGGACCATCTCCATGACCCGCTGGGCGCCAGGCACGGCGACGGCCAACTTCTCGATCTGCGTCGGCGACCAGACCTATCTCGACGCCGATCCGAAGGACCCCAAGGGCAACCCGGGCTACGCGGCGTTCGGCAAGGTGGTCGAAGGCATGGACGTGGTGAGGAAGATCCTGGCCGAGCCGCGCGATCCCAAGAAGGGCGTGGGCGTCATGAAGGGCGAGATGCTGGCCCATCCGGTGCCGATCCTCACGGCGAGGCGGGTGGCGGGATGATCAAGCTGACCTTCTGCCTGGTGAGGCTGCCGCACCTGAGCCGCGAGGCGTTCCAGGCCTACTGGTTCGACCATCACGCGCCGCTGGTCGCCCATCACGCCGAGACGCTGCAGATCCGCCGCTATGTGCAGCTGCATTCGTCGCCGGCCGAGACCAGCGCGGCGATCCGGGCGAGCCGCGCGGCGCCCGAGGAGTTCGACGGCGTGGCCGAGCTGTGGTTCGACAGCCTGGAGGCGCTGGCCGCCAACAGCGAACGCCCCGAGGCGCGCGAGGCCGGCCGCATCCTGCTGGAGGACGAGCGCAAGTTCATCGACCTGCCGCGGTCGCCGCTCTGGTGGGGCCAAGAGCGGGTGATCGTGGGCGCGTGACCCAGACCGCCGTCCCCACGACGCCGCCGCAGCCCGGGCGACCCCAGCCCGCGCCCGCGCCGCCGCCGCCCAAGCCGCCGAACAACCTGGTGGGCCTGGCGCTGCTCGCGGGCTTCCTCGCGGCCGGCTGGGGGCTGGTCCGCGGCGTCGCGACAGGGCCCCTGACCTTCGCGTTCGTGATGCTGGGCTGGGTACTCTCGGTGATGGCGCACGAGTTCAGCCACGCGCTGACGGCCTACGTCGGCGGCGACCACACGGTGCGGGCGAAGGGCTACTTGGCCTTCGATCCCCGGCGTTACGGGGACCTCGGCACCAGCGTCGTGCTGCCGATCGTCTTCCTGGCCCTGGGCGGCATCGGCTTCCCGGGCGGGGCGGTCTATCTGCGCAACGACCTGATGCGCGGGCCGGTCTGGCGCGCGGCCGCCGCGCTCGCCGGCCCCGCGGCGACCTTCGCGATCCTGCTGGTTCTGAGCTTTGCGCTGTCCTTCTGGCGTGGGTGGGGACTTCAGACCCGAGGCGAGGCCACCCTGTTTGCGGCGCTGACCATGCTGGCGTTCCTGCAGGCGACGGCGTTGATCCTCAACCTGTTGCCGATCCCGGGCCTCGACGGCTTCGGCGCCATCCGTCCGTTCCTGCCGGCGAGCCTCACGCCACACATCCGTCGGGCGGAAGGTCTGGCCATGGTCGCCTTGCTGCTGGTGATCTTCGTGATCCCCGGCGCCAGCGCCTTCCTCATCCGCTGGGCCGCGGCCCTGAGCGCGGCGCTCGGCCTCGA
>NZ_DATIMC010000059.1:0-6780 GCF_035475775.1 Phenylobacterium sp. | reverse complement strand
GGTGGCGCCTTCATAGCCTTGTTCACTGAACAGGCGACGGGCGGCGGCCAGCACCTTGGCCCGGGTTTGCTGCTTGGCGAGCGCGCGGCGAGTTGGCGCCTTCATCGGAGCGTTCTCAACGGCTTTAAGGGGAGATACGTGCTTCATGGGCTGACGGGTCAACCGTCCTTTCTCTCAGTTCTGCGGTCGCTTCGGGGGGGCCGGCCAGCCCTCTTGGCGAACGCGTTCAACGATCAGGTTACCTGGATAACATTGGCGGCGCGCGCCCTGGGGGCCTTGTGCCCGTCTCGGAAAACGGACATCTGGCATGCGCCGCCGAGTTATCTGGACCCGGACTTGGGCCGAATTGGGACGCCCTCAACCAACTCAGATCGTTGAACACGCTCAATCGACATATAACGGGGCCGATACCTCGCTTGACGGTGGTTCGCAAGTGCGCCGTGTCATAGAGTCGACTTATGGATGTCTTCAGCTATCTCATCCCCGCCGCCCTGACGGCGGTCGCCGTGGTCCTGGCGTTCGGAATCTACGCCCTGTTTCGCGGCGGTGACTTCGGCCGGTCCTACTCCAACAAGTTGATGCGATTGAGAGTTGTGATGCAGGCCATCGCCATCGCCGTGCTCATGGGCGCGGTCTGGTGGCGGGCGCGGCACTGAGCGGCGGGGTGATCGCGCCATGGTGACGCTGAACCGAATTTACACCCGCACAGGCGACGCCGGCTCCACTCGGCTGGCCACCGGCGCGCCGGTCAGCAAGGCCAGCGCGCGGGTCGAGGCCTATGGCGAGGTGGACGAGACCAACGCCTGCCTGGGCCTGGCGCGGCTGCACACCGCCGGCGCAGATGCGCTCGACGGGAGCCTGGCCCGCATCCAGAACGAGCTGTTCGATCTCGGCGCCGACCTGGCCACGCCGGCCAAGCGCGGCGAAGCCGACGGCCAGGTGCTGCGCGTGAGCGAGGCCCAGGTCGCCCGCCTGGAGAGCGAGATCGACGCGCTCAACGCGGCGCTGCCCGAGCTCAAGTCGTTCGTCCTGCCGGGCGGGACCGCGGCGGCGGCGGCGCTGCACCTGGCGCGCACGGTCTGCCGCCGGGCCGAGCGCGCGGCCGTCCGCCTGGCCGAGGCCGGCGAGGCGGTGAGCCCGGCCGCGCTCAAGTACCTGAATCGGCTGTCGGACCTGCTGTTCGTCGCCGCCCGCTTCGCCAACGATCGCGGGGCCGCCGAGGTGTTCTGGGACTCCGGCGCGACGCGCTAGGGCTGCGGCTTGCCGCCCGCAGCCTGCGGCGGCGGCGGCCTGGCGGGTTCCGGCGGCAGCCGTCCGAGCGCCCGCAGCGCCTCTTCCTTGGCCTTGGGATTGTCGATCACCCGCCCGGTGATGTCGGAGATCAGGATCGGCTGGGCGCAGACGCGCTGGGAGCCGTCCCACCACTTGTGCGCCGCCTCGCAGTTCTTGCGCGGCAGCACCCAGCCGAACTGCCAGACGGCGAGGACGACGTTCAAGACGAGGAAGATGCCGACGAAGATGACCTTCAGGCGCTCGATGGTCGGGTTCATGGGGGCGTTTTAGGAATTCGGGGGCGGGCTGGCTAGCCGGCCATCGCGCCCATTTTGCGGCGCCCGCGAACTTGGGCGGCTTGCAATGCGCGCGGGAACCGCTATTGCCCCCATCGACCGATTTTTCCGCAATGCAAATTCGAGGCGCCGGCTAGCGATGAAGGTGTTGGTCCCGGTCAAACGGGTGGTCGATTACAACGTCAAGGTCCGCGTCAAGCCAGACCAGACCGGGGTCGACCTCACCAATGTAAAGATGTCCATGAACCCGTTCTGCGAGATCGCCGTCGAGGAGGCGGTGCGGCTGAGGGAGAAGGGGGTCGCGACCGAGGTCGTGGCCGTCTCGATCGGCCCGCAGCAGGCGCAGGAAACGCTGCGCACGGCGCTGGCCATCGGCGCCGACCGGGCGATCCTCGTGCAGACGAACGACGACCTCGAGCCGCTCGCCGTCGCCAAGGTGCTGAAAGCGGTGGTCGGCGAGGAGAAGCCGGATCTGGTGGTCATGGGCAAGCAGGCGATCGACGGCGACAACAACGCCACCGGCCAGATGCTGGCGGCGCTGCTCGAATGGCCGCAGGCGACCTTCGCCTCCGCGATCGAGGTCTCCGGCGGCAAGGCCAAGGTGACGCGGGAAGTGGACGGCGGCCTGCAGACCCTGGAGCTCGATCTGCCGGCGGTGGTCACCGCCGACCTGCGCCTCAACGAGCCGCGCTACGCGAGCCTGCCCAACATCATGAAGGCCAAGAAGAAGCCGCTGGACGTGAAGGAACTCGCCTCGCTCGGCGTCGACGCCCAGCCGCGCCTGAAGGTGCTCAAGGTGACCGAGCCGCCGAAGCGCGGCGGAGGCGTGAAGGTGGAGACCGCCGCCGACCTGGTCATGAAGCTGAAGAACGAAGCGGGGGTGCTCTAGATGGCCGTTCTCGTCATCGCCGACCACGACAACGCCGCGCTGAAGGAAGACACCGCCAAGACGGTGACCGCCGCCCAGAAGCTGTCGAACGAGGTCGACGTGCTGGTGGCGGGCCAGGGCTGCAAGGCGGTGGCCGAGGCTGCGGCCAGGCTCGCCGGCGTGCGCAAGGTGCTGCTGGCCGAGAGCGCAGAGCTGGGGCAGGGCCTGGCGGAAGCCTTCGAGGCTCTCGTCGTTCCGCTGATGGCGAACTACGACGCGGTGCTGACGCCGGCGACCTCGCAGGGCAAGAACTTCTCGCCGCGCATCGCCGCCAAGCTGGACGTGGCGCAGATCTCCGACGTGATCGAGATCCTCGACAGCGGAACCTTCGTGCGGCCGATCTACGCGGGCAATGCGCTGGAGACGGTGCAATCGTCCGACGCGAAGAAGGTGCTCACCGTCCGACCGACCGCGTTCAAGCCGGCGGCCGAGGGCGGCTCCGCCCCGGTCGAGACGATCGCCGCGCCGGGCGCGCCCGCCAAGACCCACTTCGTCGACCAGAAGCTGGTGAAGTCGGCGCGGCCGGAGCTGGCCGCAGCCAAGATCGTGGTCTCCGGCGGCCGCGCCATGGGCTCGGCCGAGGAGTTCCAGCGGGTGATCGAACCCTTGGCCGACAAGCTGGGCGCGGCGGTCGGGGCGAGCCGCGCCGCGGTGGACGCCGGCTATGCGCCCAACGACTATCAGGTGGGCCAGACCGGCAAGGTGGTCGCGCCCGAGCTCTATATTGCGATCGGCATCTCGGGGGCCATCCAGCACCTGGCCGGCATGAAGGACTCCAAGACCATCGTGGCGATCAACAAGGACCCCGACGCGCCGATCTTCCAGGTGGCCGACTACGGCCTTGTGGCCGACTACAAGACCGCGATCCCGGAGCTGATGAGCGAGCTGGCCAAGGTCGGCAAGTAGCGCCCGTCGGCGGTTGGAGAAAATGAGGGGCGGCCCCGGCGAGGAGCCGCCCCCTTCCTTTCGCGGATCTGTTGGGCGGATCCGCCTCGGAACGCGCCCTCAGCGGGCGTGCGACGCCTGGAGCCCGGCGGGCGCGAGGTCGAGCGTGAGCTGGGCGCCGATCAGGCCGGTCGGCGGCTCGCCGACGTTCAGGCGCCGGAGCGCCTGCTCGACGGCGTAGTCGCTGTCGTGCGAGCCGGACGAACCGACCACATGCAGCCCGGTGATCAGGCCGTCGGCCGAGATCGTGCCGCGGACCTTGGTGTCGCCCGAGGGGGCCAGCCCGGCCGCGGTCAGCTTGGCGTCGGCCGCCGCCTGGGCGTGATCGATGAAGCTCTGCACCGCGCGGTCGAGGCCGAGTGCGGGTGTGGAGGCGGCCAGCAAGGCGGCCGCGCCCAGCATGAGAAGCTGCGCTTTCATGGCGAGAAGTCCTTGTTTTTGCTGCTCAAGACGTGCGGCGCCGCTGGTCCTCAGATAGCCGCTTGCGGCCAAGCCTGCGAACGATAGTTGCTGCGACAGGCTGTTAGCCGATCTCACAACTTCGTCCTTGCGCAGCCAAGCTGAGCACCTACCTAGACGCCGTGAGCCGCCTGCCGCCCTTCTTCGCCTTGCGCGCCCTGGAGGCCGCCGCCCGCCACCGCAGCTACAGCCGGGCGGCGGCTGAGCTCGCGGTCACCCACGGCGCGGTCAGCCAGCAGATCCGCAAGCTCCAGGCCGAACTCGGCGCGCGGCTGTTCGAGCGCAGCGGCAACGCGATGATCCCGCGACCCGAGGCCGAACAGCTGGCGCGGGAGGTCGGTCGCGCCCTCGGCATCATCCAGACGGCGGTCGAGGAGTTCGGCCGCGCCGCCGAGCACGACCCTCTGGTGGTCAGCATCGACCCGCAGTTCGCCGCCCGCTGGTTGGCGCCGCGGCTGCCGCGCCTGCTGGCCGACCCTGCGGGCGCCAACCTCAGCGTCCTGGTCGAGGAGCGCTTCGCCAACTTCGTGACCGACGGCGTCGACCTCGCCATCCGCTACGGCAACGGGGAATGGGAGGGGACCGAGGCCAGCCATCTGTTCACCGAGCGGCTGTTCGTGGTCTGCAGCCCGGGGTTCGCCGAGCGCCACCCGATCCGCGCCGCCGACGATCTACTCAGTGTGCCGCTGATCCACCACCGTCGCCGGCCCTGGTCGCTGTGGTTCGACGCCTTCCAGCTGCCCGCCCCGGAGATCTCAGGCCTGGTGTTCGAAGATTCCGTGCTGGTGCTGAGCGCGGCGGCGGCGGGGCTCGGCGTCGCGCTCGGCCGCAGCGGCCTGGTGGAGGCCGATCTGGAGGCCGGCCGGCTGATCCGGCCGCTCGAGGACGGCGTGGCCTCCGAGGTCAGCTTCTACGCGGTCTGGCGGCCGGGCAACCCGAAGCTGCCGCGCATCCTCAGGCTCCGCGACTGGTTCCAGGCGGAGACGGCGGCGGAGTCGGCGCGGGCCGCCTGAGGCCGCCCTTTCGCTGCGGCGCAGCAAAGGACTTGCGACGGGCCGGTGATCGGGTGTTAGAAAACCGACCCTGGCGGGCGGTGCGCAAAGCTTGCGCCGGCCCGCGCATCGAGGCTTCGCCGGATGGTTCAAATCAAGCGGGTCGGCGTGATCGGCGCCGGCCAGATGGGGACGGGGATCGCCCACGTCGCCGCGCTCGGCGGCTACGAGGTCCTGCTGCACGACGTTTCCCGCGAGCGCATCGACGCGGGTCTGGAGACGGTCAAGCGCAACCTCTCCCGCCAGGTGGTGCGCGGGATCATCGACCAGGCGGCTATGGACTTGGCGCTGGCGCACATCGAGCCGGCCGAGGAGCTGCAGCAGGTGGGCGGCGCCGACCTCGCCATCGAGGCCGCGACCGAGGACGAGGAGGTCAAGAAGACCATCTTCAAGGCGCTCGGGCCGCACCTCGGCGACAAGACGCTTCTGGCCTCCAACACCTCCTCGATCTCGATCACCCGCCTGGCCTCGGTCACCGACCGGCCCGAGAAGTTCATCGGCCTGCACTTCATGAATCCGGCGCCGGTGATGAAGCTGGTGGAGATCATCCGCGGCATCGCCACCGACGCCGACACCTACGACACCGCCGTGGGCTTCGCCCAGTCGCTCGGCAAGAGCACCGCCAACTCCGAGGATTTCCCCGCCTTCATCGTCAACCGCATCCTGGTGCCGATGATCAACGAGGCGATCTACACCCTCTACGAGGGCGTCGGCACGGTGGAGGCGATCGACACCGCCATGCGGCTGGGCGCCAACCATCCCATGGGCCCGCTGGAGCTCGGCGACTTCATCGGCCTCGACACGGTGCTCTCGATCATGAACGTGCTCTACGAGGGGCTGTCGGATTCCAAGTACCGGCCCTGTCCGCTGCTGGTGAAGTACGTCGAGGCCGGCTGGCTCGGCCGCAAGGCCGGCCGCGGCTTCTACGACTACCGCGGCGAGACGCCCGTGCCGACGCGCTGAGCTTTTGCCCTCCGTTAATGGGGAGGGTGGATCGCGCGAAGCGCGAGACGGGTGGGGCTGCAAGGTTCAGGCTCCGCGCTTTCTCGTGACATCCCCACCCTGCTCGCCTTCGGCGAGCTGTCCCTCCCCGTTAAGGGAGGGACCATCCTGCGGCCCTTAATCCATCGACTTCCACGGATTCGGCGGCGGATACTCGGCGGGTGATTCGGGATGGCGGGACCATGCGGCGGCTCACGCTTGCGCTACTCGTTGCGACCTATCTCTGCCTGTCGCTGATCGTCGCGCTGACGCTGTGGCGCTACGGCGGCGGCTGGGGCGCGGGCGTCGCGGCGCTGGTCGGCGGGCTCGGCCTCTGCTTCGCCTTCCACGGCCTGATCGAGCGCGCGCTGGAGACCGGCGCAATCCGCGGCGAGATCGCCGCGGTGCGCGAGGCCCACAGGATCCTGATCGACCAGGTGGAGCGGCTCGACCGACGGGTCACCGAGGTGGCCGAGACGACGGCCGGCGAGGCCATCCGCCGCTCCCAGGCGCTCGCCGACGAGGTCCACCTGCTGGAGGACCTGGTGGAGCGCATGGCCCAGCAGCTGGCGGAGCACGGATCGGCGCCGGCCTTCGGCCATCCGACGGGCGAGGCGCCCCGGCCCTCCGGCGCGCTGTTCGAGACCGTGCGCGCCGCGCTCACCGAAAACCGCGTCGATCTCTACCTGCAGCCCATCCTGGCGCTGCCGCAGCGCAGGACCGTGTTCTACGAGAGCTTCTCGCGGCTGCGCGACGAGAGCGGGCGGGTGCTGATGCCGGCCGAGTACCTGGCGGTCGCCGAGCCGGCGGGCCTGGTCACCGCCATCGACAACCTGCTGCTGTTCCG
>NZ_DATIMC010000058.1:0-14176 GCF_035475775.1 Phenylobacterium sp. | reverse complement strand
GGCGAGCCGGCGCTGACGGTTCCCGTGCTTTCGGTCTCGGTCGCCCCGTTGGTGGGCGGGCTCGCCGTCGCGGCCGTCGGCGCGCCGGGGGTCTGGGCGAACGCCGTCGCGGCCAGCGGCGCAGCCGCCAGCGCGAGGGCGGCGGCCAGGGTCAGGGGTCTGGGCATTGGGAGCCTCCGGGAGGGCGCGGCGCCCGCTCAACGCCGCAACGCGTCCGGGAGTTCAGGGCGCGCTCGCCCAGCGTGTTGAAGGCGAGGCGCGACCGGGCGATCGCCTCAGTGCAGCAGGGCGGGGCGGCGGACCGGGGGCGGCGCGGGCTCGGCGGCCGGCGAGGCTCCGGCGGGTGCGTGGAAGCGGCCGATGAAGCGGAAGCCTTCCCACAGCTCGCAGCCGTGGGGGAAGTCGGCCGCCAGCGAGCGGCGGATGGCGCGGACATCGTTTTCCAGGTCGCAGGCGACGGCGTCCAGCAACCGGCCCGCCGCGTCGAAGGGAAAGATCTGGTAGTGACGCATTCTCGCGCCTCCGCGTGCCCTCACAGCCCGATGTTACGCCCGGCGGGCGCGGCCGACCAAGCGGGGGCCGCTGGCGCAAGACCCACAGTTTCGTGAGCGGGCTTCAGCCCGCGACGCGCACCGGCGTGGGGGCCTCGCCCTCGACGCCGGCCTCGCGGGCCGCCTCGGCCACGGCTTCGGCTTCGCGGACGCTGGCGAGATTGCGCTCATGGGCGGCCTGGTCGATCCGGTAGAACAGCCAGGCGGAGATCGACAGGAACGAGAGCGTGGTGGTCACCGGCAGGTACACCCAGACCAGGTGTCGAACGAGGCCGGGATCGACGGCCCCGGGCCGCGCCCTGGCGGGGAAGTGCACGAAGGCCAGCACGAGGCCGGGCATCAGCGCCGAGGCCGCCGCCGTCGCCTTGCCGATGAAGGTGTTGGTGGACATCACCAGGCCCTCTGACCGGCGGCCGGTCTTCACCTGCGCATCCTCGGTGATGTCGGCGATCATCGAGGTGACCACGATGAAGCCGGCGTTGCCGAGGATGCCCCAGGCGAAGCGCTGCAGCATCAAGAGCGGCATGAGCGCGGCGTCGCCCGGTCCCGGGAAGGCGCCCAGCAGCCGCATCAGCAGCGGCGCCTGCAGCACCAGCAGGCTGCCGAAGAAAAGGCTCACGCAGGCCTTCCGCTTGCCGACGCGCCGCGAATAGGCGGCGGCGACCACGGCCGCGCCGAACGAGGCCACCAGGTTGGTGATCGACAGCACCCCGACCTGGCTCGCCTTGAGGCCCCAGAAGAAGGTGTCGATGTAGAGCGCAAGGCCGGAATAGAGCCCGGAGGCCAGGCCGCCGAGCAGGGTGCCGGTCAGGGCCACGCCCAGGTTCCAGTTCTTGAGCGTCGCGCCGACCTCCCTGAGGTTCTGGAGCAGGCTGGCCCGCCTCTCCGCCGGCCGGTGGAGGCGTGGGATGCGGTCGTGGGTGCCGATCGCCGAGACCAGGATCGAGGCCAGCATGATCGCCGCGGCGGTGAGCGCCATCGGGGCCCAGGCGTCGGGGTTGAGCTGGCCCATCGGGTACTTGGGCGTCGGGCGGAAGAACCAGAAATAGCCGAGGTTGGCGGCGAGCGCGCCGCCCAGCGTGCCCAGCACCCAGCGGTAGCTCATCACCACGGTGCGGTCGTGGTAGTCGGGGGCGAGCTCCGGCGCGAGCGCCGAGGCCGGCATTTCGTAGAGGCTGATGAGCAGGCGCGCGCCGACCACGAAGACCAGCAGCCAGATCGCCTTCTGCCCCATGGTGAAGCCGCCCGGCGGCGACCACAGCAGCACCCAGCTGACCGCGATCGGGATCGCCGAGCCGTAGAGGAACGGATGGCGCCGGCCCCAGGGCGTGCGCAGGTTGTCGGAGATGTGGCCGACCATCGGGTCCCACACCGCATCGACGATCAGCGAGACGGCGAGCGCGGCGGAGACCACCTGGGCCGACAGCCCGATCACCTGGTTGTAGAAGAACAGGAGCAGCGGCAGGACCGTCAGGTGCACGCCGTAGGAGAGCGAGCCGAAGCCGTAGAGGAATTTGGTGCGGAAGTTCAGGCGCTCCGGGGCGGCGGCCGGCTTGATTGTCACAGGGGCTTCTCCTCGCTCGATCTCAGTGGGCCGGGGGGCGCGGTTTCATCGGCGCGGCTAGCCCGCCAGACGGGCGGCGGCGACCGCGTCGGGCTCGGCCTCGGCGGCGATCTCGCTCGCGGCCTGCGCTTCGGCGACGGTGGCCAGGTGGCGGTCGTGCGCCGCCTTGTCGATCCGATAGAAGAACCAGACCGCGATCGACAGGAACGAAAGCCCCGAGGTGACCGGCAGGTAGACCCAGGCCATGTGGCGGATGATCCCCATGTCGATCAGGCCCGGGCGCGCGTGCGCCGGAAAGCCGACATAGGCCAGCAGCAGCCCCGGCAGCAGGGCCGAGACGCCGGTGGTGGCCTTGGTGATGAAGGTGTTGGTGGCCATCAGCAGGCCCTCGGCCCGGCGGCCGGTCTTGACCTGAGCGTCCTCGGTGATGTCGGCGACCATCGAGCTCGACAGGATGAAGCCGCCGTTGGTCAGGCTGCCCGAGAGCAGGTGCGCCACGATCAGGATCGGCATCAGCAGAGCCGAGCCGTTGCCGGGGAAGACGCCCAGCAGCCGCAGCAGGATCGGCGCCTGGATCGCCACCACACAGCCGAAGAACATGGCGATGCAGGCGTGCTTCTTGCCGAAGGCGCGCGACAGGCCGGTTGCGATGAAGGCGCCCACCAGGGAGGCCACCAGGTTGACCAGCGCCAGGACGCCGATCTGGCTGGCCTTCAGCGCCCAGAAGAAGGTGTAGAAGTAGAGCGCGAGACCTCCGTAGAGCCCGAAGCTCAGGCCCGCGATCAGCCAGGCCGTGAGCGCCACGCCCAGGTTGCGGTTCTTCAGCGTCGCGGCGATGTCGCGAAGGCTGTGCGCGAGAGAGACCTTGCGCGCCGGCGGGCGGTGCAGCCTGCGGATGTAGTGATGGGTGCCCGCCGCCGAGACCACGATCGAGACCAGCGCGATCACCGCCGAGGCCCAGGCCATCGGTCCCCAGGCGGCGGGGTTTAGCTGGCCCTGCGGATAGGCGGCCGTCGGGCGGAAGAACCAGAAGTTGCCGAGGCTCGCGGCCAGCGCGGTTCCGGACACCCCCAGCACCCACCGGTAGCTCAGCACCACGGTGCGGTCGTGGTAGTCGGGCGCGAGCTCCGGCGCCAGGGCCGAGCTCGGCATCTCGTAGAGGCTGATGAGCAGGCGCGCGACGACCACGAAGACCAGCAGCCAGAGGAACTTCTGGGCGGCGTCGAATGCGGAGGGCGGGTGCATCAGGAACACCACCGAGGCGGCGATCGGGATCGCCGAGGCGTACATGAACGGGTGCCGCCGGCCCCAGGGCGAGCGCAGGTTGTCGGAGACGTGACCGATCACCGGGTCCCACACCGCGTCGATGACCAGCGAGATGGCCAGGGCGGCGCTGACCGCCTGGGCCGAGAGCCCGACCACCTGGTTGTAGAAGAACAGCAGCAGCGTCAGGATCTGGGTGAGGACGCCGTAGGCGATGGAGCCGAAGCCGTAGAGGAACTTGGTGCGGAAATTCAGGCGTGGCGGCGGCGCGGCTTTCGCTCTCGGGGGCTCGTCGGTCCGGGCGTCCACAGGCGGGCTTCCTCGCTTTGCGCGTCGAGGGTTCCCGGAGCCTGGCCGCGGGGGCCGTCCGTCCGGTCCCTCGTACCGTTTCTTCGAGGCTATGACGGGCTGAATTGACCGAGGAGTCAAATCGCCATGCTTGCGGCCGGCCGCCGCGGGGGCGGCGGTGGCCACAAAGCCGTCGAGATCGGTCATAAAGCTCGCGCCGTGACGCCTGACGACCCCAAGGACGCCAATCCCTACGCGACGCCCAGCGCCTGGCCACGGCTGCCGCAGGCGCCCATGAAGATCGGCGCGCCCAGGCCGTCGCCGGCCGCGCCGCGGCCCGACCCGGCCCGTCCGGGCATCTCGGAGATCCCGTCGCAAGTCTCGATCCTCACCGGCTCGGCCCTGCCGTTCGGCCCCGCCTCGCCGTCCGCGCGGCCACGGCCCGCGCCCGCGCCCCAGCCGCCGCAGGCGCAACCGGCCCCGGCGGACGCGCCCCGGCCTGCGCCGCAGGCCGCCGTGCCGACGCCCGCGGCGCGCGCGCCCGAGCCCGCCGCGACCACGCTCGAGCCGCTGGAGGTCACGCCCATCCCACCGCCGCCCAGGCCGAAGCGCCGCGCGCCGCTGCGCGCCTACATCCCGGCGGCCGCGGCCCTGGCCGTCGTCGCTGTCGGCGTCGCCATGCTGCTGGTCATGACCCGCCGGCCGCCGCCGGAGCCGCCTGCGTCCGCCTCGATCCCGGCCGCCGCCGCCACCGCCCGTCCAGCCACTTCGCTTCCCGCGCCCATCGGGGCTCCGGCGGCTCGCGCCGTCCAGGCCGAGGCGGCGCCGCCCGGGCCGCGCGAGGTCGCGCCGCGCGCCGCCGCCAGGCTCCGACCTCGGCCGCCTGCCGCCGCCACGGCCGCCGCCCCCGCTGCGGCGCCCGCCGCTCCCGCGACCGCCGCCGCGCCGCCCATCGCGACGCCGCAGCCCATGCCGCTTCCGATCGCCCCCGCGCCGGTCCAGGCCGCGCCCGCGCCGCCGCCGCCGGCCGCCCCGCCGCCGCCCTCCGACGCCAACGCCCCGATCGCGCACCACACGCCCAAGTAGGCGCGATCGACCGAGCTTGACCGGACGCGGGTGCGCCTATATTGTATGAGTGTATGCATACACAACAGCAGCTGCTCGCAACCTTGCGCATCGAGCCGACCGGCGTGCCGATCTATGTCCAGCTGCGCGAGCAGGTGCTGGCGGCGATGGGCGCGGGCGTGCTGCAGCCCGGCGACCAGATGCCGACCATGCGGCAGGTGGCGATCGCCTTGCGCGTGGACCTGAACACCGTGCGCCACGCCTATGACGAGCTGGAGCGCCTGGGGGCGCTGCGCCTGGAGCGCGGGCGGGGCAGCTTCGTGGCCGAGCCGCCGGCCCCCTCGAGGCATGCCGAAGCGGCCGAAAAGCTCGCCCGCCAGACGCTGGCCAAGGCGGCGCAGGCGGGGGTCTCCCCCGGACTTCTCGTGGAACGCATCGCGGCGCTGGCCGCGAACAAGGAGGACTTCCGATGAACGGCTTCCCGGGGACGGACTACCGGCCCACCGGCATCAACGCGCCGGCCGCCCTGCTGGCGGCGGTGCTCTTCGCCCTGGCGGCCCTGAGCTTCTGGGTGGGGACCGGCGGCGGGGCGGCGTGGTTCGTCGCATCCGGCGTGCTGATCGTGCTGGGCGTGCTGACCCCGATGTCGCTGAAGATGGCCAACCAGTGGGAGCGCGCCGTGGTGCTGCGGCTGGGCCGGCTGCAGAAGGTCGCGGGGCCGGGGATGTTCGTGATCGTGCCGGTGATCGACCAGATCGCCACCTGGCTCGACCAGCGCATCCAGACCACCGAGTTCAACGCCGAGCAGGCGCTCTCGAAGGACACCGTGCCGGTGGACGTGGACGCCGTCGTCTTCTGGCAGATCCACGACCCGGAGCGCGCGGCCCTGGAGATCACCGACTACCGCTCGGCCATCGAGCGGGTGGCGCAGACGTCCTTGCGGGAGATGGTCGGCTCCTCGCTGCTCTCGACGCTGCTCTCCGACCGCCAGAAGGGCGACGAGGTGCTGCGCGAGCAGATCGGCCGCAAGACAGCCGAGTGGGGCGTCACGGCGCATTCGGTGGAGATCCGCGACATCTCCGTGCCCGCCGCCCTGCAGGACGCCATGAGCCGCGAGGCCCAGGCGCAGCGCGAGGCCGCCGCCCGGGTGCACCTGGGGCAGGCCGAGCAGCAGGTGGCGCAAAAGTTCGTGGAGGCTGCGGAGATCTACGCCCGCTCGCCCGCCGCGCTGCAGCTGCGCGCCATGAACATCATCTACGAGACCACCAAGGAGCGTGGCGCGACCATCCTGTTGCCGACCTCGATGGTGGATTCGCTGAACCCGGGCGGGATCATGGCGCTCGCCGGACTCGGCGCCGCCGGCGCGCCCGCCGCGCCGCCGGCGCAGCCCGCCGCCGCCGCGGCCCCGACGCGCGGCCGCTCGCGTCCACGGGCGCGCTGAGCGGTCTCGAGGCCTCGGCGGCGGCCCACCCAGGAATCCGCGCCCGCCGCGGATGAAACCAGCTCTGCGGTTCGTTGGACGCAGCGGGACACCTGGGAGACCTTCATATGCGCAGCACCACCCTTGGCCTCGTGAGCGTCGCGAGCAGCCTGGCCCTGGCGACGGCGGCCTTCGCCGGTCCGGGCGGACACGGGGGATTCGGGGGCGGACTGGGCGGCGGTTTCGGCGGCGGCCACATCGGCGGCGGCCTGAGCGGCGGCTTCGGCGGCGGCATGGGCTCGGCCGGCGCCCAGGGCCATATCGGCGGCGGCGGACCGGGCCTGGGCGCGGGCGCCGCCTCCGGCCTCGGGGCAGGCATCGGCCCGGGCGTCTCGGCCTCTGGGCGCTCGAACAGCGAAGGCGCGGCCCACGCCTCGCCCGAAGGCGTCGAACACGCCAGTCCGAACTCGGTGCTGAACGACGCCACCACGACGAGCGCCGGCGCCAAGGACCGCGCCGACGACGCGGCGGACGCGGCCGACGATGCCGACGACAACGCCGCCAACGCCCACCGGCGGGCGCACCGCATGGGCCCGGACCGCGCATCGGCGACGGGGGTGGCGCACTCCAACACCCACGCCGGGCTGCGCACCGCCACGACCACCACCGCCAGCACGACCGCGGGAAGCCGCCGCGCTCATGACGAAGCGGCAGACGCGCTCGACGATGCAGATCACGCCGCCAACCGCCGGGCGCACAGGATGGGGCCGACCCACGCCTCCGCCCAAGGGACCGCACACGCCAACGCCAAGGCGGGCCTGGGCGGCAGCACGCTCACCCCCGCCAGCAAGCACAACAGGCGGCGGGCGCATCGGATGGGCCCGACCCGGGCCTCGGCGCAGGGGGTTGCGCACGCCAACGCCCATGCCGGGCTGAAGACTCCCAGCCCCGGCTGATCCCGGACAAGGCTCCGCCGCCCGTCCCGGCGGAGCTTTCGTGGAGCGCCGGCGCACATTCCCGTCCCTCAGCCGTCGGCGCGTTCACCGGCCCTCTCCCCGGAGAAACCGGGGGGAGGGCCATTCTTTTGCACGCGGCGAGCCGGCCGGGAGGGTGTGTTTCGCGCCCCAAGGCGGCGGCCTCGCGCTTTGCAGCAGGCGCGTTCAGGCTGTAGTCAGCCGCAAGCGGCATGCTGGGCGGGAACAAGACGGTCGATGGTCATGCGTAAGCTTCTGGCGGCCTGGACCGCGCTGGCCCTGATCGCGGCCCCTGCGGCGGCCAGGGCGGCGCCGGCCGATCCCGCCGCGCAACGGGTCGAGAGCCTGTGCGTGGGCGTGCTGGAGGCGGTGAAGCAGGCCAAGGGCGCGGGCGTCCAGACCCGCGCGCGGAAGATCCAGCCGGTGATCGAGGAGAGCTTCGACATCGGCGTCATGGCGCAGTTCGCGATCGGTCCGGCCGCCTGGGCCAAGGTGGCGCCGGCCGAACGCACGGCGCTGGTGGCTGCGCTCACGAGGCACACCGCGGCGCGCTACGCCCAGGCGTTCGACGCCTACACCGGCCAGAGATGCGCGGTCGATCCCGCCGTCCAGACCCGCGGGCCCGACAAGCTGGTCAGGTCGCAGATCGTCGAGCCGCACGACTCCTCGTCGGTGAACTACCGGCTGCGGCAATACGGCGGCGCCTGGAAGGTCATCGACGTCTACTACGAGGGCGTCAGCCAGCTGGCGACCGAGCGGGCCGACTTCGCGGGCGTGCTGGCCTCGGGCGGGCCCGCGGCCCTGATCGCCAGGCTGAACGAGCTCACGGCGAAGATGCGCTGAGCGGCGGCTCGCCATCGGCGGCGGCGACGCCCAGGATCGCCGGCTGGACGATCAGCGTCGCGACCAGGATCCAGGCCAGCGAGATCAGCAGCAGGATCCCCATGCTGGCGGTGCCGGGGTGGCGCGAGAGGCTGAGCGCGCCGAACGCCGCCCCGGTGGTGAGCGCGCTGTAGAGGATCGCGCGGGTCAGGCTGGAGGCCAGCAGCCGCCGCTCGCCGCGCAGCCAGGCCACCACGAAGTAGATGTTGAACGAGACGCCGATCCCCAGCAGCAGCGGCAGGGCGATAAGGTTCTCCAGGTTGATGTCTTGGCCGAAGAGCACGCAGGAGCCGACCGCGAACACGGCCGCCAGCAGCACCGGCGCCAGAGTGAGCGCCACGGCCCTGGCGCTGCGCAGGGCCAGGGCCAGGAGCGCGGTGATCGCCGCCACCGACAGGATCCCCGCCTGGCCGAAGGCGCCCAGGATCAGGTGGCGCGTCTCGGCCACGTCGAGCGGCGTGCCGCTGGCCTGCGGGGCCGCCGCCTGCACCGTGCGCACGAAGCGGGCGAGGCGCTGCGGATCCTGCGGATCGGCGGGCAGGATCTCGAGCCGCGCCTGCCCCTCCGGCGCGAGCCAGTCGCGCTTGAGGTCCGCAGGCAGGCTGTCGGCCGTCACCGGCTCGGCGGTCAGCATGGCGCGCACCTGGCCCAGCGCGGTCGGCAGGCCGCCCAGCAGCACCGCCTGCAGCCGGGCGCGTCCGGCCGGCGGACCGTCGGCGGCCGCGCGCAGCGACCGGGCGAGCGGGCCGGCGTCGGCCGCCAGGGCCCGCCCGTTCGGGCTGGCCGCGGCGCTGGCGAGCGCCTCGGCGGCGGCCTTCAGGCTCTGCACCAGATCGGCGTCGGTGGGTGGCGGCGAGACGTCGAAGGGGTTGATCGTCGGGTCGAGCAGCAGGGATGCGTCCTGGATGGCCGCCAGCTTCGGCGGCTGATCGGCCGGCACCAGGCTGTCGAGGGTGATGACCTGGCCGACGCCCGGCAGCCTGGCGAGCCGCGCCGCCTGGGCGCGGGCGGCCGCGAGGTCGGGGGCCAGCACGTCGAGGCTGTTCGGATTGGTGTCCGGGTCGGCCGAGAGCTCGAGGAAGGTCGCCACCGACTCGGTCTTCGGGTCGCGCAGCCGCAGCGGGTCGAAGTTGAAGGCGAGGCTGGGGGTGAGCGCCAGCGCCAGCAGCCCCAGCACGAGCGCGGCGGCCAGGATGCCGCGCCGGCGGGCCTGCAGCGGCGCGTCGGCCCCGCGCAGCGCCGGCAGGCCCATCTCGGCGGCGGGACTGCGGGCCGCGAGCCAGGTGAGCAGGGCCGGCAGGAAGCTCAGCGCCAGCAGGTAGGCGACGCCCATGCCGACGCCGGCGATCAGGCCGAGCTCGGAAACCCCCTTGTAGCGGGTCGGCAGGAAGGCCAGGAAGCCGAGGCCCGTGGCGGCGGCGGCCAGGGTGAGGCCGCGGCCGGCGCCCTCGCCGGCGTTGGCGAGCGCGGCGGCGATGTCCGGCTCGCTCAGCGCCTCGGCGCGGTAGCGCACGCAGAACTGGATGGCGAAATCGACGCCCAGCCCCACGAACAGCGGCATGAAGGCCACCGAGATCAAGTTGAAGCGTCCGAACACCACGAGCCCGAAGGCGGCGGTGATCGCCAGCCCGGCCAGCACCGTCGCCAGGATGGCGCCCACGATCTTCGGCGAGCGGACCGCGAAGTAGAGGATCACCAGCACCACGCCCAGCGTCGCGAGCGCGATCGGGCCCGTGGCCTCCGACAGCGTCGCGAGCTCGTCCTCCGCCATCGGGATCTGGCCGGTCAGGCGCAGGGCGATCCCATGCGCCGGATCGAGCTGCAGCCGGCGCGCCTCGCCGCGCACCAGGTCCAGGGCGGCCGCGCCGGGATCGGCGCGGCGATAGTCGACCCTGGGGATCAGTTCGAGGAACTGCCGGGAGTCATCGGCGTCGAGCGCATGGCCGACGATCAGCGGCCGCCAGGCGAAGAACGCCGTCTGGCCCGCCTCGGTCCGCCGGACCGCCTCGGCGATGGCGGCCAGAGGCGCCTGCATGGTCGCGGGATCGGCGTCGCCCGAGGCCACCCCTTCGGCCGCCGTGGTCAGGCTGGTCATCACCCCGCGCAGGCTGGGATCGGCGGCCACCGGGGCGAGCAGCGGCTGGGCCTTGATCAGCGCTTCGGTGGCGGCCTTCACCTCGGGCTCGGGGAGGAACAGCAGCCCTTCCCGGTCGAAGAAGGCTCCGCCGCCGGGGCGCTCGACCTCCTCGAACAGGTCGCGCCGGGGCTGCAGCGCGGCGGCGAGGCGCGCAGCGGCGGCCTCGGCGAGCTCCGGCGTCCTGCCGTCGATCACCACGGTGATGTCGTCGCCTTCGATCGGGAAGGCCCGCTCCAGCGCCGCCTCGTGCGCCCGCCACGGCGTGTCGGCCGGGATCAGGGCGGCGAGCTCGGTGTGGATCGAGAAGCGGGCGACGGCGTAGGCGCCGGCCAGCAACGCCAGGACCAGCGTCGCCAGCACCACCCGCCGCGGCCGACGGCACGCCGCGGCGACCAGCCCTGCGATCCGGGAACGCGCCACCCGCCAGGCCTAGGGACGGCTCGGCGGCGGCGTGGCCGCTTCGGGCGGGGGCGCTGGCGCCGGCTCGACCGGGGCGGGCGGCGCGGCCGCCGGCGGCGACTCCGGCAGCTCGGGCAGGCTCTCCAGCGGCGCGTCTGCGCCCCTGATCTCGGCCTCCCGCGACTGGAGGTAGACCGAGCGCAGGGTGGCGTAGGGATCGGCGGCGGTGGCCTTGAGCGCCCGCAGCTGTGCGTCGGCCTGCTCGCGCTGGTCGAGGAGGTCGAGGCTCGTGCGGGCGATCCCCACTGTCTGGGCGTTGCCGAACCGGGCCCAGGTGAGCGGGTCCGTGACGAAGTCGACGCCCTCGCCGAGCGCATCGCGCAACGTGGTGGGGCCGAGCAGCGGAACGTACAGGTAGGGCCCGGGCCCGACTCCGTAATGGCCGAGCGTCGCGCCGAAGCCGTTGTCGTGATGCGGCAGGCCGGCGCCCGCCGCCGCATCGAAGATTCCGGCCACGCCCACCGTGCTGTTGGCGACGAAGCGGACCGCCGTCCTGGCCGCCGCCTTCGGATGGGCCTGCAGCAGGTCGTTGGCGAACACCACCGGCTCGTCGAGGTTCTGGACCACGTTGTGCACGGCCTGCCGCACCGGCCGGGGCGCGATGCGGCGGTAGCCGGCGACGATCGGATGGATCAGGCCCCGGTCGATCGCGTCGCCGATCGCGAATAGCCCGCGATTGAGGCCCTCGAGGGGATCGCGGCGCGGCGCGTGCGGCGGGGCGGCGGCGGCGCGGCCCGGCGGCGGCGCGGCCGGCGCGGTGGCGCACCCCGCCAGCAGCAGGGCCGCAGCGACGACGCCCGGGAGGGCGATGCGGCCGATGGCAAGCTTCCGGACCTGACGCACGCCGCCTCCAGTCTGCGCGGACCATGACCGCACGCACGGACAGCCGCCCGCGCCTTCTGGCACAAGTTGGCGGCGGGGAGAATCGCCGGCCTGCGATCGGGCGCCGTCTGCGACGCCTTTCCGCGACCGCCGAAATCGGCTCTCTTCCGGCGCAGCCGATGACCTCGCCCCCCGCCCTCCCCAACACGGCGCCGCGCATCCCGCCCGCCGAGCATCCGATCGACGCGGACCTGGTGCGCGGCCTCCTGGCCGACCAGCAGCCGGCGCTCGCCGATCGTCCGGTGCGCGTTGCCTCTGAGGGCTGGGACAACGCCATGTTCCGGCTGGGCGAGGACCTGGCCGTGCGCCTGCCGCGGCGGCGGCTCGGCGCGGCGCTGCTCGCCGTGGAGCAGCGCTGGTTGCCGCGGGTCGCGCCTGGCCTGCCGGTGGCGACGCCCTCGCCGGTCTTCGCAGGCGCGCCCGGCCGCGGCTATCCGTGGCCCTGGAGCGTGGTGCGCTGGCTGCCCGGCGCCTCGGCCGAGCGCGCGCCGCTGAACTCCGACCAGGGCGCGCGCTGGGGCGCCTTCCTGAAGGCGCTGCACCGTCCCGCCCCCGCCGAGGCTCCGTTCAATCCCTACCGCAGCATTCCACTCACCGAGCGCGCCAAGCTCTCCGGCCCGACGCTGGCGCGGCTGGCGGCGGCCCGGCCCGACCTGGTCGACGCGACCCTCCTGCGCCTCTGGGGCGAGGCGCTCGCGGCGGAGGCCGACCTCGCGCCCACCTGGATCCACGGCGACCTGCACGCGCGCAACGTGATCACGAACGACGGCGTGCTGGCCGGCGTGATCGACTGGGGCGACATGTGCCGCGGCGATCCCGCCATGGACCTCGACAGCCTCTGGATGGTGCTGCCGGACGCCGCCGCCCGCGCCGCGGCGCTCGCCGCCTATGGCGACGTCTCCAAGGCCACGCTCGCCCGCGCCCGCGGCTGGGCGATCGCCATCGGCGCGGTGGTGGCGGAGAGCGCGGCCGAGGCCGATCCGATGTTCGCCGCCGCCGGCGAGCGGGCGCTGATCGCGGTGCGCGAGGAGGGCTGAGCGTCGTAGATTTTGCCTCCCTCCTCCTCGATGGAGGAGGGGAAGGGGTGGTGGTGTGCGCAGGGCGATGGGTTTATCGCTCGAGTGGCGCTGGCTCCGACCCGCGCCACTCTCCCAGGCTCAGCGGTCCCACCACCACCCTGCCCTCCTCCATCGAGGAGGAGGGTGGATGATTTGCCGGTGAGCTGAGAGGGAAAGCCGGCGTCAGGCCAACTCGGCGACCTTGCGCGGCGCCGGGGCGTCGGCGGCGACGCCGAGGTGGCGGGCGAAGAAGCGTTCCCAACTCGCGCCCTCGAACGGCGGGATCTCCATGTGGCCGCCGGGATTGACGTGCATGGTCTTCTCCTTCGAGCCGAAGGCGTCGAACAGGGCGACGCCGTTCTCGCGCGAGGCCACCGCGTCGTCCCACTGGAAGACGAACTCCACGGGGATGATGATCTTGCGGGCGGCATCCTGCATCTCGGTCGCGCCCGGACGCAGACCGGCAAGACCCAGAACCGCGCACTTGATCCGCGGCTGCTGGGCCACGAACGGCACGCCGATGGCGCTGCCCATGGAGACCCCCCAGTAGCCGACCGGCCCGCCGGAGCCCACGAAGTCGAACCCCTGCGCCGCGTCGAGCGCGGCGTTCCACTCCGGCACCGCCTGGCGGGTGCGCTCAGCCATGCGGGCCAGGCGCTCGGGCGTCCAGGCGGACGTCACCTGGCCGGTGACCCGCGCGCCGGTCTCGGCCATGTTGCGGGCCGCCTCCTCGCGGCTGACGCGGTCGCCGTGGCCGGGGGCGTCGATCGCCAGCACCGCATAGCCGAGATGGCGCGCGTACTGCTCGGCGCGGATGCGCAGGCTCTCGATCTTCTTGTGCTGCGAGCCGCCGTGGCCCATCAGCACCAGCGGCCTTGGCCCTCTCGCCCCCTCCGGCGACCAGATGACCGCCGGCACGCGCTCGCCCGCGACGGTCACCTCGAAGGAGTGGCGCGCGACGCCGCGCTCGGCGCGGTCGAACCTCAGATCCGTCATCGTAACCTCCTAGCCGATTGGGTTTCCGGGGCCGGGCCTGCGCTCAACCCGCCGGCACGGGCGCCTTGGAGAGGTCGACCGACCTCGCACCGTAGCGGGCGGAAAAGGCGGCGGTGTCGATCTCCTCGAGCTCGATCTCGCGGGCCATGACCTTGGCCTTCCATGCCTCGTGGGCCGCGATGTTGGCGTGAAACTCCGGCATCACCTCGGCGGCGAACAGCTCCAGCGAGGCGCAGATGTCCTCGTGGCTGTTGCGGCCGGCCTGGTTGAGCAGGATCACCTGGTCGATGTGGCTCTGCTCGAATTTGCGCAGCTTCTTGCGGATTGTCTCCGGGCTGCCGATCAGGCCGCCGGCCAGCGCGGCGGCGGCGGCCTCCGGATTGGCCCGCTTCCACTTGCCGTACTCCTCCCACATGTCCACCGTGCCGGGCGGCGGACGCTTTCGGTCGGGGGTGTTGTAGTAGCGCAGGCAGAACTGGAAGAAGGTCGCGCCGTCGGCCTTCTGGCGCGCCTCCTCGTCGGTCCTGGCGCACATGAACATCGAGACCAGCGCGATGTTCGGGTTGACCGGATAGTCCGCGAGCTTGGAGAGCCGCTTGGTGATGCCGTTGTAATAGGCGTGCACCCAGGCGTGCGC
>NZ_DATIMC010000057.1:0-40456 GCF_035475775.1 Phenylobacterium sp. | reverse complement strand
GCGCGGGTGAACGAGGTTACCCCGGCGAAACCCTCTTGGTGCACCGCCCCGAAACGCAAGCCCGACTAGCTTCGCGCGTCTGCTGTTCGTCAGACTCATGGCCGACGCTCCGCACGGCGCTCCCGCCGTTCCCTTAGCCGTGCGGAGCGTCACTCCAGCTTCGGCCCGGTCGAGGCGTGGTCCGGCGCTCTCTCCCCCATCGCCACCCGGAACCGAGCGGCCGATGTCCTACCCGCCTGCGGACGACGATCCCGAAGGGCCAAGCCCGGACGGCGCGACCAGGCTGCAGTTGCAGTCGCGGATGACGCGCCTCGGCGAGACCCCGGCCATCCGGCTCAGAGCGGCGGGCGAGCCGGCCTGGGACAGCGGCGTGCTGGTGGTTCTCAGTCTGCGGCTGTTTCGGCGGTTGCTCGTCCTGGCGCGCGCCGTCCGGCTGCGCCGCAGCGCGCGGCGCGGGCCCCGCCGGCGGCTGGATATCCGCGTCTGACCTGCGCCGGTCGGCTCAGGCCGCGGCGGCGCGCGGCGAGGGCGTCTCCTGGCCGCTCAGCAACAGGCGCGCCGCCTCGGGCGGCGACAGCTCGAGCAGCAGGCTGATGGAAGACTCGCCCTGCAGACCGGTGGTGACCAGCTGGGTGCGCCGGTCGCCCAGGTCGATCAGGCAGACGACCTGGCTGGGGTTGACGTAGACGTTGCGTCCACCCGCGCCCGCCAGAGGCATTGGGATCAGTTTCATCGGGCTCTCCACCGCTCGCGCCACTGTCGGCCGGCCGCCTGGAAAAGCCCTGAAGGAAGATGGTTTCGGCGGCTTAACTTCGCCGGACGCGCTTCGCATTTGCCACCGCTCGCCGGTCATGGCGCAATGAGCGCCGCCGTGACCGAGACCCCCTACAGGACCTGGCAGTGCCGCACCTGCGGCTATCTGTACGACGAGGCGGCCGGCGATCCGGACGAGGGCCTCGCGCCGGGCACGCGGTGGTCCGATATCCCGGAAGACTGGGCCTGTCCCATGTGCGGCACGCCGAAGAGCGATTTCGACATGCTCGAGCTCTGAGGCGCAGGCGTATCGGCCGGACATCGGGAACAGGCGCGCCGCCGCACGAGTCCTTGCGCCTGAGCGACAAGGAGACCCGCCATGGCCGAGAGGCAGCAAGAACAGCCCGCCCGATCGCCAAGCGACCGCGGCCCGCCGAACGCCAAGCCGCGGCAGCGCGGCTCCCGCTGGGGCGACCCGAAGGCGGATTCGGCCGAGCCCGACCGCGACGTGGGCGCCGGCGGCCAGATCGACGACGGACCCGGCATCTCGCCGGGCGGCGGGCGCAAGCACGCCTGAGGCGGGAGCCCTGCCCTGAACGGCTCGACCCGCGTCGTGCTGGCGGCGCTCGCCGGCAACCTGGCGATCGCCGCGGCCAAGCTCGCGGCCTACGTCTTCACGGGCAGCTCCGCCATCCTGACGGAGGCGATCCACTCGCTGGTGGACACCGGCGACCAGGGTCTGCTGCTGCTCGGCATGCGCCGCGCCGGCCGGCCGCCGGACGCGGGCCATCCCTTCGGCCACGGGATGGAGGCCTATTTCTGGTCCTTCGTCGTGGCCCTGATGATCTTCGCGCTCGGCGGCGCCGCCTCGGTGTGGCAGGGCCTGCACAAGCTCGCTGCGCCCGCCCCGATCGAGCGGCCATGGATCAATCTCGTGGTGATCGGGCTCGCCATGTTGGCGGAGGGCTCGTCCTTCGTGGTGGCGCTAAGGGCGCTCAACCGGATCCGCGCCGACACGCCCCTGCTGCGCTCGATCCGGCGCAGCAAGGACCCCAACATCTTCTCGGTGATCCTCGAGGACGGGGCGGCGCTGGTGGGCCTGGTGCTGGCGCTCGCCGGCGTGTCGGCCTCGGCCTTCCTGGGCCTGGGCTGGGCCGATGGCGCGGCCTCGATCGCCATCGGGCTGCTGCTCGTGCTGGTCGCGGCCTTCCTGGCCAACGAGACCCGCAGCCTGCTGACGGGCGAGGCCGCCGCGCCGCGGGTGGTGGCGCGCATCCGCGCGGTGCTGGAGAGCGACCGGCGCGTGGCCGCGATCCCGGAGGTCCTCACCGTCCACCTCGGCCCGCAGGAGATCCTGGTGGGCCTGACCCTGCACCTGCAGGATCGCCTCAGCCGCCAGGAGCTCGAGACCGCGCTCGATGAGCTGATCGGGCGGATCAGGGCCACGGACCCGCGGATCACGCGGGTGTTCATGCGCCCCACGGCAGGGGGCGAGACCGATCCGCCGCTCGCCCGGCGGCCTCAGGCCATGGCGAAGTAGCGGCGGGTGCCGACGACGCGGCTCGCCCGGTCGCAGATCACCAGCAGCACGTCGGCCCCGCAGCGGGCGAGGCACGCGGCCAGGCTGCGGGCCTTCTCCTCGGCGCGGGCGCCGGACAGGAACATGAGATCGGCGATGCCGGCGGACTGAACCCGCCACCCGCCCTCGACGGGCGACACCCTGACTTGCAGATCGGTCATCGGACAACTCCCGAGATGACCTTCGCGCGGCGGCGGCTCGGACGCCAATCAACTGGGCGCGAGCGGCGGCGCGCCGGCCTCACTTCTCCCGGGCGAGACTGCGGGCGAGCTCGAGCACGGCGCGGCGCACGCCGGGCGAGCGGATCTGCGAAAGCGCCTCGAGCATCGGCCCCGCCTCCGGCTGGGTCAGGGGCTCGCTCGCGGAGCCGTCGGCGCTCGCCGCGGCGCCCAGCTCCTGCACTTCGCCGACCAGATCGGAGACCTGGCAGCCCAGGGCCTGGCAGATGCGGACCATGGTGGAGAAGCTGACGCGGTTGGAGCCGCGCTCGTACTTCTGGACCTGCTGGAACGAGACGCCGATCGCTTCGCCCAGCGCCGATTGGCTCAAGCCGCGTGCGTGGCGCCTGAGCCGGATGGCCAGTCCAAGCGCCTGATCAAGCCTGTCGGGCCCTTCCTCCATGCGGCTCCCCTCTGTGCCTAACAGTTGTTCAGCTGTCTCCCCTCTAGCCGAAAACACGGGACGTTGCATCACGTCGGTCTGCGAGCGGATCAGATTTCGCAACCTGCGCGTCAGTCGCGTGGGCCGGGAGCCCGCGAGCCCAGGCGCGCCAGCGCCTCCAGGATGAGCGGCTTCTGGCCCAGGTGGATCTTCCGGAGCGCCTCGGCCGGGCCGAAGTAGCGGGCGCGGTCGACTTCCGGGAAGCTCTGCATCCGGCCCGACCCGCGCGGCCACTCCATCTCGAAGCTGTTGCTCTCCAGCCGGGAGAGATCGAGGTCGGCCTCGACCAGCCAGGCGTGGATGAGCTTGCCGGCCCTGGTCCGGCACGGCGACAGCGGCTGCGGGTCGCCTTCGATCGGCTGGCCGAGCTCCTCACGGAATTCGCGCGCCGCCGCGGTCCAGGTCTCCTCGCCGGCCTCGACGAGGCCCTTGGGGATCGACCAGGCCGCCTCGTCGCGGCGGGCCCAGAACGGGCCGCCGGGATGCGCCAGCAGGAATTCCGGCTCACCGCCGCGGCGGCGATAGACCAGGACCCCGGCGCTGACCTCCTTCGGCATGGCGGGATGGGCGGCTCACCAGCGCCGGACGCGACCCACGTCGACGTGGACGAAATCGGAGTCGGGATAGTAGCCGACGCCGCCCCGCCGGAGGTCGAGGGCGGCGTCGCGCAGGTGGGCGAGGTCGACCCCGGGGAGGCGGATGTCCATGGCCATACCCTGCATGTGCAGGCTGTGGGCCGCCACGCCGTGGCTGCGCTCGCGCAGGGCGGCGTTGGTCGCGGGCGAACGGTAGCCGGAGATCACCTGGACCGTCTGGTCGCTCTCGACTCTATTGCGCAGGATGCTCACCAGATCCAGCAGGCCCGGCGCGATGGGATGCGCCTCGCCCGTGCGGAAATCGCGCAACAGGTGGTTCATCGCCTCGAGCGCGTCCGGCAGGTAGGCGCCGTCCTCGAAGTAGGTCGCCCTGAGCGACTCGCCGGTGTGCAGGTTATGGAGCGACAGGCTGCGCGGCGCGGTCGCGGCGGCCAGGGCGCGCGGGCCGAACAGTCCGGCGCCGGCGAGGCCCAAGGCGGCCTTCAGCAGATCACGACGATGCGCACGCATGGCGGCTCCCAAGATCGCCTTCGCCCCGAGCCGGACTATAGGCGGGCGATCAGCCTCCACAATTGGCCGGGGGGCGCGGCAAAGCTGCGCAGGCGCAGGGCCATCGCGGCCAACGCGGAAGGACGCGGTCGGACGATCGGCCCACCGCTCATCCCCGCGGGCGGCCAGATGCGATGCGATGAGCTTGTCTGGCGGCGAAAGCCATCGCGTCACCAGCGCCGGTTGTATCCACGTTGGATGGGTCGAGGCGGGCGGCGAGACTCCGCTCAGGATGATTGGGAGCGGCCCCTGAATGAGAGGCCGCGTTCGGCTTTACGAAGCGTCGAAGCCCGGGTGGAAGGTAACCTCGCCGCTTGGTCGGGAGCCGTTGAGGGTCAAGCACTGGAAGGCGCCGGGCGGGGCGCCGACATCGTAGAGGTCTGGATCGCTCTCAAACCCGAAACGGCAATAATACGCCGGGTCACCGAGGAGAACGCACCCGCCTGCCCTTATGGATTGGAGGCGTTCCAGTCCTTCGCGGATCAGGGCCTGACCGATGCCCAGCCGCTGGCGACCCGGCCACACGGACACGGGTCCGAGGGCGTACCAGTCGCTCGCCTCGCCATTGATCTTGACGGGAGAGAAAGCGACATGGCCGACGATATTCCCGGCCTCCGTCGCCACGAGCGAAAGCGTCAACGCGCCTGCCGCTCTCAAGGCGTCGACGACCTTGGCTTCGGTCTGATCGCTGAACGGCATGCCTTCAAAAGCCGCGTCGGTGAGCGCGTGGATCGCGGCCGCGTCGTCTAGACGCTCCTGTCGGATTTGCATGATGATGAACCTGCAGGGAACCTAACGGGCAGCCGCCCGGTAAGCCGCGATCTCCGCGGCCCTGGTAGCTGCTGCGACGTGTCTCGCATCGGCGAGACGCTCAGCGGTTTCCCACAGTCTCTGACATGATCTTGCCGTAGCGCACCCGCCATGAAACGCAAGCACTCGCCCAGTCCGCCATGGGCGGGAGGGGTCATTTGCCTGCATACAGGCAGGAACGTGACTCTTCGGCCGTCAGCGCGAGGTGGATCGCTGACCTTCGGACGGCGACGGATCAAGCGTCTGCGATGGCGCGGAACAGCGCGAGGCAATCGCCCACCCGATAGGACTCGGGCTGGCGGTCGGCGCCGTATCGGCGGAACGCCGCGGTCTGGGCGACGACCGTGCGGGTCCCCGGGTCGACGCAGACGAACTGGTTGTAGACGCCGATGGCGCAATAGGCGCCGTTGCCCGGCGCCCACCACTGAAAGCCGTAGCCCAGGGAAGAGTCGGCGCCCGGCCGCGGTCCCGGCATGAGGTGAGGCGCGTCCGGCGTCACCGAGGCCCTCACCCAAGCTTCCGAGAGGAGCCGGCGCCCGTTCCAGACGCCGCCATTACGATAGAGTTCGCCGAGCCTGGCGTAGTCGCGCAGGACGGCGTTCAGCCCCCCGGCGGCCATTTCGGCGCCGGTCGAATCGACGACCCAGAAGGCGTCCGCCTCAGCGCCGAGCGGGTCCCAGAGCTTCTCGCGGAGGTATTCGGTGAGCGAGCGGCCGGTCGCGCCGCGCACGACCATCCCGAGGACATGGGTGTCGGTGGAGTTGTAGCGATTGAACGTGCCCGGCTCGCGACTGCGGACGCAACCCGCGGCGAAGGCGTCGATCGACCCGCCGTCCGCCAGCATGCGGAGCCATCTGTTTATGTCCGACTCGGGATCGCTGTAGTCCTCGTTCCAGCGCGCGCCGGACGACATCTGCAGCACGTCCTTAAGCCGCACGCCATCGTAGGCGCCGCCCTTCAGCATCGGCGCGTAGAGGCAGACGGGCTCCTCGACGGACCCGATGGCGCCCTCGTCAATGGCGAGGCCGACGAGCGCCGAGACGAACGACTTGCCCACTGACCATGAGGCCGACTGCGTGGTCGCGTCGTTGCCCAGCCAATAGCGTTCGAACACGCGCCGACCGTCCCTCAGCACCAGCAGGCCCGTGGTCTCCATCTCGGAAAGGAACTGCGCCGTGTCGAGGGTCCTGCCCTCGAACTCGAACGCTGCCGGAATGTCCAATGGCTCGCCCGCCTCGAACGGCGCGGCCTTCGAGGCGCGGCGCACGACGCGGACCGGATAGATGGTCGCCATCTCCCGAAAGTTTTCGACCTGCGAGCCGCCCTGAAACAGGCCCATGGGGCGGGTCATCCATTGCGACGCCATCAACGTCCCCCCAGAAAGGCTGGCCGCCGTCCCGATTGCTTGGGCTATGCGCGGCGCCTGCGCAACACGGTTCGGCTCAGGCTCCGCAACGGATCGAAAGCCGAGATCGGCATTGCCGGCCTCGGAGGCTAACGCACCCGGCGCACGGCGCGGCTGTGCGGATTTCCCGGGTCCTCGATCAAGCTCAGGCCGTCGAGGAACAGGGCCCGGTAGCGAGCCCCCGGGAACCAGATCCGCACGAACTTCTCGATCCGGCCGGCGTCGCTGCGTTCGAAGTTCGCCAGTTCCTGGCGGCCCGCATCGCGCTCGCCGAGATGGCCGTGAAGCGAGGCCAGGATGGCGTGGCTAAGCGGCAGGCGGTGGGTGGTCGTACGGAACAGGGCGAGCGCCTCGTCGAACCGGCGCTGCTGGAATCGCGCAGAGGCGAGATACATCCGGGCGAAGCCGCTGCGGTTCGAGATCGGATCCAGGCGCAGCGACCGTTCGAGATGACCCGCCGCCAGGTCGGGCTCTCCGGCCCTGAGCCGGATCGAGCCGCTGATCAGCCACACGAAGGCGGAGGCGGGGTTGAGCGAAATGGCTTCCTCGGCGAGGGCCAGACCGCGATCCTGGCTGTCGTCCAGGCCCGATACCCCGGCCGCGACATGGGCGATCACCCTGGCGTCGCGGGGCGCCGCCACCAGCGCGCGCTGGGCGTAGGCCAGGCCGCGCCGGCGGAACATCTCGGTGTCGTCCGACCATTCATGATCGACGACCTGGCGATGGCAGACGACCGAATGTCCAAGCGCGACGGCGAACGTCGGATCGAGCCCGATCGCGCGCTCCAGGAGCTCGATGGACTCCAGCATCGCGGCCTTGCCCGAGAGCCGGAACTGCTCCAGCGCGCGCAGCAGGAGATCGTAGCTGTCGTGATCGGCCGGCGCGCCGCGCGAGGCCGCGGCGAGACCGATGTCCTCGACCATGGCTTCGAGCGCTCCGGCCAGACGTTCGGCGACTCGATCCTGGATGGCGAAGACATCCCCGCCGGCGTCCTCGACGCGGTCAGCCCACAGCTCCGCGCCGGTGCGCCCATCGATCAGATGGACCGTCACCCGGATGCGCTCGCCATCGCGTCGGACGCTTCCATCGAGCAGGTAGTCGACGCCGAGCTCCCGCGCCGCTTCGCGCGGCGTCAGATTCCGCCCCTCGAGAATGATCCCGGCGCCGGCCGAGATCACCTCGAAGGTGGTGAACAGCGACAGCGACGTCACGATCTCCTCGACGATGCCTTCGGCGAGATAGCCGTGTGAGGGATCGGGACTCAGGGTTGTGAACGGCAGGACGGCCATGCGCGGCCGGTGGGCCCGTCGCACGGAAGAGGCCGGCGTCGAGCCGGCCGAGCTCGGCTCGAGCCGGTAGCCGACCCCCGGGATGGTCATGATCTCGAACGGAGGGTCCGTCCAGCTGGAGGCGAGCCGGCGCAGCTGGCCGATGCACCTGTCGACCGCGTCATCGGAGACCGACAGTCCGGCCCAGCAGCGGATGACCAATTCGCGCCTGGAAACGACTTCGCTGGTGCTGGTCGCCAGTGCGACGAGGACCTGCATGACCCGCCGCTGCACGGTCTGGACCTCGCCGTCGGCCTCCACGTGGCGCCGCGAGGGCCGGATGCAACACCGCCCCAGCCTGAAATCGGCCTCTCGCGCCAAGTCGACCCGACTTGGGGGAATGTAGTCGTACGAAAGCTTGTCCATTGAGACGGCGACGCCCCCGACACCGAACCAGGATATATCATCTCGAGCGGTTGTGTCGCCTCTGTCGCCTCTTGCTTCATAGCTTGGCCGCGGACAGGCGCAGCGCATTGCTGATCACGCTGACCGACGAGAGCGCCATGGCGGCGGCGGCGATCTGCGGCGACAGCAGCCAGCCCAAGGCCGGGTAGAGCGCCCCCGCCGCGATCGGAATGCCGGCGGCGTTGTAGACGAAGGCGAAGGCGAGGTTCTGGCGGATGTTGCGCATCACCGCACGCGAGAGGCGGCGGGCGCGGACCAGCCCCCCGAGGTCGCCCTGCAGCAGGGTGACCCCGGCGCTCTCGATCGCCACGTCGGCGCCCGCGCCCATGGCGATCCCTACGTCCGCGGCGGCGAGCGCCGGGGCGTCGTTGACGCCGTCGCCGGCCATCGCCACCGAGCGGCCCTCGGCCATGAGCCTCCGGACCACCTTGGCCTTGTCCTGCGGCAGGACCTCCGCCTGGACCTCAGCGATGCCGAGCGCCTTCGCCACCGCCTCGGCCGTGGTGCGGTTGTCGCCGCTCAACATCACCAGGCGAACGCCTTCGGCCGCGAGTGCGCGGACAGCCTCGTGCGTCGTGGCCTTCACCGGATCGGCGATCCCGAGAACGCCCGCGAGCCGCCCGTCCACGGCGGCGAAGATGGCCGTCGCGCCCTCCCGGCGGAAGCTCTCGGCCGCCGCGGCCAGCGGGGCGACATCGATCCCCTGCTCCTGCATCAGCGGCGCGCCGCCGAGCACGATGCGCTTGCCGTCCACCACGCCGAGCACGCCCAGGCCGGCCGGCGAGTCGAACCCGCTCGCTTCGGAGAGCACGAGGTTGCGGTCCTTGGCGGCGCGCAGGATGGCCTCGGCCAGCGGGTGCTCGCTGCCGCGCTCCAGGCTGGCGGCGAGTCGCACGAGCTCGGCCTCGTCGTGGCCTGGCGCAGGCCGGACCGCGGTGACCGCCGGGCGCCCTTCCGTCAGGGTGCCGGTCTTGTCGACGACCAGGGTGTCGATCCTCTCGAAGCGCTCGAGCGCCTCGGCGTCCTTGAACAGCACGCCCGCCTGCGCGCCGCGGCCCACCCCCACCATGATCGACATCGGCGTCGCCAGCCCCAGCGCGCAGGGACAGGCGATGATCAGCACCGAGACGGCGGCCACCAGGGCATAGGCGAGCCGCGGTTGCGGGCCGACCGCGGCCCACGCGACGAAGGCGATCGCGGCGACGGCGATCACCGCCGGCACGAACCAGGCCGACACCCGGTCGGCCGTGCGTTGCACCGGCGCGCGGCTGCGCTGCGCCTCGGCGACCAGCTGGACGATGCGGGCGAGCAAGGTCTCGGCGCCGACCTTCTCCGCGCGCATGACGAAGGAGCCGGTCTTGTTGATCGAGCCCGCGACCACCTTGGCGCCGGCTTCCTTGGTGACCGGCATGGATTCGCCGGTGACCAGGGACTCGTCGAGCGAGGCGCGGCCGTCGAGGATCTCGCCGTCGACGGGGACCTTCTCGCCCGGGCGCACCCGCAGACGGTCGCCGGCCTGGACCAGGCCGAGGGCGACCTCCTCATCCGCGCCGTCGGCGCGCAGGCGCCGCGCGGTCTTGGGCGCCAGGTTGAGCAGCGCCCTGATCGCCCCGGAGGTGCGCTCGCGCGCCCGAAGCTCCAGCACCTGGCCGAGCAGCACCAGGACGGTGATCACCGCCGACGCCTCGAAATAGACCGGAACCGCACCGGCGGCGTCGCGCAAGGCGGGCGGGAAGGCGCCCGGCGCGAGCACGGCCGCGACGCTGTAGAGCCAGGCGACGCCGACGCCCATGGCGATGAGCGTGAACATGTTGAGCTTGCCGGTGCGCAGGGAGGCCCAGCCGCGCACGAAGAACGGCCAGCCCGCCCACAACACGACAGGGCTCGCCAGCGCGAACTGGGCCCAGTTCGACGTCTGCGGCGCGAGCAGTATTCGGCCGGTCACGTGACCGCCCATTTCGAGCACGAACACCGGAACCGTCAGGACGAGGCCGATCCAGAACCGGCGGCTCATCTCGGCCAGCTCGGGGCTCGGGCCGGCGTCGGCCGTCACCGTCGCCGGCTCCAGGGCCATGCCGCAGATCGGGCAGGCGCCTGGGCCTTCCTGCCGGATCTCGGGGTGCATGGGGCAGGTGTAGATGGTCCCGGGCGGCGCGGGTGGAGAAGGCTCGGCCGGGGCGGGCGACAGGTACCTGCCGGGGTCTGCGACGAACTTCGTCCGGCAGCCGTTCCCGCAGAAGTGATAGGTGCGCCCCTCGTGCTGGGCGTGGTGCGGGGAGGTTGCGGGGTTCACCCTCATGCCGCAGACCGGATCGGTCGCGGCGTCGCCGTCCGCCGGCGGCTGGTCGTGCTGGTGATGCGGGTGATGGGAATGAGCCATGGGCCCACAGGTATACCCCCGCTGGGCATATTGCAATTACCGGGGGCGGGTATATGCTGCCGTCCATGAAAGACCAGAACAAGCCCGGCCTGTTGAATCGCCTTAAGCGCGTCGAGGGGCAGGTCCGCGGCATCGCCCGGATGGTGGAGGACGAGCGCTACTGCATCGATATCCTGACCCAGGTGCAGGCGGTGCGAGCTGCGCTTGCCCGAGTCGAGACGGAGATCCTCAACGATCACCTCGGCCACTGCATCGAAGGCGCCATCGTCAGCGGTGACAAGAACGAACAGCGCAAGAAGGCGGCCGAGCTGATCGAGCTCCTCGAACGGACGCACAGATGAGACTGCTGCTGGCGACGGCCGCCGCGGCCGCCCTCTTCGCGGCGCCGGCGTTGGCGCAGGACCCCGGACACGACATGCCCATGCCGGCCCAACCGCAGCCGACGTCCGACATGGCCGGGATGTCGGGCATGCGGAGCATGATGTCCGCCGCGCTCGGCGACTATGCGATCAACCGCGAGGCCTCGGGCACCTCGTGGCAGCCGGACGCCTCGCCGCACGCGGGCCTGCACCTGATGCAAGGCCCCTGGATGGTGATGGTCCACGCCACCATCGATGGGGTCTATGACTGGCAGCAGGGCCCGCGCGGCGGCGACAAGGCCTTCGTCTCGGGCATGCTGATGGCGATGGCCAAGCGCGAAGTGGGCGACAGGGGGACGGTGCAGCTGCGCGCCATGCTCAGCCCCGAGCCGTTCATGGGAAAGAGCGGCTTCCCCGAGCTCTTGCAGACCGGCGAGACGGCGAACGGGGTCACGCCGCTGGTCGACCGGCAGCACCCGCACGACCTGTTCATGGAGCTCTCGGGCGCCTACGCCTACCGGCTGGCGCGGCAGGACAGTCTGTTCGTCTACGCAGGCCTGCCGGGCGAGCCGGCGTTCGGGCCGCCGGCCTTCATGCACCGGCTGTCGATCATGGACTCACCCGAGGCGCCGATCACCCACCACTGGCTGGATTCCACCCATATCAGCATGGGCGTGGTGACCGCGGGCTACATCCACCGGAACTGGAAGCTCGAGGTCTCGCGGTTCCGCGGCCGCGAGCCCGACCAGCACCGCTTCGACATCGAGGCTCCGAAGCTCGACTCCACGGCCGCCAGGATCTCCTGGAATCCAAGCGCCAACTGGGCGCTGCAGGCCTCCTGGGCCGACCAGAAGAGCCCCGAGCAGCTGGAGCCCGATGAGAACATTCGCCGCTGGTCGGCGAGCGCGATCTACACCGTCCCGTTCGGCCATGGCGGCTACTGGTCGACGACCGCGGCCTGGGGCCGGCGCACGAGCGCGCATGGCGACCTGGACGGCTATGCGCTGGAGAGCGCTGTCAGGCCGAACCTCGACTGGACGATCTTCGCGCGCGCCGAGCGGGTCGCGAGCGACGAGCTCGCCCTGCCGCCGGGCGCGCATGGGCCGGCGGTCACGGTCGGCAAGGTCTCGGTCGGGGCGGTGCGGGACTTCAGCCTCACCCCACACTGGAGCTTTGGCGTCGGCGGCCTCTACGCGATCAACTTCGTGCCGGGCGCGCTTCGCGCCTCCTATGGCCGCAGCGAGCCGCAGGGGGCGATGGGCTTCGTGCGGTTCAAACTCGACTGAATCCGCGCGCCTGCGGAACCGGCGGCAAAGCGCAGCTGTTTGACAGCGTCAGCATGGAGAAGAGGCCATGACCACGCTGCGTCGCGCCATCCGGCAGAAGCCGCCGCCCATCGTCGTGAGGGTGCGCCGGACCCGGCGCCGCACGGCCAGCCCGCTCGGGCCGCGCATCCGCCGCGACGCCGCGCCGGACGACCTGTCGAGCCTGATCCTCTACGGCCAGGCCGGCGCCTGAGCGGCTTCGCCGTGGCGGCGCGGGACCGGATGCGCTAGCAATCCGGGCGATGAGCGATCCGATCCGGCGTCTCGCCGACATTCCCCGCGTCCAGGCCGCCAGCTTCGGCGCACGCACCGCCGTCGAGATCGAGGATCGACGGCTCAGCTACGCAGAGCTGGACGCGCGCGCCCGCCGCGCCGCGGGGCTGCTGGCGGCGCAGGGCGTCCGGCCCGGCCAGCGCATCGCCTGGCTCGGCCGAAGCTCCGAGGCGTTCTTTGAGATCTTCTTCGGCGCGGCGCTGGCGCGGGTGTGCCTCGCGCCGATCAACAGCCGCCTGGCGATCCCGGAGATCGCCTTCATCCTGAAGGATTCCGGCGCCGAGCTGTTCTTCGTGACGCCGGAGTTCTTCGCCGCCGCCGAGCAAGTGGTGCAGCAGGTGGACCGGCCGATCGGGCTGATCGGCGTGGGCGGCCACTGCGCCGGCTTCGAGAGCTACGAGGCCCTGCGCGACGCGGCGCCCGAGCCGCCGCCCTCGGAGCCCCGGGCCGAAGATGACGTGCTGCAGCTCTACACCTCCGGCACCACCGGCCTGCCCAAGGGCGTGCGGCTCAACAACGCCAACTACACCGCCTTCCTCGACCTGCGCACCCAGGTGGAAGGCTTCGACTACGGGCCGGACGACACCGTGCTGATCGTCATGCCGCTGTTCCACGTGGCCGGGACCAACATCAGCTTCTCCGGCCTGGCGGCGGGCGGGCGGGTGATCCTGCTGCCGGAGTTCCGGCCGGCCGAGGTGCTGCGGCTGATCGAACAAGAGCGCGTGGCGCACGTCTTCCTGGTGCCGGCGATGATCAACATGCTGCTGCAGGCGCCGGAGATCGCGACGGCGGACCTCTCCAGCCTGAAGACCATCGCCTACGGCGCCTCGCCGATCGGCGAGGCGGTGCTGGCGCAGGCCAAGGCGCGGTTCGGCTGCGGCTTCATCCAGTTCTATGGCATGACCGAATCCACCGGCGCGGGGACCTACCTGCCGCCGGCCGCGCACGAGGGCGAGCTCTTGCGCTCGTGCGGCAAGCCGTGGCCCACCATCGAGGTGAAGATCCTGCGCGACGACGGCTCCAACGCCGAGGTCGGCGAGATCGGCGAGATCGCGATGCGCTGCGAGCTGGTCATGGCGGGCTACTGGAACCGGCCGGAAGCCACCGCCGAGACGGTCACGCCGCAGGGCTGGCTCAGGACCGGCGACGCCGGCTACCGCGACGCCGAGGGCTACTTCTTCGTCCACGACCGGGTGAAGGACATGATCGTCTCCGGCGGCGAGAACGTCTATCCGGCCGAGGTCGAGAACGCGATCATGGGCGCGCCCGGCGTCGCCGACGTGGCGGTGATCGGCGTGCCCGACGAGCGCTGGGGCGAGGCGGTGAAGGCCATAGTGGTCCCGGCGCCTGGCGCCAGGCCCGAGCCCGAGGCGATCATCGCCTGGGCGCGGGCGCGGATCGCCGGCTTCAAGGCGCCGAAGTCGGTGGACTTCATCGAGGCCCTGCCGCGCAACGCCTCGGGCAAGGTGCTGCGCCGCGAGCTGCGCAAGCCCTACTGGGAAGGTCGGCAGAGGATGGTGGGTTAGGGGCCGGCGAGGCGGCGATCAGCCCCCGCAATTGTCCATGAAGTCCGACACGTCGCCGTCGTAGCTGAGCGCAAAGTTCCCGACGGCGGTGTCGGCGCACATGACCACCTGGATCTTGTTAGACAGCGCGCACCTGCCTCCGTAGATCGTTTGCACTTTGCCGGGGTGCGCCTGCCGTAGCTCCGTGCAGTGCGCAACCCGTGCTGTTGATCCGATGCTCCTCAGCCCTGTGTTGAACTCATGCGCCGCCTGCACTTCGGCCGGCCGCTCTCGCACGAGCTCCGAGGCAAGACCGTGATCACTCCGGCCTGCGGCGGATGCCGAGGGCGCCAACATCAACATCATGGCGATGGCCACCTTCACGGCTGCACCTTCTCACCCAGACCAGCCGATAGACCACAACCGCCTGCGCCGTGCGACCCCTCATCCGTCGGGCTTCGCCCGACACCTTCTCCCGCAAGGGGAGAAGGATGTTGGCTAGGCTGCGAGTTGGCCGATCTCGTCACGGGGCGGGCGTGACGGCGGTGCGAGCTTCAGGCGGAGCAGGCTGACCAGGGCGGCGAGCGCGGCGACGCCGGCGGCGGTGGCGAGCGCGACCGTGGTGGCGTGTGTGCCGGCGAGGTGGAAGAAGACCGCCGTGGTGACCGCGCCGGCGGTCTGGCCCAGCAGGCGCGCCGTGGCCAGCATGCCGCCGGCCGCGCCGGAACGGTGCATGGGCGCAGAATCCAGCATCGCGCGGTTGTTCGGCGACTGGAAGAAGCCGAATCCCATGCCGCAGACCGCCATCCGCCAGACGATGTCCAGGTTGGAGGCGCCCGGGTGGATCATCGAAAGCAGCGTCAGCCCGACCGCGAAGACGCCCAGGCCGATCCCGCCCAGCAGGCCCGCGGGATAGCGGTCGGCGAGGCGGCCGGCGAACGGGGCGGTGAGGCCCACCGCCAGCGGCCAGGGCGTCATCAGGAAGCCGGTCGCCACCGCGCTGCGGCCGAGCACGCCCTGGAAGTAGAAGGGCAGCGAGACGTAGGCCAGCATCTGGGCGGCGAAGGAGACGATCGAGGTCGCGATCGACAGCCCGAAGATCGGGATGCGCAGCAGGTCGAACGGCACCAGCGGCGCGGGCCGGCCCAGCTCGCGGCAGGTGAGCAGGCCCGCCGCCATGGCCCCGATGGCCAGCTCGACCAGACCCAGCACGAGGCTCTGGCGCACCACGCCCTCCGCGCCCATGATCAGGAAACCGAAGGCGACGGCGTTGAGGATCGCCGAGGTCACGTCGAGCTTGCGGCCCGAGCCCTCGGTGCGCGGCAGGGCCCGCGACGCGATGGCGATGGTCACCACCCCGATCGGCACGTTGATCGCGAACAGCCACTCCCACGAGGCGATCGAGAGGATGCCCGAGGCGACCGTCGGCCCGATCGCCGCCGAGATGGAGATCACCACCGCGTTCAGGCCGATGCCCTGGCCGAGCATCCGCTGCGGATAGGTCTGGCGGACCAGGGCGGCGTTGATGCTCATGATCCCGCCGGCGCCCAGGCCCTGCAGCACGCGGGCCGTGGTGAGCTGGACGAGCGAGTGCGACAGGGCGCAGCCCAGCGAGCCCACGGTGAAGATCGCCAGGCCCGCCATGTAAACGCGACGGTAGCCCAGCTTGTCGCCGAGCGCGGCCAGCGGCAGCAGGGTGACGGTGATCGCCAGCTGGTAGGCGTTGACGATCCAGATCGAGCCCGCCGGCGAGGCCTGCAGCTCGCGCGCGATGGTCGGCAGGGCGACGTTGGCGATCGCGCCGTCCAGCACCGACATCAGCATCGCCAGCCAGATGGTCGCCACCGACCAGTAGCGGCGCGGGACGGGCAGGCCGTCCGGCGCACCGGAGGCGGGCGCGGCGCGGGTGTCAGCCACCGGTCTCTGCATGGGCGGCAAAACCCATCAAGCCGCCCTTCGATCCCGCGGGGATCGGCCCGCTCCGCCTCAGGCGCTGGCCGCCGCGCTCGGCCGCGCCTTCACGCGCTCGAACCAGGCGGTGAGCTTCTCGAAGCCGGGATCGAGCGGCTGGCCCACCTGGCCGCCGAAGTCGATGAAGCTGAAGAGCAGGATGTCGGCGAGGGTGAAGCGGCTTCCCGCGAGCCACGGTCCCTTGAAATTGGTCTCCAGCCAGGTCTCGCCGTCCTTGGCCATGGACTTCAGTCCCGCCGCGGCCTCCGGCACGGTCAGGATGCGGTCCTTGAACAGCTGCAGGCCCTCGCTGAAGCGGAAGCCGTTGGCCAGCGGCTCGCAGATCTTCAGGTCCACACGGCGGGTCCACATCCGCGTCTCGGCGCGCTGCTCGGGCGTCGCGCCGATCAGCGGTGGGTTCGGATGCTTTTCCTCGAGGTATTCGCAGATGGCGGTGATCTCCGACAGGTGCGAGCCGTCGTCGAGCTCCAGGCACGGCGACTGGCCGGCCGGATTCTTCGAGGTGTAGGGCGCGCGCCGGTTCTCCGCGCCCATCAGGTCGATGTCCTGGCGGGGCACGTCGATGCCCTTCTCGGCGATGAACATCTTCACGGCCCGCGGATTGGGGCCGATGGACTGGTAGAGCTTCATGTGCGCCTCCCGGGACAGGAGGCGGACCCTACGGGCTTGCCGCTGCGGCGGTCAACGAATCACGAATCGGGCGCCGCCAGAGATTTCTGTTCTCTTAACTGTGGCGTTCTGTCGCGGAAAATGGCATAAGGCGGCCCATGACCGACCGACAGCTGAAACCAGACCTCCAGGGGTCGAGCGAGACGCTCGATGACCTGCTTGAGCGCCTCCGGTCCCTGTCCAAGCACCCTATCCGGCCCAAGGGACGCGGCGGCCCGCCCGGATTCGGACATTTCGTGAGTTCCCGCCGCCCGCCGGGCGGCGCCGGCGCCGCGGAAGCCCCGATCCCGGTGGATCGCGGCCTGGCCGACGCCTGCGCGGCGACCTGAACCGGCGCTGACCGCGCCCGCCGTTCAGCCGGCATCTGCGGGCTGGGCGGCTTTCGCCAAGGCGACAACCTGATCCAGCGACAGCGGGCGCGGCCCCCCGGTCGCCCAATCCAGCAGTTCGACCGGATGCAGCACCGGGGCTGACACCGCAGGCGCGATCTGCGCCATGCAGCCGACATTGCCGGCCGCCACGATCAGCGCGCCGGTGCGGGCGATGTTGGCGGCCTTGCGCGCCTGCAGGCGGCCGGCGAGCTCGGGCTGCAGGATATTGTAGACCCCGGCCGACCCGCAGCAGAGATGGCCCTCCGCCACCTCGCGGACGTCGAAGCCCGCCGCCCGCAGCAGGCGCGCCGGGGCCGCCTTGATCTGCTGGCCGTGCTGCAGCGAGCACGGCGCGTGATAGGCGACGCTCAGGCCCTGCGGATTGGAGATTTCCGGCAGGCCGACCTCGTCCAGGAACTCCAGGATGTCGCGCGCCTTGGCCGCAACCCCGGCGCCCGCCTCGCCCAGGATGCGCCCATAGGCCTTCAGCGTCGTCCCACAGCCGGCGGCGGTGGTCACGATCGCCGCCGCTTCGCCGGCCTGGCCCCAGGCGCGCAGGTTGCGCTGCGCCAGGGCGCGCGCCTCGGCCGCCTGCCCGAGATGCTCCGGGATGGCCCCGCAGCAGCCCTCGCCCCTGGCCAGCACCACGTCGAACCCGGCGCGGGCGAGCAGCCGGACCGCCGCGTCGCGGATCTGCGGCGCCATCTCCGGCTCGACGCAGCCCTGCAGCAGGATCACCCGCCCGCGGCGCGCCTCGACCGCCGGATGGACCCCGACGCCGCGATTCGGCCGCCCGGGCTCCGGAACCAGGCGCAGCAGGGCGGCCAGCGAGGGCAGGCGCGCGCGCCTGAGCCAGGGCTCCAGCCGCCGCACGTGGCGACCGAGCGCGAGCGCGGCCCGCAGCCGCCCCGGCCGGGTGAGCACCTGCGGGATCGCCCAGCGCAGCAGCCGCTCCGGCCACGGCCGGCGATGGCGCTCTTCGATATAGCTGCGCGCGTGCCCGATCAGCTGGGCGTAGTCGACGCCGGACGGGCAGGTGGTGGCGCAGGCCAGGCAGGAAAGGCAGCGGTCGATGTGGGTGACCGCCTCCCGCGTGGGCGCCCGGCCGGATTCCAGCATGTCGCGGATCAGCTCGATGCGGCCGCGCGGGCTGTCGCGCTCGTCGCCCAGCAGCACGTAGGTCGGGCAAGTCGCCGTGCAGAAGCCGCAGTGCACGCAGTTGCGCAGCGCCTGCTGGCTGACGGCGAACTCCGGATCGGCGAGCTGTTCGGGGGTGAAGGCGGTCTTCATCGCAGCACCTCCGCGACGAGCCGGCCGGGGTTCAGCACGCCGTCGGGGTCGAAGGCCGCCTTGACCCGGGCGGTGAGCGCCGCAAGTGGCCCCTCCAGCGGCTCGAAGGCGGGCGCGTCGGCCTCGCCGCGCCACAGCATGGCGTGGCCGCTCGCCGCCCGGGCCGCGGCGCGCACCGCGGCGGCGTCCTCCCAGGGCGCCCAGACGAGCCCGCCGCCCCAGTCGTAGAGCGCCTCTCCCACGGCCTCGCCGATGCGCCAGCCCGCGGCAGGAGGCGCGGAGATCCGCCACAGCGGCCGTGCATCGCCGGCGAAGGCCTCGACCTCGCGCACCTGGGTCCAGAACTGCCGCGAGTGCCTGGCGTCGATCCGGTCGATGCGGCCGAAGCGCCGAAGCCGCTCGGCGAGGCTGTCGGCGCGCGCCTTGACCGAGGCCTCGAAGCCCTCCAGCCGAAGCGCGGTGACCGCCATCTCGGCCTTCAGCGGCGCGCGGGCGGCGACGGCCGCCGGGATGTGAGCCGCGCCCGAGACCTCCGCCGGCGCGTTCAGCGCCGCCGCCATGGCCTGGATGGCGCGCTGCTCGTCCAGCCCGAACAGCATCAGGGTGAGCTCGGTCCTTGGCCGCGGCAGCACCTTGATGGTGACCTCGGTGAGCACCGCCAGCGTTCCCCAGGAGCCCGCCATCAGCTTGGAGAGGTCATAGCCGGTGACGTTCTTCACCACCTTGCCGCCCGCCTTGAACACCTCGCCCCGGCCGTTCACCGCGGAAAACCCCAGCAGGTGGTCGCGCGCCGCGCCCGCCCGCACCCGGCGCGGGCCGGAGAGGTTGGCCGCCAGCACGCCGCCAAGGGTCGGCTCGCCCCTGGCGCCCAGGAGTCTGGTGAGCCTGGGCGGCTCGAACGGCAGCATCTGGCCCTCGGAGGCGACGAGCTTCTCCAGCTCCTTCAGCCGCGCGCCGGGCCGGGCGGTGAGCACCAGCTCCTCCGGCGCGTAGTCCAGGACGGCGTCGAGCCGGGCCAGGCTCAGAACCGCATCGGCCCGCGCCACGGCGCCCACCGACCGCTTGGTGCCGCCGCCGACCACCTCCAGCCGGCGCCCGACCTGGGCCGCCTCGGCGATGACTTCGCGCACCTCCTCGGGCGAGGCCGGTTCGTGGATGCGGGTCTTGGCGTCCAGCATCAGAACCGCGGCAGCTCCGGAAAGGCGAGCTTCCCGCGATGGACGTGCACCCGGCCGAGCTCGGCGCAGCGGTGCAGGGTCGGGAACACCTTGCCGGGATTGAGCAGGAGCTCGGGGTCGAAGGCGCACTTGACCCGCTGCTGGCAGGCGAGATCGGTGGCGTCGAACATCTCGCCCATCAGGTCGCGCTTCTCGACCCCCACGCCGTGCTCGCCGGTCAGCACCCCGCCCACCGCCACGCAGAGCTTCAGGATGTCGGCCCCGAAGGCCTCGGCCTTCTCCAGGTCGCCGGGCGTCTCGACGTCGTAGAGGATCAGGGGGTGCAGGTTGCCGTCGCCGGCGTGGAACACGTTGGCGACGCCCAGGCCGTACTGCCGCCCCAGCTCGTAGATGCGGGTCAGCACATGCGGCAGCTGGCGGCGGGGGATGGTGCCGTCCATGCAGTAGTAGTCCGGCGAGATCCGCCCGACGGCCGGGAAGGCCGCCTTGCGCCCGGCCCAGAAGGCAAGCCGCTCGGCGTCGTTCTTTGAGACGCGGATGAAGTCGGCGCCGCGCGCCTGGGCGAGCGCTTCCACCCGTGCGGCGAGCTCGGCGCACTCGGCCTCAGGCCCGTCCAGCTCGACGATCAGCAGCGCGGCGGCGTCGGTGGGATAGCCGGCATGGACGAAGGCTTCCGCGGCCCGGATGGCGGGCTTGTCCATCATCTCCAGCCCGGCCGGGATCACGCCCGCGGCGATGATGTCGGCCACGGTCGCCCCGGCCGCCTCGACCGACGGGAAGCCCAGCAGCAGCGCGCGCGCCGTCTCGGGCGTCGGCAGGAGACGGACGGTCACCTCGGTCACCACGCCCAAGAGGCCCTCGGAGCCGGTCACCACGCCCAGCAGGTCGTAGCCGGCGGCGTCGTAGCCGCGGCCGCCGAGGCGGACCACCTGCCCGTCCATCAGCACGATCTCGCAGCCCAGCAGGTTGTTGGTGGTCAGGCCGTACTTCAGGCAGTGCACGCCGCCCGAGTTCTCGGCCACGTTGCCGCCGATGGTGCAGGCGATCTGGCTGGACGGGTCCGGCGCATAATAGAAGCCGTCGGCCCGCACCGCCTCGCTGATCGCCAGGTTGGTGACGCCGGGCTGCACGACGGCGCAGCGGTTGTCGTAGTCGACCTCCAGGATGCGGTTGAACTTGGCCATGCCCAGGATGATCCCGTCCTGCAGCGGCAGGGCCCCGCCGGAGAGCGAGGTCCCCGCGCCGCGCGGCACCACCTTGACGCCGTGCGCCTGGCACCAGGCGAGCACCCTGGAGACCTGCGCCACAGTCTCCGGCAGCACCACCGCCAGCGGCCGCTGGCGATAGGCCGAGAGGCCGTCGGATTCGAACGGGATCAGCCCCGCGGGCTCGCCGATCACCCCCTCGCCGGGGACGATGGCCTTGAGCGCGCGCACGATCTCCGCCTTGCGGGCGAGCGTCGCTTCGTCGGGGGCGGGCATCCTCATCGCACCCGTGACTACCGCGCCCCGCACGCCGGCGCCACGGCTTCCCTGCCGCGGCGACATGGGCGCAAGCTCCAGCCACAGACCGGAGGAAGCCATGGACGTCCTGCTCGTCGACGATCCCGCGCCGCACGTGCGGCGCTTCACCCTCAACCGGCCGGAGAAGCGCAACGCGCTCTCCAACGGGCTGCGCGGGCAGCTGCTGGCGGGCCTGGAGGCGGCCGATGCAGACCCGGAGGTCAGGGTGACGATCCTGCGCGGGGCGGGCGGCTGCTTCTCGGCCGGTTACGACCTGGGCGGCGGGACGCGCGAGCCGCTGCCGTTCGCGACCGCGGCCGGCGCGGGCCAGTGGGCGAGGCACGTGGTCGAGGGCTGCTTCCGAATCTGGGACCTCGCCAAGCCGGTGATCGCCCAGGTGCACGGCTGGTGCCTGGCGGGCGGCTCGGAGCTCGCGACCGCCTGCGACCTGGTCTACGTCGCCGAGGACGCCCAGATCGGCTACCCGCCGGTCCGCATGATGAGCCCGCCCGACAACCAGTTCCACGCCTGGCTGTGCGGCCTCAGGCCGGCCATGGAGATGATGCTCACCGGCGACGCCATGGACGGGGCCGAGGCGGTGCGCGTCGGCTTCGCCAACCGCGCGTTCCCGGCCGAGCGGCTGGAGGCCGAGGTGCTGGCGATCGCCGAGCGCATCGCCAAGATCCCCACCGACGTGCAGCAGATGAACAAGCGCTCGGTTCACCGGGCCATGGAGATCATGGGCCTGCGGGCGGCGATCCGGGCCGGGACAGAGATCCAGGCGCTGGCGCTGACCACGCCCTCCAGCCGCGAGACCTTCGCGAAGATCCGCCAGAACGTCTCCGAGGGCCTTTCCGCCCGCGACCGGGCGTTCGGCGACTACCGGACAAAGTCGTGAGCCGGCCGGGCAGGGATTCTCAGCCGTCGTAGAAGAACGGCGCGTGGAGTCCGATCACCCGCCGCTGGCGGGGCGTCTGGGCGCGGGCGATGGCCTCCGGCGAGAGCTGGTTGGCCTGCGCCGTGGTGAGGATCCGCTGGGCGATGTCGCGCCGCCCGTAGTGGACCTGCAGGAAGAACCGCCCGTGGTCGCCGTCGCGGGTCGGCATCCGCCGGTGCCAGATGTCGGAGACGAACAGGCCCGCGTCGCCCGCCTTGACGACGAACGGCGTCACCCCGCGGCCGTCCCAGGCGAGGTCGTCGTCGAGCCGCCGCTCCGCGGGCGGGGGGCGGCCGGAGAGGTGGCTGTAGGGGATCACGCCGGTCGGGCCATCCTCCAGGGCGCAGTCCTGCAGGTAAAGGTGCACGCCGATGGCGAACACCGGATGCGGGATCTCGGCGGGCCAGCGCACGCCCTCGGGCAGCGGCACATGCGGGCCGGCGTCGATGTGCCAGTTCTGGCCGCCGTGCGAGCCCGGCTGGCCGGCCGGGTTGCGCCAGGCGGTGTTGGCGATGACGTGGCAGTCCTCGCCCAGCAGGGGCTCGATGACCGCCAGCAGCCTGGGGTTGGCCACCGCCGCCTGCGCGGCGGGCGAGCGGTTCAGCATGGCGTAGCGGAACATGGCGGCGTCCTCGGGCGGCCGCTCGCCGCGCTGATCCGGCGGATCGCGCTCGAAGATTGCGCCGATCTCCTCGCGCAGCTGCGCCACCTCCTCGGCGCCGAGCAGGCCGCGGACGATCGTGTAGCCCTCCCGCTCCAGCTGCTCGGTCTCGGGGCTGGCGGGCTCCTCGCGGAACTCCAGGTACGGCCGGCCGCGTCGGATCATGGATGGGCTCCTCCTCCGGCGGGAGCGTAGCGCTCAAAGGCGCGCTTCCTCAACCGCTCGTCCCCGCGCAGGCGGGGATCCAAGCTGAGCCGCCGAATGGGTTCCCGCCTTCGCGGGAACGAGCGGTCGTCACTTGCCGCGGAATTGCGGCGTCCGCTTCTCGTTGAAGCTGGCGACGCCCTCGCGGCGGTCGGCGGTGGTGAACAGCCGGTCGTAGTGCGCGAGCTCGAGCGCCATGGCCTCGGCGAGCGGCAGGGCGTGGCCCTGGCGCACGACGCGCTTCAGCGCGCGCACCGAGAGCGGCGCGTTGGCGGCGATGCGGCGGGCGGTCTCCAGCGCCGCCTCCATCAGCTCGCCGGCCGGGACCACGCGGTTGACGATGCCGGCCTCCAGCGCCTCCTGAGCCGACAGCGGCCGGCCGGAGACCAGGATCTCGATGGCGCGGCGCTCGCCTGCCGAGCGGGCGAGGAGCTGGGTGCCGCCGAGCCCCGGCATGATGCCGAGCGTCACCTCCGGCAGCCCAAAGCGGGCAGTCTCGGCGGCGTAGGCGAAGTCGCAGAGCAGCGTCATCTCGCAGCCGCCGCCCATCGCCGCGCCATTGACCGCGGCGAGGATCGGAGCCGGCACGGCGAGCTGGGCGCGGGCCATGGCCTCGAACACCTTGTGCTGGGCGGCCCAGGCCTCGTCGGTCATGCCGTTGCGCTCCTTGAGGTCGGCGCCGGCCTGGAAGTGGCGGCCCTCGCCGGTCAGGATCGCGCAGCGCAGGTCGGCGCGGCCGGCGAGCTCGGTCCAGGCGGCGATCAGCTCCTCCCCCATCTGGGTGGAGAGCGCGTTGGCGACCTCGGGGCGGTTGAAGGCGACCACCGCCACGCCCGGCGCGGCGTCGTAGAGCTTGATCGTCTCCGGCATGGCTCGCCCGGCCTCCACCTTGGGTTTGGCCGCAACGCATGCCAGAAGGTGAGCCATGAGGAAACTCGGCTCAGCCGTCGATGTCCGCTCCGAGGGCTTCCGGGCGAACGCCAAGCTGAACCGCGCCCTGGCCGAGGCGCTGCGCGGGCGCGCGGCGGAGGCGGCGCTGGGCGGGCCGGAGGCGTCGCGCGAGCGGCACGTCGGACGCGGCAAGCTGCTGCCGCGGGATCGCGTCATGCGCCTGCTCGACCCGGGCTCGCCGTTCTTGGAGGTCGGCCAGCTCGCCGCCAACGGCATGTACGACGACGAGGCGCCCGCCGCCGGGATCATCACCGGCGTCGGCCGGGTCAGCGGGCGCGAGGCGATGATCGTCGCCAACGACGCCACGGTGAAGGGCGGCGCCTATTTCCCGATCACCGTGAAGAAGCACCTGCGCGCGCAGGAGATCGCGATGCAGAACCGGCTGCCGTGCATCTATCTGGTGGATAGCGGCGGCGCGAACCTGCCGCACCAGGCCGAGGTGTTTCCGGACCGCGAGCACTTCGGGCGGATCTTCTACAACCAGGCGCGGATGAGCGCGGACGGGATCAGCCAGATCGCCTGCGTGATGGGCTCGTGCACGGCGGGCGGCGCCTACGTTCCGGCGATGAGCGACGAGACCATCATCGTGCGCGGCCAGGGGACGATCTTCCTGGGCGGCCCGCCGCTGGTGAAGGCCGCGACCGGCGAGGTCATCTCGGCCGAGGAGCTGGGCGGCGCCGACACCCACGGCCGCAAGTCCGGCGTGGTCGACCACGTGGCCAATGACGACGAGCATGCGCTCTCGATCGTGCGCTCGATCCTGGCCAGCCTGAACAGCGTCAAGCGCGTCGACCTGGAGGTCGCCGAGCCGCGGCCGCCGGCCTACGACCCCGAGGAAATCTACGGGATCGTTCCGCCCGACGTGCGTGCGCCCTACGAGGTGCGCGAGGTGATCGCCCGGATCGTCGACGGCTCGGAGCTCCACGAGTTCAAGCCGCTCTACGGCGCGACCCTGGTTACCGGCTTCGCGCGCATCTGGGGCTATCCGGTGGCGATCCTGGCCAACAACGGGGTGCTGTTCTCGGAGAGCGCGCTGAAGGCGGCGCATTTCATCGAGCTCGCCTGCCAGCGGAAGATCCCGCTGGTGTTCCTGCAGAACATCTCCGGCTTCATGGTCGGCGGCCGCTACGAGGCGGGCGGCATCGCCAAGGACGGGGCCAAGATGGTGACCGCGGTGGCCAGCGCCAACGTGCCCAAGTTCACCGTGCTGATCGGCGGCTCGTTCGGCGCCGGCAACTACGGCATGTGCGGGCGGGCCTACTCCCCGCGTTTCCTGTGGACCTGGCCGAACAGCCGGATCTCGGTCATGGGCGGCGAGCAGGCCGCCTCGGTGCTCGCCACCGTCCACCGCGACGCCGGCAGGTGGACCCCCGCGGATGAAGAGGCGTTCAAGGCGCCGATCCGCCGGACCTATGAGGACGAGGGAAATCCCTACTTCGCCACCGCCCGGCTGTGGGACGACGGCGTCATCGATCCGGTGCAGACCCGCGACGTGCTGGGCCTGTCGATCAGCGCCGCCCTGAACGCGCCGATCCCCGAGACCCGCTTCGGCGTGTTCCGGATGTAGCCCGGCATGTTCCGCTCGGTCCTGGTCGCCAATCGCGGCGAGATCGCGGTCCGCGTGTTCGCCACGGCGGCTCGCATGGGGCTGACCACCGTCGCGGTCTATTCCGACGCCGACGCGGGCGCCTTGCACGTGCGCGCGGCCGATGCGGCGGTGCGGATCGGGCCTGCGCCGGCGCGGGAAAGCTATCTGGACGGGGCGGCGATCCTCGCCGCCGCCAAGGAGACCGGCGCCGAGGCCATCCACCCGGGCTACGGCTTCCTCTCCGAGAACGCCGCGTTCGCCGAGGCCGTGATCGCCGCCGGCCTCACGTGGGTCGGCCCGTCGCCCGCCGCGATCCGCGCCATGGGCCTGAAGGACGCCGCCAAGGCGCTGATGGCCAGGGCCGGGGTGCCGGTGACCCCGGGCTACCTGGGCGAGGACCAGGACGAGGCGGCGCTCGCGACGCAAGCCGCGCGCATCGGCTTTCCCGTGCTGATCAAGGCGGTGGCCGGCGGCGGCGGCAAGGGCATGCGCCGGGTGGACCGGGCCGAGGATTTCGCCGAAGCGCTGGCGAGCGCCCGGCGCGAGGCCAAGGCCGCCTTCGGCGACGACCGCGTGCTGCTGGAGACCTACGTCACCCGCCCGCGCCATATCGAGGTGCAGGTGTTCGCCGATGATCACGGGAACGCCGTCCACCTGTTCGAGCGCGACTGCTCGCTGCAGCGCCGCCACCAGAAGATCATCGAGGAGGCGCCCGCGCCCGGCATGGACGCGGCGACGCGCGCCGCCGTCACCGGAGCCGCGGTGAAGGCCGCCCAGGCCGTGGGCTACGTCGGCGCGGGCACGGTCGAGTTCATCGCCGACGCCTCCGAAGGCCTGCGCCCCGACCGCATCTGGTTCATGGAGATGAACACCCGCCTGCAGGTGGAGCATCCGGTGACCGAGATGGTGACCGGGCTCGACCTCGTGGAATGGCAGCTCCGCGTGGCGGCCGGCGAGCCGCTGCCGCTCAGCCAGGACCAGATCCAGCTCACCGGCCACGCGGTGGAGGCGCGGCTCTACGCCGAGGCGACGGCCGGCGGCCGCTTCCTGCCGTCCACCGGACGGCTGGAGCACTTCCGGCTGCCCGAGACCGTGCGGGCGGACACCGGGGTCATGGAAGGCGGCGAGATCACCCCCTTCTACGACCCGATGATCGCCAAGCTGATCGCCCATGCGCCGAGCCGCGAGGCGGCTGTGGCCGAGCTCTGCGAGGCCTGCGACGGGGTCGAGGTCTGGCCGGTGAAGACCAACGCGGGCTTCCTCGCCCGCTGCCTGGAGGCGCCCGACTTCATCGCCGGCGACGTCGATACCGGCTTCATCGAGCGCAACCTGGAGACCCTGACCCGGCCCGCGGAGCCGTCGGCCGCGGCGCTTTCCGCGGCGGCCGAAGCGGCGATGGTCGCGACGGAGAACGGGCTCGCCGAGCCGCAGGCATCGCCCTGGCGGGCGCTGGCCGGCTTTCGCCTGAACGCCGGGCCGCAGAGGGCGGTGCGCCTGTTCCGCAATGGCGCGCCGGTGATCGTCCAGCGCAGCGAGGCCGCGCCCGACCGCGCGGTGCTGATCACCGAGGACGGCGACATCGTGGTGTTCGAGTCCGGCGAAGCCATGGCCTTCGCGGACCACCCGCCGGGCGCCGACGCCGAGGGCGCGGCCGGCGACAGCCAGGTCCGCGCCCCGATGCCCGGCAAGCTCACCGCCGTGAACGTCAAGACCGGCCAGCGCGTCAGCAAGGGCCAGACCCTTGCGACACTCGAAGCGATGAAGATGGAGTACGCGCTCGCCGCGCCGCTCGACGGCAAGGTCGCAGATGTCGTGGCGAAGGCCGGCGATCAGGTGGTCGAGGGCGCCGTGCTGATCGTGCTCGAACCCGAATAGCTCCCGCGCCCGCGCGCAAGAGGCTAACCTCGCCCCCGTCACACCAGGAGAGAGAACCCCGTGAAGCTCACCCTCGCCGCCATGGTCTGCGCCATCTCCACCCTCGCCGCCGCGGCCGCCGCGCAGACGACCACTGCGACGCTGCCGCCCGCGCCGCCGCCGCCGGGCGCCGCCCCGGCCCCGCGCGCGCCCGGCGCGTACCAGCCGGCGCCCTGGGAGCGTCCCGTGGAGTCCAGCCGTCCGCCCCGCAGCTACGAGGAGGCTGCGCCGGTCACGCACCGCCGCGCCCTGAGGAGCCGCCATCGCCACGCCGTGCGCCGCCACGCGCGCCATCATCGCGTGAGCGGCCGGCATCATCGCCACCACGTGGTCCGCGTCTGCCACGTGCGCCACCACCATCGGGTCTGCCGCACGCGCTGAGCTACTTGGCGGCGGCAGCCCTTTCCTGGGCGCGGGCGCCCGCCAGGATGTCGGGCAGGGCGTAGTTGCCCTCGTGGCAGGCGAACTCGTAGAGCGGCTTGTCGGTGCGGTAGAGCGAGTACTCGGCCAGCCAGGGGCCGGCGTACACGCTGGGATCCTTGACCGTGTACTGGTAGAGGAGCTCGGTCGCAGAGACGCGCGTATAGCGCTCCTCGACGGTGGCGCTCGCGGGCACCAGCAGGGTCGGCAGCGGCCGGATGGCGTCCCTCGCCGGCAAGCCCACGGTCTCGATGACCAGCGTCTCGCCCTCCCAGCGCGCGATGGAGTCGCCCAACGGACCCGCGAGCACGGCGGGCCCATGCTGCTCCGCGAACGGAATGATCCGCAGGTCCGGGCCGTACTCCGTCAGGATCACGACCGCGGCCTTCGTCTGCACGATCAGGCGCGGATTAATGTCGTTGGTGATGACGACCGGCGGCTGGCCCTGGCCGACGATGCAGCGCTCCCAGTCCGGCCGCTGCTCGGGCCCGTCCGCCGGGATCGGCGGCTCGGAGCTGTTGCGGAGCACGTTTTCGACGAAGCGGACCTGGCCGCGGGCCCGAGGCGTCATGGGAATGATGCCGTCGGCCGGCTGCACGACCTGGCGGGACCGCCGCTCGCCCTTCACGATCGCGCCCGCCCCTTGCGCGTCGTGGTCGGCGACGTCGCGGACCTCGCCGTCGATCTTCAGAGAGGCATAGGTCTTCACCTCCTCGGCCACCTGTCGGGCGAAAGCCTTGGCCTGCGCCTCGCTCAGCACCAGAGGCACGCCGGGCGTGGCCTCGAGCGGCAGGGCGAAGTCCGAGTTCCAGGTCCCGCCGAGGTCCGGCTGGCCCCAGGCGTTGCGCGGCGCGCGATAGCCGCCGGCCGATGCAGCGCCGGCGGACACCAGCGCGACAAGGCCGATCAGCAGCGATATTTTACGCATGTCATCCCCCCGTCGCGAGACTCCGCGATGGTCCGGCGCGCCGCAAGCGAAAAAGCCGCACGGAGTCTGCGCCCTTGCGGCCCTAGCCGGGGCCCGCGACCACGCCCCGGTCGTGCAGGCGGGCGATCTCCGACGAGCTGAGGCCGAGCACCTCGGCGAGCACCTCGTCGGTATGCTGGCCGAGCCGCGGCGCGGGCGCGACCGGCGCACGCTCGGCCTGCGGGATCGTCCCCATCGCGCCCGCCGCCGGATAGGTGAGCCCGCTCGGATGGCGCACCGGCTGGAAGAGGGGATTGTGCTTGTAGAGCCGGGTGTCCTCCAGCGCCGCCTCCAGCGGCTGATAGGCGCCCCAGGTGACCCCGCCGGCCTCCAAGGCCGAGGCGAGCTCGGCGGCGGTGCGCCTGGCGAAGGCGCGCTCGAACAACGGATAGAGCCGGTCGCGATGGCTGAAGCGCAGGCCCTCGTCGAGCGCGAAGGAGACGCCGAGCTCGGTTTCCAGGGCCGCGACCTCGGCGGCGAGCCCCAGCACCTCCAGGGCCTTGGCCCACTGGCGCGGCGTGATCGCCAGCACCATCAGCGTCTTGCCGTCCCTGGTGGCGAAGTCGCGACCGAACGCGCCGAAGACGTCGTTGCCCATCCGCGGGCGCTGCTGACCCGCGAGCGCGGTCTCGGCGGTCATGCCGAGATTGGCCATGGTGGCCGCGGCGATGTCCGAGAGCGGCGCGCGGATCTCGCGGCCCTGGCCGTCGCGCTCACGGGCGATCAGCGCCGAGACCAGGCTGAAGGCGCAATAGGCGCCGGTGAGCAGGTCCCAGGCCGCCAGCACATGGTTGACCGGGCGCGGATCGTCGGCCGGACCGGTCATCAGCGGCAGGCCGAGCGCGGCGTTGACCGTGTAGTCCATGCCCTGGGCGCCGTTCGCCCAGCCCATGACGCGCACGCAGATCAGGTCGCCCCGGCGCTTGCTCAGGGTCTCATAGGAGAGGAAGCCGTCGACCGGGAAATTGGTGACGAACAACCCCGCCCGATCGCCCGGGGCGGTCGCCAGCGCCTGCGCGATCTCGCGGCCCTCGGGCCGGGTGAGGTCGAGGGCGACCGATTTCTTGGCCTTGTTCAGCCCCTCCCAGTAGAGGCTCGCGCCGTTCTCGGCGAGCGGCCAGCGCCGGAAGTCGGGGCCGCCGCCGATGTTGTCGAAGCGGATCACCTCGGCGCCCATCTGGGCGAGATGCAGCCCGCAGGTAGGCCCGGCGACGAAGGCCGAGCCCTCCACCACGCGCAGGCCTTTCAGAAGGTCGTACATACCCCCTCCGCTCATCCCCGCGCAGGCGGGGATCCAAGCCGACTTCCAGACACCTGCCGACGATCCTGCAACCCGCTCCTCCGCAGGGGTTCCCGCCTCCGCGGGAACGAGCGGTGAAGGGGTTCAGGCGATCAGCCCGCCCACATCCTTCACCTCTTCCGGCGTGAGCGCCCACTCGGCAGTGGCGGCGTTGGACTTCACCTGCTCGGCCGACGTCGCGCCGGCGATCACCGAGGAGACCACCGGGTGGCCCATGAGCCAGGCGAAGGCCAGCTCCAGGATCGAGTGGTTGCGGTCGCGGGCCCAGGCCTCCAGCTTCTCCACCTTCTCGAAATTCTTCTCGTTGAGCGCCTGGGCGCCGCGCGGGCCCCAGGCCGCCAGGCGCGTGCCCTCCGGCGGCGGCTCGCCGCGCCGGTACTTGCCGGTGAGCAGGCCTGAGGCCAGCGGGAAGAACGGCAGGAACCCCAACCCGAACGCCTCGCAGGCGGGCAGCACCTCATGCTCCACCCGGCGCTCCAGAAGCGAATACTGGTTCTGCGCCGAGACGAAGGGGACATAGCCCCTGGTCTTCGCCGTCCAGGCGGCGTCGGCGATCTGGAAGCCCATGTAGTTGGAATTCCCGAGATAGCGGACCTTGCCCTGGCTCACCAGGTCGTCGAGGGCGCGGAGCGTCTCGTCGAGCGGCGTCTCAGGGTCGTAGCGGTGCATCTGGTAGAGGTCGATGTAGTCGGTCCCGAGCCGCTTCAGGCTGGCCTCGCAGGCCTGCACGATCCAGCGGCGCGAGCCGCCCTGCCGCTCGCCCTGGCCCATGCCGAACTTGGTGGCGAGGACCACCTCCTTGCGGCGCTTGCCGATCGCCTTGCCGAGGAACTCCTCGGACTTCGTCCCGCCGTAGACGTCGGCGGTGTCGAAGAAATTGATCCCCGCCTCGATAGCCGCGTCGACGACGGCCTGGGTCTGCTTCTCGTCGATGCGCATGCCGAAGTTGTTGCAGCCGAGGCCGACGGCGCTGACCTTGAGGCCCGAGTGGCCGAGATGACGAAATTGCATGGCGCGACCAGTCCCTGAACGGCTCGAATGACATCCCACGCCCGCCGCTCCGCTCGGCGGGCCGGCGGAGCCTAGCCCCTCGCCCGGCGCGTGCGCCAGGGCCGGGCGGCGCCGCCGTTCAGATTGATTGACCGCGATTCACCTAACTTGTTGGCGATATCGCAAGGCGCGGGCCGCTAACCCTATGAGCGAAATGATGGTTTCCATGAGTGGTGGGACATGCGCGTCGTCACGATCGTCAGCCTCGGCGCCTCGGCCGTCCTCGGAATAGCGGCCCTTTTCGTCGCCAAGACCGTGCTGCCCAACTCGGCCGCGGCCAAGCAGGCCGCCGCGCAGGGCGCAGGCGTGCCGATCGTGGTCGCCAGCACCGACATCAAGTTCGGCGACAAGCTCGACCCCCGCATGCTGGTGGTCGCCCGCGTGCCGCAGGCCATCGCGCCGCAGGGCGCCTTCGCCAGCGTGCAGCAGGTGCTCAGTCAGGACCACGGCGGCCCGCCGGTGGCGCTGACCCAGATCGCGGCCCATGAGGCCATCCTCCCGGGCAAGCTCTCCGGACCCGGCGCTCGCCCTTCTGTCGCCGCCGAGATCGCCGACGGGATGCGCGCCTACACCATCCGCGTGAACGATGTCGCCGGCGTCGGCGGCCACGCCCTGCCCGGCGACCGCGTCGACGTGGTGCTGATGCGCGACCTGACGCCCCAAGGCAATGTGCGCACCTACGTCTCCGATGTGGTGCTGCAGGACGTCCGGCTGCTGGGCATCGACCTCAACGCCGACCTCAACTCCAACAAGCCGGCCGAGCCGAAGAATGCGACGCTCGAGGTCTCCGTCGAGGACGCCCAGAAGCTCGCCATCGCCTCGACGCTCGGCACGCTGTCGCTGGCGCTGCGCCGCACCGGAGAGGCCGAGGTCGAGGCCACCAAGCCGCTGCTGACCCGCGACTTCCTCACGGGCGGCGCCCCGGCGCCGATCCGCGCCGGCGGCGGCCACGCCACGCGCCGCCGCTTCGGCCCCGCGCGTCCGTTCAGCGCCGTGATCTCAGTCGTGGAATACGGTGGCCGGGGCGTCTCCGCGCCGGCCCCGCGGCCCGCCGCACCGGCTCCGATGACCGTCTCCGCCACCAAGGCGGAATCTCCGAAGGACGACAAGTCCAGCTTCGCGCCCAGCGCGTGACCCCATGCAGAGTGTGTCCTCCATGAAGCGTCCCCTCATTGGCGCGCTCGCCTGCGCGCTGGCCTCCACGGCCGCGAGCTTCGCGCCCGTCGCCCACGCCACCCAGATGCTGGCGGCCGAGCCCGCGCTCAACCGCGTCATCTATGTGCCGAAGGACAAGACCTTGGCTTTCCGGCTCGACCAGCCGGCCAGCAAGATCGTCGTGGCGCAGGCCGAGATCGCCCAGGTGATCGCCACCGGCGACCGCAGCTTCTACGTCCGCGGCAAGGCGCTCGGCGCCACCAATCTGCTGGTCTACGGCCCTGGCGGCCGCCTGAACGAGGTGATCGACATCCGCGTGGGCTACGACCCCGTCGCGCTCGAGGACGAGCTGGCCGCGGCCTTTCCGCGCGAGCAGATCCGCGTCCGCAACCTCGGCGGCGAGCTGATGCTCCAGGGCGAGGTCTCCAACATCGGCGTGGCCGACCGCGCCAAGGCGCTCGCCGAGCGCTTTGCGCCCCAGGCGATCAACTCACAGCTCACCGCGCGCGGCACTCAGGTGGTGCTGGAGGTCCGGGTGCTGGAGGCGAGCCGCTCGCTGATCCATGACATCGGGCTCTCGGCGCTGATCCAGAACAATTCGTTCAGCTTCGCCTACGGCCTGGGGCTGGTGGGCAGCGACGCCGCCAACACCACCCTGCGGCTGACCGGCGGATCCGGCAACACCACCATCGACATGCGGCTGGATGCGCTGGAATCGAAGGGGCTGATCCGCACGCTCGCCAAGCCCAATCTGGTGGCCATGTCCGGCGAGAAGGCCAGCTTCCTGGCCGGGGGCGAATTCCCCTATCCCGTGCCGCAGGGCCTGAACAACGTCACCATCGACTTCCGCCAGTACGGCGTGAAGCTCACCTTCCTGCCGATCGTCGAGGACAACGGGCTCATCCGACTGCAGGTGGAACCCGAAGTCAGCCAGATCGACCTGGCGAATTCGCTCAAGCTCGCCAACATCAACGTCCCGGCGCTGACCACCCGACGCGCCAATACGACGGTCGAGCTGAAGAACGGCGATTCACTCGCCATCGGCGGCCTGTTCCAGCACAACTATTCCAACGGCGTGAACCAGGTGCCCGGCCTCGGGAACATCCCGATCCTCAGCGCGCTGTTCCGCTCCACCCGCTGGCAGCGCAATGAAACGGAGCTGGTGATCGTGGTGACGCCGCACCTGGCGACGCCCGCGGACTTCGCGGCCGGCCGCCAGGCGGCGCTCTCCGGCGAGACGCCGACGGCCTCGCAGCTCCTGCTGCACGGCAAGGCGTTGGACAAGCCGCTCACTGCGCCCAAAGAGATGAAGTGAGCCCATGGCGCTGCTTGGATCCAAGCGTTCGTCAGGCGCGAACGGCCTGACCGGTCGGCGCGTCCTGGCGCTCGGCGCCGCGGTGGCGGCCCTCGCCGAGGAGGGCCCGCTGGCGGGCGCGGAGGTCAGCTCGGTCGGCGTCGACGCCCTCGAGGACGTCTCGCTCGCCACCTGCGACCTGGTGCTGATCGACGCCGACGCGTGGGACGCCGCGGCGCTGACCGCTTCGGTCAAGGCGCTCGCCGCGGCCAAGGCGCCGCCACCGGTGCTGATGGTCGGCGCGAGCCTGCCCGCGGGCCTGGTTCGCAATCTGCTCCGCCTCGAGCACGCCGACATCCTCGAGGCGCCGTTTGCGCCCGACCAGCTGACCTCGGCGATCCAGGGCCTGCTCGCCGGCCTCGCGGCCGCGGCGGTCCCGGCCGGCCCCGCCAGCGCCTCGCGTTGCTGGTCGGTGATCGGCGCGGTGGGAGGCTCCGGCGCGACCATGCTCGCCATCGAAATGGCGCACGTGCTCTCCACGCGCGAAAGCGCGCGGGTCTGCCTGATCGACCTCAATCTCGCCGACGGGGCGGCGGCGGCCTATCTCGGGGTCAACGGCGCGCTCCGGCTTGCCGATTTCGCCCAGGCTCCGGAGCGCATCGACTCCGCCGTGCTGCAGGCGCTCGCCACCGCGGTTTCGCCGAGTTTCGATCTGCTGGCGGCGCCGCGCGACCCGACGGGCTTCGATCTCGCCACGCGCGAGGCGGTTCTGCGCCTGCTCGAAGTGGCCTGCGAGACTTATGACTGGGTGATCCTGGACATGCCGCGTCACCGGCGCGCGTGGTCGCTCGAGGCGTTGTCCGGCTGCGACGAGATCCTGGTGATCTCCGAGCTCACCGTGCCGGCGCTGCTCGCCGCCCGCTCGCTTTCCGACGAGGTGGAGCATGCGCTGAGCGGGATCGCGCAGCCCAAGATCGTCCTGAACCGGCTTGCGAGCCGCGTCTTCGGACCGGCGCCGTCGATGACCGAGGCCGAGCGGGCGCTGCAGCGCAAGGCGCTGGCCGGCGTCAGCTCCGACTGGGAAGCCGCCGCCGCCGCGGCCAACCTCGGCGGCCCGGTCGCCCAGCACCGCCCGAAGTCCAAGATCGTCAAGGACGTGCAGGCGCTTGTCGAGAAACTGGTCGCCGAGCCCGCTCGGCGCGACGCCGCGAGGGCCGCCTGATGGGCCGATTCAGTCTTTCCCGCGCCACCTCGACGTCGCCCACCGCCTCGCCGGCGCCTGCGCCTGACGCTGCCGCTGCATCCGCACCTGCGCCTGCGCCTGCGCCGCCCAAGCCGGCCCCCAAGCCGAAGACCAAGGTCGAGGCGGCCGCTCCGGCCCGGCCTGCGCCGCCACCCCCCCCGGCCGCGGGCAAGTCGCAGCACATCGATCTGAGGCTGAAGCTGCACCAGCGGCTGATCGACGAGCTCGACCTCTCCAAGCTCGAGAAGCTGGAGCAGGGCGAGCTCCGCCGCCAGGTGATGGGCTTCGTCTCCGATTTCGTCCGCGGCGAGCGCGTGGCGCTGAACGCCGGGGAAGTCGAGGAGCTGGGCGCGTCCATCTACGACGAGATGGTCGGCCTGGGGCCGATCGAACCCTTGCTCAAGGACGAGTCGATCAACGACATCCTGATCAACGGGCCGCACCAGATCTACGTGGAGCGCAGGGGCGAGCTCGAGCTCACCCCGGTGCACTTCCGCGACAACGACCACCTGCTGCGGATCGTCAACCGCATCGTCGCCGGCGTCGGGCGCCGGATCGACGAGAGCCAGCCCATGGTGGACGCCCGCCTGCCCGACGGCTCCCGGGTCAACGCCGCCATCGCCCCGATCGCCATCGACGGCGCGGCGGTCTCGATCCGGAAGTTCTCCACCAAGCCGCTGACGCTCGAGAAGCTGATCGAGTTCAACGCCATGCCGCAGGCCATGGCCGACTTCATGCATGGCGCGGTGAAGGCGCGGGTCTCGACGGTGATTTCCGGCGGCACGGGCTCGGGCAAGACCACCCTGCTGAACGCGCTCTCCGCCGCGATCAGCCATGGGGAGCGCCTGATCACCATCGAAGACGCCGCCGAGCTGCAGCTGCAGCAGCCGCACGTCGTGCGCATGGAGACGCGGCCCCCGAACATCGAGGGCAAGGGCGAGATCCGCCAGCGGGAACTGGTCAAGAACGCCCTGCGGATGCGCCCCGACCGGGTGATCCTGGGCGAGGTGCGCGGCGAGGAGGCGTTCGACATGCTCTCCGCCATGAACACCGGCCACGAAGGCTCCATGGCCACGATTCACGCCAACACGCCGCGCGACGCGATCGCCCGCCTGGAGCAGATGGTCGCGATGTCCGGGATGAACATCACCGCCGAATCCATGCGGGCCCAGATCGCCTCGGCCGTGGGGCTGATCGTGCAGGCCTCGCGCCTGGCGGACGGCAAGCGGAAGGTCACCTACGTCACCGAGATCACCGGCATGGAAGGCCAGGTGGTGCAGATGCAGGACATCTTCATGTTCAACCGCACCCACACCGACGCCGACGGCACGGTGCACGGCGAATTCCGGGCCACCGGCCTTCGACCCCGTTGCCTCGACGAGATGATGCGCCGGGGCATCGCCTTCGACCCGGCGAATTTCGACCCCTCCCGGACGCTCTGACATGCAGTTCGACGGCAAATGGATCGTCCTGATCCTGATCTTCGCCGCGGTGTTTTCGGCGGCCCAGGCGGGCGTGGGCATGCTGTCCACCGCCACCGAGCGGCGCAAGCTGAACCAGCGGCTGAAGGTCGCCGACAAGGTCGAGGGGATCTCGGCCCTGGTGCTGGAGCTGCGCAAGCAACGGGGCCTGACCGCGGCCGGCGAGCGCGGCGGACGACTGCAGTGGCTTTCGAACCTGATCGTGGCCTCTGGGCTGCCGTACGACCAGAAGAAGTGGCTCACCTATGTCGGCCTGGCCGGCCTCATCGGCGCGGTCGGCGGCTTCGCGCTCGGCCATAGTCCGCTGGGCGTGATCGCCGGCGCAGCCATGGGCGGCGCGGGCGTGCCATACGGCTACCTCAAACTCATGGCCAACCGCCGCGCCCAGGCGCTCGGCTTCCAGCTGCCGCAGGCGCTGGAAATCATCGTGCGCTCCCTCGAGGCCGGCCACCCCGTGCCGACGGCGGTCTCGCTGGTCGGCCGTGAAATGCCCGATCCGATCGGCTCGGAGTTCGGCATGGCCTCCGACGAGATCGCCTATGGCGCGACGCTGGAGCAGGCCATCGGACGAATGTCCGAGCGCTGCCAGCACCCCGACGTCGACCTGTTCGCGGCCACCATCCGGCTGCAGGAGCGCGCCGGCGGCAACCTCACGGGGCTTCTGAAGCTCAACGCCAACACCGTGCGCGACCGGCACAAGATGCGCCTGAAGATCAAGGCGGCGTCGTCGGAAGGCCGCGCCTCGGCGATGATCCTGACCGCGGCGCCGTTCTGCGCCATGGGCTTCATCATGATCTCCAACCCGCACTTCTACGGCGACGTGATCAACGAGCCGGTCGTGAAGTACGGCCTCATCGGCCTGGGCGTGTGGCTGGCCATCGGCAACATGGTCATGCGCCGAATGATCAACATGCGGCTGTGAGACGATGACCATCGACAACCTCATCTATGTCGCGGGCCTGCTGCTGGTGGTGGCGGCCCTGGGAGGCCTCGGCTTCATCGCCTTCAGCGAGCTTCGCCTCAGGGCGGCGCGGCGCACCCGGCTGCAACCGGCGATGGCGGGGATTGCGCCCAAGCCCGCGCGGGCGGGCGGCCAGATCACCGGCCAGGTCCTGGCCGGCGTGCGGCGCCTGGGCCAGCAGAGCGCGGTGCGCGATCCGGCGAAGCTGTCGCTGCTCCGCACCCGGCTGATGCAGGCGGGATTCCACAACCGCGAAGCGCCGGTGATCTACCTGGGCGCGCGCGCCGCGGCGCTGGTCGTCGCCACCCTGGCCGTGATCCTGACGCTGCCTCTGGTGATGGGATCCGGCAAGGGTCCGGGCGGGCTCTTCGTGGCCTTCGCTTTCGCAGCAGCCGCGATCTTCGGGCCCGACCAGGTGCTGAAGATCCGCCGACAGGGGCGCGAGCGCGAATACCTCGAGGGCTTTCCGGACCTGCTCGACCTGCTGGTCGCCTCGGTGGAGGCCGGCCTAAGCCTCGACGCGGCGGTCACGCGGGTGACCGAAGAACTCGGCCGCCGCTATCCGAACCTGACCGTCCACCTGAAATTCCTGGTGCTCGAGCTTCGCGCCGGCCGCGCCCGCAAGGACGCCTGGGCCGCCTTCGCCGACCGCCTGGGCATCGATGACGCCCGGGCGCTGGCCACCATGCTGCGACAGGCCGAGGAGATGGGCACGAGCCTCGGCGAGACGCTTTCGGTGTTCGCCAACGACATGCGCGCCAAGCGCATGCTGAAGGCCGAGGAGAAGGCGCTGGCGCTCTCCGCCAAGCTCACCGTGCCGCTGGTCCTGTTCATCTTCCCGTGTCTGCTGGGCGCCCTGATGCTGCCGGCCGCGGCGCGGCTGATGCAGGTCTTCTCGCACCACTAGCCGGTTGAGGCCGCCGCTGCGGCGCTGGCCTCGGCGTCGAGCTCGGGATTGCGCTCGCCGTCCATCGTGGCGATCAGCCCCTTGGGAATGAGCAGCAGCACCGGCAGGATCAGGGCGTAGACCACCGTCGTGGCGATCGCGCAGTAGAGGAAGCCGTTGGTCGGGCTCAGGCTATAGAGCTTCGCGCCCAGCACGTCGCCGCCCCGGTAGGACAGCTGGAAGCCGGATTCCACCAGCATCATCAGCGTGCCCTGCAGGCCTGCGGGACAGGAGCGCATGGCGAGGTCGAAATAGGCGCCGGCGGCGATGCCCCCCATCATCCCGATCGGCGCGGCCAGCCAGACCGCCGCCTGCGCCGAGTGGATGAACGCCAGCGGCATCATCTGCGGCACGGTGATGATGGTGCCCCACCAGAGCAGCTTCTGCAGCGACACCCGTTTGCACAGCCAGCCGTAGACGAAGAACATCGGGACGAAGGCGGCGGCGAACACAGCGTAGTACTCGCCGTAGACGGCGTCCGAGGCGTGCAGCTTGTCGTGCAGATAGAACTGCAGCGGCGTGTTGGAGCCCGGCGCGAACTGGAACATGAAGGCGATCAGCACCGCCGGATAGATCGCCCTGTGCTTCACCAGCCGCTTCACGTCGCCCCAGAAGTGCGTCCCCTTGGCGAGCGGCTGGTCGTAGGCGCCGCGGAACACCGCGGCGGGCTTGAGGGCGCCGTAGGCCCCCAGCACCAGCGACATGATCGCCAGGATGATGAAGGTCTCGCTGGGCCTCAGGTGCTCGGCGACCCAGCCGCCCGCCAGCGCGCCCAGCACCTGCGGGAATGAGGCCACCACCTGCCAGAGCGCCGTCAGCCGCCCCGACATCAGCTTCTCCTGGCCGATCAGCGCGATCAGGCCCTGGTAGGCCGCCGACTGGAAGCGGGAGAGCGTCATCAGGAGCAGCATGCCGACCAGCAGGCCGCCGTAGCTGAGCTTGGTCACCGCCAGCCAGGTGAAGATCGCCGCCATGACCGGCGAGAAGAGGAACAGGTAGGCCCGGTCGCGCCGCCCGAGCGGGTTCCAGAGGTCTCGCGTCAGGCCGAAGACCACCGCGAAATAGGTCGGGATGGCGGTGATCAGGCGGAAGTTGGCGACCTGCTCCGCCGTGGCGTGCAGCTGGTCCTTCAGCATGTAGGAGGTGCCGAAGTCGACCAGGTAGGCGGTGGGCGCGGTCAGGTAGAGCAGGAAGGTGAGCGGGCCGAAGTAGAGGAAGACCTGTCCGGCCCGGCTCTGCTCGCCGCCCGGCGCGCTCTGCGGCTCGGTCATGGCTGCGATTCCTCCCGCGCTTCCGCTGCTCGCCAAGGGAGGGCGCCGGACCTCCGCCGTCAATCGCGCGCGGGCGTCGCTAGAGGCCGTAGGGCCTGTAGGGCCCGGCGATCAGCTGCTCGAACACCCCGATTCCCTGACGCTCCGGCTCGCTCGGCGCGGAGAACGTCGCCTTCGAGATCGCCTGGATGTGCCAGTTCTCCGGCTGGCCCATGTCGACGGCGGCGAGCTCGATGTCCTCGCGGCCGACGGCCAGCTCACCCTTCAGCGCGCCGTGACGCCATTCGCCGCCGTAGCCGATGCCGCGCATCAGGAACGGCTGGCCGATCGGCTCCAGCCGGACACGGGCTTCGCCCTGCGCGAGCGGGATCTTGAGCGTGCCGCCGCTGGCGTGGCGGGTTCCCGGCTTCAGCGCGACATCCTCCATGCTGGGGACATCGGAATGCCAGCCGCCCTCCGGCCCCGCGCCGTCGGGCAGGATCACTGCGCGGGTGTTCCAGGGCTTGCCGTCCGGATCGGCGTTGACGTGGAAGAACACGCTGCGGTCCTCGAAATTCACCGGCGTCCATTGCCAGAAGAAGCCGGCGATCCCGCCCCCGGGCGTCGGCTGCGGATCGGGCGCGCCCACCGGGCGGATGCCCCACGACCGGTCACGGGTGCCGGTCCAGCCCGGACCCATGTCGCGCCGGTCGCCGTCGACCTCCAGCCAGCCGGAGACGCGGCCGTTCTGGGTGAGCCGCGTGTAGTCCATGAACAGCCGAGGGCCGTTGCGGCGAACGAACCTGGGCTCCTCGATCGGGAAGGACCGGCCTTCGAAGACGAGCTCGCAGGCGATCCCTTCCGAGCGCGCGAGCGTGACCTTCAGCTTCTGCAGCGGCTCGATGACTTCGATGCGGATCGGGCCCACGGCGATGTCCATCCGCTCGAGCCCGAGGATGCGCGAGGCGTGCAGGCAGCGCTGCACCCCGTCGCGGATGATCGACACGTGGGCGTCGGCCACGTTGAGCGCCGGATAGACCCCGAACGCCACCGCCACGAACTCCGAGCCGTCCGGCGAATAGCCATTGAAGAAGTAGCGGTCGTAGAAATTGCGATCCGAGCCCGCATAGGCGATCGGCTCCGGAGTCTGGTGGATCGGATAATCGTCGCCCTTGGTCAGCATGCCGCCAGCCCCTTCGTCTTGACGCCCCGTCACACTTGCGACG
>NZ_DATIMC010000056.1:0-10884 GCF_035475775.1 Phenylobacterium sp. | reverse complement strand
CTGATGCAGCGGTTCTCGAGCAAGCCTCTGTCGGGATTTATGCTGATCGCCGGCGCGCTCGGCTTCTGCGGCCTGGGCCTGATCGCGCCCAGGGCGCTGCTCGACAACCGGATCAACGCCAGGAAGACGCAGCTCGAACAGGAATTCCCCGATGCGCTCGATCTGATGGTGGTGTGCGTCGAGGCCGGGCTTGGCCTGGAATCGGCCTTCGTGCGCGTCACCCGCGAGGTCGGCGAATCGCACCCCCGCATCTCCGAGGAGTTCGACAGGGTGGTCCAGGAGCTCGCCGCCGGGCGCAGTCGGGCCGACGCGCTACGGGCGATGGCCGATCGCACGGACGTCGAATCGGTGCGCTCGTTCGTGGCCCTCCTGATCCAGACCGACACGCTCGGCACCAGCATCGGCCAGACCCTCAGGACCTATTCGAACGAGATGCGCGACCACCGCTTCCTCGCGGCGGAGGAGAAGGCCATGCGCATCCCGGTGCTGCTCACCATTCCGCTGGTGGCGTGCATCCTGCCGGTGATTTTGACGGCGCTGCTGCTCCCGGCCGGGCTCGATATGGCCCGGAACCTGGGTCCGGCGCTCAAGGGAGGCTGAGACATGGCCATGCGTTCGTCGAAGAAGGTGCTGCTGGCCTCCGCCTTCGCGCTCGGCGCGGCCGGCTGCGCGACCCAGACGACGCAGCGCGAGGCGGCGCTCACGGTCAAGCCGGTGATCAGCAGCGCCCTGCCCACCCAGAGGGACGACGGGCTCTATCGCGACGCCGTTTCCGCCATCCATCGCCGGGACTATGCGGCGGCGCTCGACATCCTGCAGGTGGCGCGGGCGCGCACCCCCAACGATCCGCGCATCCTGAACGCGTTCGGCGTGGTCTACGACGAGCTCGGGCGCTTCGACCTCAGCGCGCGCTACTACGCCCAGGCGCAGACGGCCGATCCCAATTCCAAGATCGTCGCCGAGAACCTGGGCTATTCCGCCGTGCTCCAGGGGGCGGCCAGCTCGGTCGCGCTGGCGGCCGAGGCGCCCCGCCCCGCCCCGTCCTCGGGGACAGCGGCGGCGCAGCTCGCCGCCGCAGCGCCTGTCCCCACGCCAATGATTTCGTCGGCGGCCGAGCCGTTGAACCCAACGCAGCTGGCCGTCTCGCCGGATATCCGGCGCGCGGCGCTCCCTGCCGCGCACCTGAAGCTGGCGCCCGCGTCGCTCCCGCCGCAGGTCGCGGCCGCGGCGCCGGTCGCCGCCCCCGCCATTGAGATCCAATCGGTCGCGTCTTCGCGCCTGGCGGAGGTCGCCGCCGCGCCCGCCGCGGTCATTCCGGCCGCCGTCGCCCAGCCCGCCTGGCCGCAGTTCGCCGCCGCGGCGCCGGTCCGCGCGCCCGCCGTCGAGGTCCATCCGCTGATGTCGCTGCGCCCGGCGGAGGTCGCCGCAGCGCCGGCCACCGCCGTCCGCGCCGCCCTCGCCCAGCCCGTCTGGCCGGCGCTCGCCGACCCGGAGCTCGCCGCCGCGGCGTCCGCCGATCCGGATCGGAACGCCGCGCGGGCGCACGCCTATGCGTTCGACCCGACCTGGAACGATGCGCCGCTGCTGATCGCCGCGCCGCCCGAGGCCAGGCCCGCCAACCTGGTGCGGACGAGCTTCCTCATGCCGGGCCCCCTGCTCCTGCCCGACTCCGCGGGCGGAGGCGCTGCGCCGGCGCCGGCCGCGCCGATGACCGAGCACGCCGCGCCGGTCCGCGCGCCGCTCGCCGCGGCGGAGGGGACACGGATATCGCACAAGACCCTCCTCGGGCGCGCATGGACTGGCCGCCGCGATCGGCCGCGGCCCTTGCACTTCGTCATGGCGGCGCTGGGCGAGCTCGCCCACGTGCTGCACCTGCCGTTCGGCCACGCGACGGATTCCGGCGTGCTGCTCGCCAGCCGCCAGCCGGCGCGCGCGCCGAACGCGGCCCCCGCAGCCGCTCAGGAAGCGCCGTCCGCCGCATCGGCCGCCGTCGCAGCACATCTGCAGCCGGCCGCCTGGACCGCTTCGGCCGCCAATACGGCCGGACGGGCGCCGGAGCCCGGCAGGTCCGCCGCCTCGACCCAGCCGCCCCTGCTCGGCGGCCCGGTCACCCTGATCGCCGCAGACCGCAAGGCCGCCGCCGCGCTCAAGCGCGAGCTCGCTCGGCAAGGGTGGACGGTCGCAATCTCCCCCGCGTCGAGCCGAGCCTCGCGGGAAAGCGTCATCCGCTTCCAGCCGGCGCATCGGCGCGTGGCGCTCGGTCTTGCGCACAGCCTGCGAATCCCGGTGAAGCTGCAAGCCTGCGGCTTCGGCTGCAGCGGCGTGAGCCTCGTGGTCGGGACCGACGCCTTCGCCCAATACGCTGGCGCGCGGCGCGAGCCGCGGCGGCTCAGCTAGCTCTGAACGTCAGGGGGAACCGCATGAAGGACCACCTCGCAGCCCGCGCGGCGTGCGGGGCCGCGATGCTGATCGCGGCGTGCCTCTCAGGGCCGCCAAGCGCTCAGGCGGGCCTGTTCAGCCGCCATTCCGCGAAGGCCGCGGCCGTGCCCAAGGACTATATCGCCGAGATCCAGCGGGCGATCGACGAGCAGCGGCTCTACGACGCCGGCCAGCTCCTCGACCAGGCCCTGCTCACCGGCCACGACGATCCGCACCTTCGGCTGATGGGAGGCAGGCTGGCGCTGGCCCGCGGCCGGCTGGACGACGCGCTGTCCGACTTCAAGCGCGTGGACCAGGACCCCGCGCTCAAGGGCGACGCCCTGGAGGGCGAAGGGATATCGCTGTCGCTGCTCGGACGCTCGGATGAGGCGGTCGCCGTGCTGCGGCAGGCCGTCGCCGTGAAGCCGTCGGCGTGGCGCGCCTGGAACGCCCTGGGCAGCGAGTACGATTCGCGGCGGCGCTGGCCGGAATCCGACGCCGCCTATGAACGGGCGCTCTCCGAATCCGACCGCGCGCCGATCGCGCTGAACAACCGTGGCTACTCGCGGATGCTGCAGGGCCGTCTCGAGGAGGCGATCAAGGACTTCGTCGAGGCCCTGGGCAAGAAGCCCGGCATGGCGGCGGCGCGCAATAACCTGCGGCTCGCCATGGCGATGAGCGGCGAGTACGACCGCGCGCTGGCCGGCGCGCCGCAGACCGACGAGGCGGCGACGCTCAACAACGCCGGCTTCGCCGCGATCATGCGCGGCGATTACCAGGCGGCGGAGGATCTGCTGCAGCGCGCCATGAGCGCCAAGGGCGAGTACTACGCCCGCGCGGCGACCAACCTGCAGCTCGCCCGCACCCTGGAGGCGCGGGCGACGGCGGCGCCGAAGCCGGCGGCCAAGCAGGAGCCCTGATCAGGCGGCTCGGGCCAGGCGGCGCGATGCGCGGGGCATCTTCAGTCTGAGCTCGCCGCGCAGCGCCTGGGCGCCCAGCCAGGCGAGCCCCGCCGTCGTGGCGGCCATGCCCGCGATCCCGAAGCCGACCGTCATCGGGTCCAGCGCGCCGGGGCTCGCCAGCAACAGGACGAACGGCGTGAAGGGCGGGATGAGGACCAGGCTCTTCAAGGTCGCCTCGCCCATGCCTGCGACCTGGGCCAGCGCCACGAAGAACACCAGCAGGAGCAGGCCGAACACCGGTCGCGAGAGGTTCTGCGCCGCGGGCACGTCGCGCGCCAGGGCGCCGATCCCGATCAGCGCCACCCCGTACATCGCGTAGGCGAGCCCGAACAGGCCGAGCGCGCCGGCGATGTATCCAAAGCTGGCCACGTCATGGAACAGCACCGTCCCGGCGCCGCCGAGACCCGGCAAGGACATCCCCGCCATGGCCGCGCCGCCGCCGAGCCAGGCGCCGACCACGAGCAGCGAGAGCGCGCCGACCCCCAGCAGCTTGCCGATCATCAGCTCGACCGGGCGGACCGAGGACAGCAGGGTCTCCAGCGCCCGGTTGGAGCGTTCGCGCACGACCGCCTGCAGGAGCATGCCGAGCGAGCCCACCAGAACCAGCCAGAGCAGGACGGTGATCGAGAACCGGCCGAAGCGGCCGCTGTCCTTGGGCGCAGGCGGCGCGGGCGGCGGTTGAGCCACCCGGATCTCCGCCGCGCGGCTCGGAGAGGTATCGGCCAGGTCGTGTCGGAGCAGGGCGAGCGCCACCTCCGACAGCCGCGCGCCGCGGATGTCCACCGACAGCACGCCACCGGGTCCCGCCGCGACGCTGAGGGTCGTGGCCGCCTTGGGATCAGGCGCCGCGGAGACCTGGACCGGATGATGTTCGAGCCGGCCCGCCTCGAGCACCGCGGCTTCGGCGCGGGCGCCGATGGCGGGGTCCTGCGCCTCGATGGCGACGAGGTCGGGCCGAGGCGTGGCGGGACGCCCCGCGAACGCGCTGAGGGAGAAGGTGGCGAGCGCCATGAGCAGCGGGCCCATGGCCAGCGCCACCCAGAAGCTGGGCACGCTGGCGTAGGCCACGAACTCGCGGCGGGCGATCAGGGCCACGCGGCGCATCAGGCGGCTTCCCGCTCGGCGGCGAGCGACCAGAAGGCGCCCTCCAGGTCGGCCTGGATCGGCTCGAAGCCCTGGATCGGGAGCTGCCGCTCGCCCATCGCCCTGAGCAGCGCCGGATAGGGCACGTGGCTGGGCAGCAGGACGCGCCAGCGCATGGCCTCGCCCATCTTGCCGGGGAACGGCTCGGCCGCGCCGCCCAGGCGGCTGGCGACGGCGATCAGGCCGGCGTCGTCGCTGCAGGTGACATAGGCGCCGTGCGGCGCCTGGGCCGCAGCGTCGGCCACCGGCCCCTCGAACACCGTGCAGCCCTGCGAGATGATGACGACATGGTCGCAAAGCCGCTCGGCGACGCTCATGCCGTGGGTGGAGAACAGGATCGAGCCGCCATGGGCGCGGTGCTCGTCGAACAGCGACTGCATCTCGGCCTGGGCCACCGGATCCAGGCCGCTGAACGGCTCGTCGAGGATCAGGAGCCGCGGATCGTGGGCGATCGCGCAGAGGATCTGCACTCGCTGGGCGTTGCCCTTGGAGAGCTCGCCCACCCGGGCGTAGCGCCGCGAGCCCAGCCCGACGCGCTCGAGCAGGCCATCGGCGCGCGCATAGGCGTCGGCCCGCTCGAGGCCTTTCAGCCGGGCGTGGAAGGCGATGGCGTCGCGCGCCCGCTCGCGCGGGGCGAGACCGCGCTCCTCGGGCAGGAAGCCGAGCTTGCGGCGGGTCTCGAACGTGGCCGGCTCGCCGAAGATCTCGATCTCGCCGGCGTCGGGCTCCGTCAGGCCCATGATGCACTTGAGCGTGGTGCTCTTGCCGGCGCCGTTGACGCCGATGAAGCCGGTGACGCTCCCCGGCCGCACGGTGAAATCGATGGCCTTCACGCCGCGCCCGCCGGCATACTGCTTGGCCAGGTGCGAAACGCGCAGGGGAACGGGGGCGGGGCTGTCGTTCGACATGACAGCCACCATCGTCGGCCCAAGTTACAGCCGGGCTAAGTTTCTTGGTGACTCTGGCGGTAAGCTTACTTGCCGGCGCGTTACTCGGGTCTCGCCCGCAAAACCTTTCGTTCAGGCGGTGGGGTCGTCGAGCAATTGCGAGGGATCTGGCGTCAGGTCGCCGCTCGGCGGCGGCGGCGTTAAGCTTGCCGTCAGGGCGGTGGCATCGGTCCCCGTCGTGTCGGAGCCCGCCCCGCCGGCGATGGAATCCGCACCGCCGGCGCCTGCCGAGGTGGTGTCCGCGCCCGCGCCGCCGGCAATGGAGTCCGTTCCGCCCGCGCCGGCCGCGGTCGTATCGGCGCCCGATCCGGCGGTGGTGGTGTCGGTTCCGGCCGTTCCGTCCGAGGCGCCGTCGGTCCCATCGCTCGCGGGCGCCTGGCCCCCGTCCTCCTGCAGCTTGAGGAGCTCGCCCAGCAGGCCGTGGCCCCAGCGTGGGCCGGCCTCGGCCTGGGTGATCACGCCGTCGCCGTCGGCGTCCAGCTTGTCGAAGACCTTCTGGACCGAGAGGCCGTTGGCGGCGCCCTTTGCCTGGGTCGGCAGCATTTTCCGCATGTCGGGCAAAAGGCTCCGGTCCAGGCCGGTGGGGTCCGCATCGGTTGACGGCGCGGATTGCTGTTGCGGAACAATGGGTAAGCTCGGCCGGTGGCCGATATGCGAAATGCTCATGGCGCATCTCCCTCGCGAGTGTCGCGAGGCGCGCTGCACGGCCGGCGCCAAAACGAAAGAGGCCCGGGCGGAACCCGGGCCTCGTTGTCAGATCGAAAGTGGGGCCAAGCGCGAATCAGTGCGACAGGATGAAATCGAAGACGTAATCGCCGGTCGACAAGGTCGTGCCGTGCAAGGCGTTGTAGGCGGTGGTGAGATCGCCGACGTTGACGCCATACAGATCGATGCTCCAGGTGTGGTCGTCCAGGCCGATGATCGTGTCGTTGACCGTGTTGTTGTTCGCCGACAGGTGCGACGACGCGGTGACCTCGAAGAACTGATTGAACTCGTCCTGCGTGATGGTGGAGTGGCCATCAAGGCTGAGATGATCGGAACCGACCGCAAAGCCCAGCAGCACCTTCACGCCCGCATAGTCTGACGTCAGCGTGGGCGCGGAGCCCGGCGCAGTCGCGGTCACATCGAGCGTGACATTCACGTCCGGGTCGGGATGTCCGTTGCTCACGCTGGTTTCGATGCTGGCCGGGCCGCTGAACGTGTAACCCGGGCCCAGGGACGCCACCCACGCATTGTATTGTGTGGTCCAAGCACTGGCGGCGGCCGTGGATTGGTAGTCTGCGTCGCCGTCGATATCCGGCTGAAGCGACGGCTGATCGCCATTTTGCAGGCCGCCGCTGAGCGCGAAGCTGCTGGTCAGGAAGTTGGACGCGCCGCCCGCGTGGCCCGGATCGAACGTGAAGTCGAAGACCAGCGTATCGCCGCTGTCTCCCGTGGCGGTCGTATTATAGGAGCCCGAGGTCACGTCTCCGGTGGACGTCGTGTGGCTTCCGGCGTGCAGGTTGCCGAACAGGAAGTATTCCTTCCCATTCGGATCGAGGCCCGCGAAGGCGTTCATGTCCGTGGACGTCGTGCCGGCGGCCGTCGCGCCGCCGAGCACGTCGACGTCGGTGTAGACACCGGAATAGTTATCATCCCCCGTAAGCGTCACTGGCATGGTGAAGTCTCCCACCGATTGAGGCGAAGCGCAGTGCCCACAAGAGGAGACCCGCGGCTCATGCTGAGAAATATAGCGGGACCCCCGCCGATGCCGTGACCTTAAAACCCGAATATCAATGTTCGTCAACGTGAATTGATGGTTAATTATTCGGTATTGTTGGTAAATTTTTGAACTTGTATTCTACGTAAGATCTCATTTCTCCTGTGAGGCGAAAGATTTCTTCTTTGTGACGCTGGGGCAATGCATCGCAATCGGATATTTCCCGCAATAGGCTTGGTTTACATGTATTCATCCTTAAGTTGGATACACTCTCTCCGAACATTATAATGCAATAGTCTAGGTTTACGAGATCAGACCCTGAATTCAAGGCAGGGACCTCGTCATGCACACCAAACTTCTGGCCGGCGTATCGCTGGCTGTGCTTTGCACCGCGCACCCTGGACTTGCCGCCGACCAGTCTTCGGTCTGGCAAGCCCAGATCGCCGACACGGCGACGGTCCAGGCGCGGGCCGCGGGCGGCGCGGGCGTGGCGATCGCCATCGTCGACACCGGCATCGTGGCCTCGCACCCGGAAGTCGCCGGGCGGGTCTCGCCGCTGTCCTCGTGCGCGGCCGTGAGCTTCACCTGCGCCAACGGCTTCGTCGACGACAGCAGCCACGGGACGGCGGTGGCCTCGATCGCGGCCGGCGCCTATTCCTCGACCGCCTACACCAGCATGTCGGGCGTGGCGCCCGCCGCCACCCTGATCGCCGAGAAGGTGCTGAACGCCTCGGGCGTGGGGACCGCCGACGATGTCGCCCATGGCATCGTCCAGGCGGCGGACGCCGGCGCCAAGGTGATCAACCTCAGCGTCTCCTATGTGCCGAGCAGCTCGGTCGTGAGCGCCATCAACTACGCGGCCGGCAAAGGCGCGGTGCTGGTCTGGGCCGGCGGCAATGCGGCGGCCAGCTTCAACGGGGGCGCCAACACCACCGGCCTGACCACGGCGGCGCTGTCCCACATGATCGTCGTCGGCGCGGTCACCTCCACGGGCGTGCTCTGGAGCGGCAGCAATACGCCGGGCTCCGGCTCGGCGGTGGCGGGCTCGACGAGCGCCAGCTACAGGTCCCTGTGGCTGGTCGCGCCCGGCGCCGGGATCATCGCGCCCTTCGCCACCTTGAGCACGGGCTCCTATTCGGCCTGGACCGGCACCTCGATGGCCGCGCCGCAGGCCTCCGGCGCGGTGGCGCTGCTCGAAGCGGCCTGGCCGATCCTCTACGCCAAGGGCACGGCGAGCTCGGTGCTGTTCAAGACCGCGACCGACCTGGGGACGAGCGGCCTCGACGCCAGCTACGGCAACGGGCTGATGAACCTGGACCTCGCATTCCGGCCGATCGGGGCGATGTACGTGATCGGGGCGGACGGCTCGCAGATCCTGGTCGGGTCGCTGACCAACCAGATGATCGCCGGCGGCGCGCTCGGCGACTTCGCCACGGTGAGCGGCGAGCTCGCCGCCTACACCGCCTTCGATTCCTACGCGCGGAACTTCACCGTCGATCTCACCTCGATGATCGGGACGACCTCGACCACCACCACGACGACGACCACCACGCCGCCGCCGCCCACGACCACCAAGGTCAAGCACACCAAGGGCGGCGGGCTGATGATCCTGACCACCGCGATGGACGAGCCGGCCGGGGACGGGATGCTCGAGGCCTCGCGCCAGGACGCGATCTCGCCGTTCCGCCCGGGGCGCGCCGCCGGCGACGAGATCAGGTTCATGGCCTTCGTCGACCCGCAGGGGAACATGCTGGCGCTGGGCCGGGGCGTCTCCTCGCTGAACGCCTTTTCGCAGGCCAGGTGGGGCGCCGGAAGCCTGATGGCCGAGGTCGATTCGCGTATCGGAGCCTCGAGCGCCCTGCTCGGGCTCGCCCAGGGCGGCCTCTCGGCGACGATGGGATGGGCGATCTCCGACCATCTCCGCCTGGCTGCCGCGAGCTCCGCGACCGACCTCAGGGACGGCGAAGGCCTGGCCACCTACCGCACCCGCAGCTTCGGCCGGGCCGCGGCGCTCAGCCTGTCGGGCCGGCTCGCCGGGCCGTGGTCCGGCTCGGCGACATTCAGCACGCTGCAGGAAGACAACGGCCTCCTGGGCTCGGTCTACGACGGCCAGGGCCTGCTCAGCCTGGGCGCCCGCCACAACAGCCGCTCGCTCGCCGTGCAGCTGGTGCGCGATCTCGGGGGCGGGCGCGCCGTGATGTTCGACGCCGCGACGGTCCGGACGGATGGCGCGGCGGTGACCCACGGCCTGATCCGTGGCGTCTCGGCGCTCGAGGCCCGCGCCTACGGGGCGTCCTACATCCAGGCCGCGGCCTTCCGGCCGGGCGACCGGCTGACGCTGTCGGTGAAGAAGCCGCTCAGGGTGATCTCCGGCGCCGCCGAGCTCGCGCTGACCGGCGTGGATGAGCAGGGCTTTCCGGTCACCACGTTCCGGGCGGCGGGCCTGACGCCCGCCGGAAACGAGACCGATGTCTCGGCCGCCTACGTGCTTCCGGTGGGCCGCGCGGCCCAGGTCAGCGGCGCGATCGACCTCGTCAGCGATGCGCGCAACGTCCGCGGCGCCGCCGATGCACGGCTGCAAATGGGGCTAAATCTAGCGTTTTGAGAATTCCCGGCCCCAATCTGAGGTATCTCAGCCAAGATTGGGGCCGTCGTCTTCTCGACATTCGACATATTCTGCCCGCTCAACATGCGTTCGAAGATGTGACTCAAGTCACATCGTAAAGCGATGCATCTATTATTTGTTTCATCACCATAAAGATCTCTTACTTACTTCCCGTTCAGACCCGTGTTATTTCGGCGTTAACCCTGGGCATCCTGCCCGGGTCACGCAACAGGGTGTCCGCCGGCCAGAACGGCCGCGGACGGGACGGGAGTTGGGACCATGCCTTCTTCGACCACGGATCTGACCGCGCCTGGCACCGAATACGACGACGCCGGCCCGAACGGGACTGGCTTGATCGTCCAGTACACCGCGCCGATCGGCGCGGGCACCGGCAACTACGACACCTTCCTGTCGATCCAGTCGAACACCACTACCGAATCCGGTTTCAACCACGATCTTCCCCCGCCGATCGACGACGAGGGCCAGGGAAACCACACCCACGCCCTGCAGATCGGCAACATCGGCACGGCCGTGGTCAACGGGACCACCTATTACGTGTTCCGGCTCGACGTGAACGAGCCCAACACGGCGCCGGACCAGGACGTCACGCTCACGAAGCTGACCTTCTTCGGCAGTACCGCTCAGGCGACGGTCGATCCGACCGTGAACGGCAGCGGCTTCACTCAGATCCTGTCTCTGGATAATCCGCTGAACCTCACCGACCACTCCAGCGGCAGCGGGACCGACGATTACCTCATCTTCCTGCCGAAAGGCGCGGTGGACACCGCGCTGGGCGGGAACGATTCCGCCGACTTCCTGACGGTGTTCGCGCAATTCGACGGCGTGGATGGGGGGTTCGAAGAATTCCGCGCACTTCCGGGCACGCCCGGCGAGGTGACCGAGGCCGCCGCGATCGGCATCGTCAAGGACACGCTCGTGTTCGACACCAGCGTCGCGCAGACGCTGACAGACGATATGTCGGTCGAGGGCAAGACGGTGCTCGCCGGCACGAAGCTCCTGTGGACCTACACCGTCGCGAATGGCGGCAACGTGGCCATTCCCGGCAGCGACTTCACCGTCAGCGACAACCAGGGAGTCACGGTCACGCCG
>NZ_DATIMC010000055.1:0-8999 GCF_035475775.1 Phenylobacterium sp. | reverse complement strand
CCGATCACGAAGGCCACGTCGGCGGTGGCGAACTCGGAGTTGATGTCCTCCAGCTCGAACACCTCGTCGTAGGGCACGTTGGCCTCGGCGAGCAGCACGTTCATGTGCCCGGGCATCCGGCCGGCCACGGGGTGGATGGCGTACTTCACCTCCACGCCCTCCTTCTTCAGCAGGTCGGCCATCTCGCGCAGCGCGTGCTGAGCCTGGGCCACCGCCATGCCGTAGCCGGGGACGATGATCACCTTCGAGGCGTTCTTCATGATGAAGGCCGCGTCGTCCGCCGAGCCCTGCTTCACCGGCCGCGTCTCGATCCGCCCGCCGCCTGCCGCCGCCGCGTCCTCGCCCCCGAAGCCGCCCAGGATCACCGAGACGAAAGAGCGGTTCATCCCCTTGCACATGATGTAGCTGAGGATGGCGCCTGAGGAGCCCACCAGCGCCCCGGTGATCACCAGGGTGATGTTCTCCAGCGTGAAGCCCAGCGCCGCGGCCGCCCAGCCGGAGTAGGAGTTCAGCATCGAGACGACGACCGGCATGTCGGCCCCGCCGATCGGGATGATCAGGGTGACGCCGATCAGCAGCGACAGGCCGAAGATCCCCCAGAACGCCCAGATCGCCGCCCCGCCGCTCATCACCAGGATGACGATCAGGACGATGATGCCGGCGCCGATGGCGAGGTTGAGGAGGTGCCGGGCGGGCAGCAGGATCGGGGCCCCGCTCATGTTGCCGTTGAGCTTGGCGAAGGCGATCACCGAGCCGGTGAAGGTCACCGCCCCGATCGCCAGCCCGACGGAGAGCTCGATCAGCGACTTCAGCTGCACCGCGCCGCCGGGCAGGGCGATGTGGAAGGCGTCGGGCGTATAGATCGCCGCCACCGCCACCAGGCAGGCGGCCAGGCCGACCAGGGAGTGGAAGGCCGCGACCAGCTGCGGCATGGAGGTCATCGCCACGCGCCGGGCGATGATCGCCCCCACCGTGCCGCCGATGGCCACGCCGACCGCGATCAGCACCAGGCTGAGGGCGTCCAGCGCGTTCTGCCCCCACAGGATCACCAGCGTCGTGCCGATGGCGATCGCCATGCCGATCATGCCGTTGCGGTTACCCGCGCGGCTCGTCTCCGGGTTGGAGAGCCCGCGCAGCGCCAGGATGAACAGGACGCCGGAGACGAGGTAGAGGACGGCCGCGAGGTTGGTCGTAAGCGCGGGGCTCACTGGGGCGCCTCCGCCTTCGGCCGTTCCTTCTTGCGGTACATGGCCAGCATCCGCCGCACGACCAGGAAGCCGCCGAAGATGTTGACCGAGGCCAAGCCGGTCGCGAGCGCGCCCGCGCCCTTGGAGATGATGATCGAGCGGGTCAGCTGGCCCGTCGCCGGGTGGGCCGCCGCGGCCAGCAGCGCGCCCACGATGATTACCGAGGAGATGGCGTTGGTCACCGCCATCAGGGGCGTGTGCAGGGCCGGCGTGACGCTCCAGACCACGTAGTAGCCGACAAAGATCGCCAGCACGAAGATCGCCAGGCGGAAGACGGTGGGATCGACGTCCATCATTGAGGCTCCACCTCACCCCGGATGGCCGAGAGGCCGATCCGGGACCCAGGGCCGCCGCACTGCGGAGCCGCCTGGGTCCCGGCTCTCCGCTTCGCCGCGGCCGGGATGACGAATATTGATGCGGTCCCCACCCCGCTCACCCCTTCAGCGCCGGATGCGCCACCGCGCCGCCCTTCGTGACCAGCGCGGCCTTCAGGATCTCGTCGTCGAAGTCGGGCGCGAGCTTGCCGTCCTTGTCGACGAGCAAGCCCGCGAAGGCGGCGAGGTTGCGGCCGTAGAGCGCGGAGGCGTCGTAGGCGATGCGGGCGGGCAGGTTGGCGTAGCCCACGATCTTGACGCCCTGGGCCTCGACGATCTGGTCGGGCCTTGAGCCGGCGACGTTGCCGCCCTGCTCGACGGCGATATCGACGATCACCGAGCCCGGCTTCATCGAGGCGACCTGCTGGGCCGAGAGCAGCTTGGGCGCCGGACGGCCGGGAATCAGCGCCGTGGTGACCACGATGTCCTGCTTCTTGAGGTGGTCGGAGACCAGGGCCGCCTGCTTGGCCTGGTACTCCTGGCTCATCTCCTTGGCGTAGCCGGCCGCGGTCTCGGCCTGCTTGAACTCCTCGTCCTCCACGGCCACGAACTTGGCGCCCAGGCTCTCCACCTGCTCCTTGGCGGCGGGGCGCACGTCGGTGGCGGTGACCACCGCGCCCAGGCGGCGCGCGGTGGCGATGGCCTGCAGGCCGGCGACGCCGGCGCCCATCACGAACACCTTGGCCGGGGGCACGGTGCCGGCCGCCGTCATCATCATCGGGAAGGCCTTGCCGTAGGCCTCGGCCGCCTCGATCACCGCGCGGTAGCCGGCGAGGTTCGCCTGGCTGGAGAGCGCATCCATGGCCTGGGCGCGGGTGATTCGCGGCACGAACTCCATGGCGAACGCCGTCGCGCCCTTTTTCGCCAGCGCTTCGAGGCTCTTCCTGTCCTGATGCGGATCGAGCAGCGCCACGACGATCGCGCCCGTCTTCAGGGCCGCGATCTCGGCGGCCTCCGGCGCGCGCACGTGGAAGACGATGTCGGCCTTGGCGAGCGCGTCCCTGGCGGTCTTGGCGAGGCTCGCGCCGGCCGCCTTGTAGTCGGCGTCAGGGTAGGAGGCGGCGGCGCCCGCGCCGGCCTCCACGATCACCGAAAATCCCGCTGCGATCAGCCTCTTCACCGTCTCGGGGACCGCGGCCACGCGGCTCTCGCCGGGCCGGCGCTCCCTGGTGACGGCGATGACGGGCACGGTACGCGAATCCCCCGGAGGCACGCTCGAACGCGGGCGGACCATAGGGGGGCGACTCAGGGTCTGGCAAGCAACCCGATGCTCCCCTTGCAGGGCAGGATCTTGCGGCCGTCAGTGCGCCGCTTCGGCTTCCGACCTGGAGCGCAGCAGGGAGACGCCCAGCGCGACCACCACCACCGCCGTGATCGCGGCGCCGCCGAAGCCGGCCCCGGTGCAGAACCACAGAGTCAGGAACAGGATCAGCGTGCCGACGAACAGCGAACCCCACTTGGTCATGGCGTTGAACATCGCGAAGGTCGCCGCCTGCTCGGCGATATCCATCGCGTCACGATGCTGATTCTGTTCGGAAGCCGCTCCGGCCATGGGGTTCACTCTTTCTGCTGCACTGCAATAAAACGGGAGGCAACCGGCCCTTACACGAGGTCGCCCGCGCGCTCAAGGGGCGCCGCTCAGTGCGGCCATGCGGCCAAAAGCGCCCGGATCGCCGCCACCAGCGCCAGCGGCTGATCGATCATGATGTGGTGGTGCGAATTGGGGATCTCGACCTCGACCATGCCCGGCGGGAAGGGCGAAGGCTGGCCCGACCTCTTGCGCTCCATCACCCGCGACATGTCGCCGTGGATGTGGGCCATCGGCGTGGCGGTCTTCGGCCCCTCGGCGCCCGGAGGGCTCATGGCGCTGCGGTCGAGCTTGGCCCACATGTGCGGGTCGAACCGCCAGGTCCAGCCCTCGCCCGAGCCGTCCGGCATCGGGGCCCGCTTCAGCGAGCGGCGGGCGATGTAGTCGGCGATGAACAGGTTGCCGGCCGGCTGCGGCGGCATCAGGCGGAAGCGGGCGAGCGCGGCCTCGATCGTCGGATAGACCCGCCCGCCACGGTCCGGCGTCGGGATATTGGCGACCCGCTGGGCCTCCTTCTGCCGCCGCGCGATCTCCTCGGGCGGCGGACCGCCGAAGCCGGTGTCGACCAGGATCGCGGCCTGCATCCGCTCGGGAAACTTGACCGCCGCGTGGAACACCTGGCCGCCGCCGAACGAATGGCCGATGTAGATGGGCTTCTGGCCGCCATCGTAGAGGCCGGTGGCGCGGGCGACGTTCTCGGCGTCATCGGCGAAGTCGGCGAACGAGTAGCGCTCGCGCCAGTCGGAGGCGCCCATGCCGGCCAGCGACATCGAGGCGACGCGATAGTCCTCCATGAAGAACGGCGCGATGAAGCTCCACCAGTCGGCGTGCGCCGAATTGCCGTGCACGAACAGCAGGCCGGGCTTGCCGACCTCGCCCCAGGTCAGCACCTCGAGCTGGCTGCCCAGGCTTTCCACGAACCGCCGCTCCGGCTCGCGGGCGATGGCGTCCTTGAACCACTGCGGCGCCGGGGGCTCGGCGCCGTTGAAAGGGGCGAGCGGCGCCTGCACCTCGGGCGGCAGCTCGCCGGGCTCGGCGTGGATCGGCCGGTCGTCGTAGGTCTCGCGCTCGGCCCGGGCCTTCGCCTCAACTGATACTCGGTCGTCGGCCATCTAAGCTGGTCCTCGCACGCATTCGCCCGTCGTTCGGGGCACGTGACTAACAACCGTTTGAAAAATGGCAAGGCATAAGGCGACCGATGCGGCTATGCCTCGGGCGAGACGCGGAGGAGGACGGATATGCGGGCGAACCGGCTGAAGCAGATCTGGGGCGAGGGCCGCGGTGCGCTGAACGGCTGGTGCTCGATCGGCGACGCCTTCACGGCCGAGATCATGGCCCGCCAGGGCTGGGACGCCGTCACCATCGACACCCAGCACGGGCTGATCGGCTATGCCGAGATGATGGCCATGCTGCAGGCCATCGGGAACACCGAGGCCGTGCCGATCGTCCGCGTCGCCTGGAACGTGCCCGGCGAGATCATGAAGGCGCTGGACGCCGGGGCGTATGGGATCATCTGCCCGATGATCAACGACCGCGCCGAGGCCGAAGCCTTCGTCGGCGCCTGCCGCTATCCGCCGGCCGGCTATCGCAGTTTCGGGCCGGCGCGGGCCTCGCTCTATGGGGGCGTCGATTACGCCGAGCACGCCAACGCCGAGATGCTGGCCTTCGCCATGATCGAGACGGCCCGCGGGCTGGCCAATGTCGAGGAGATCGCCCAGACGCCGGGGCTCTCGGGCATCTACATCGGCCCGGCGGACCTGTCGCTCGCGCTGGGCGGGCTGCCGACGCAGGACAGCGACGACCCGATGCGGCTGGAGGCGTTCGACAGAATCCTGGCCGCCTGCCGCAAGGCGGGGATCAGGGCCGGCGTGCACACCAACAGCGCCGCCTATTCCCAGACCATGCTGGCGCGCGGCTTCGACCTGGTCACGGTGGGCTCGGACATGGGCTACCTGTCCGGCGGCCGGCGCGACCTCGCCGCCATGCGCGAGTGGCAGCAGGCCCGATAAACTCTTCTCCCGCGAGGGGAGAAGAAGCCCTCACACGCTGGCCAGCAGCAGCGAGGTTTCCGTCGAGGCGATGCCGTCGATGGTGCGGATCTGATCGAGCGTCCGGCTGAACTCGGCGAGGCTTCCGGTGTCGAGCTCGGCGACGAGGTCCCAGCGGCCGTTGGTGGTGTGGACCGCGGTCACCTCGGGAAGCCCCTGCAGCGCCCGGATCACCGCGCGCGAACGCTCGCCCTCGATGGCGATGGTCATGATCGCGCGGATGCGGTGGGCGTCCATGTCGGGCCGGGTGCGGACCGTGAAACCCTGGATGACGCCCTCGGCCTGCATCCGCGCGATGCGGTTCTGGACCGTGCCGCGCGAGACCTTCAGCGCCTTGGCGAGCGAGGCGGCCGACTCACGGGCGTTGGCGCGCAGGCAGGCGAGGAGCTTGCGGTCGAGGTCGTCCATCCAAACGCCAATCGATCATGACATAACGGCAGTCTATCTAGCACAAATTGGCACGTTGACTCCTTTTCGCTAGCGCCGCGCAGGGCGATTCTCAGAGCCGGGCCGTCGATTTGAAGGAGCCCGCCATGTCCGATCGGCCGCTGTTCCTGATGACCGATCCCTCGGCTTTCGAGGTCAGTTACCGGATCAATCCGTGGATGCGGCCCGACGCCTGGAAGGCGAACGCCGCCGAGCGCCTGGCCGAAGCCGGGTCCGCTTTCGCCGCCCTGCGCCGGGCGCTCACCGAGCTCGGAAGCCAGGTGGAGACCATCGGCGCGGTCCGCGGCCTGCCGGACCTGGTGTTCCCGGCCAATGCGGCGGTGGTGCTGGACGGCCGGGCGCTGATGGCCCGCTTCCGCCACCCGGAACGCCAGGGCGAGGAGGCGGTCTTCCGCGACGCCTTCCGCCGCCTGCAAGGGCGCGGCGTCCTGCGCGAGGTCGTCGACCTGCCCGAGGGCGCCCTCCAGGAGGGCGCTGGCGACGCGATCTGGGACGCTCGGCGGCGCCTCTTCTGGGCGGGCTACGGACCGCGCTCGGCGAAGAGCTCGCTTGCGGCCATCGAACAGACATTCGGCGAGACGGTCGTCGGCCTCGAGCTGGCGTCCGACCGCTACTACCACCTCGATACCTGCTTCTGCCCGCTTGCAGGCGGCGAGGTGCTCTACTATCCGGCCGCCTTCACGCCCGCCGCGCTCGCCGCGATCCGCGCGCGCGTGCCGGAGGCCTCCCGCATCGAAGCCACCGACGAGGCGGCGGAGGCCTTCTGCGTCAACGCCGTGAACCTCGGCGACAGCATCGTCATGGCCCGCGCGCCGGCGAGCCTGAAGGCGCGGCTCTCCGCCCGCGGCTACCGGGTGACCGAGGTGGACCTCGCGCCCTTCATCCTATCGGGGGGCGGCGCCTACTGCATGACCCTGCGTCTCGACCGGGAAAGCCGGCCGGCGGGGACCATCCTCGCCGCAGAGTGATCCACAAGGGAAACGAGCAATGAACGACCTCACCCTCGAACGCTCGCTCGCCGCCGGCTACATCGCCGTTGAAGCCGCGTACGGCGCGAAGAACTACAAGCCCCTCGACGTGGTGCTGACCCGCGGCCAGGGCGTCTACGTCTGGGATGTCGAGGGCCGCCGCTACCTCGACTGCCTGTCGGCCTATTCGGCGGTCAACCAGGGCCACTGCCATCCGAAGATCCTGGCCGCCATGGTGGAGCAGGCGGGGCGGCTGACGCTCACCTCCCGGGCCTTCCGCAACGACCAGCTCGCGCCCTTCTACGAAGAGCTCTGCGCCCTCACCAGGAGCCACAAGGTGCTGCCGATGAACTCCGGCGCGGAGGCGGTCGAGACCGCGCTCAAGGTGGCCCGCAAGTGGGGCTACCGGGTCAAGGGCGTGCCGGACGGCCAGGCCGAGATCATCGTCTGCGACGGCAATTTCCATGGCCGGACGGTGGCGATCGTGGGCTTCTCCACCGACGCCGCCTCGCGCGACGGCTTCGGCCCCTTCGCGCCGGGCTTCAAGGTGGTCCCGTTCGGTGACGCCGACGCCCTGGAGGCGGCGATCACGCCCAACACCGTGGCCTTCCTGGTCGAGCCGATCCAGGGCGAGGCGGGGGTGATCATCCCGCCGGCCGGCTATCTCAGGCGCGCCCGCGAGCTCTGCACGCAGCACGGCGTGATCCTGATCCTCGACGAGATCCAGACCGGGCTCGGCCGCACCGGCAGGCTGCTCGCCGAGGAGCACGAGGGGATCGAGGCCGACCTCACCCTGATCGGCAAGGCGCTGTCGGGCGGCTTCTACCCGGTCTCGGCGGTGCTCTCGAACTCCGAGGTGATGAGCGTGCTGCATCCGGGCGAGCACGGCTCGACGTTCGGCGGCAACCCCCTGGCCTGCGCGGTCGCGCGCGCCGCCCTGAAGGTCCTCACCGAAGAGGGGATGGTCGAGAACGCGGCCCGGGTCGGCGCGCGCCTGCAGGCTTCGCTCGAGGCGATCGCCTCGCCGCGGGTGAAGGAGGTGCGCGGCCGCGGCCTGATGATCGCCGTCGAGCTGCACCCCGACGCCGGCGGCGCACGGCAGGTCTGCGAGGCGCTGCAGGACCGCGGGCTGCTCGCCAAGGAGACCCACGAGCATACCATCCGCATCGCCCCGCCGCTGATCCTCACCGAGGCCCAGGCCGACTGGATCGCCGAGCAGTTCACGGCCGTGCTGTAGCGTTCCTCCCGCTCAGGGGAGCGACTCCTTATCGCGCTCCGACCGGCGTCGCCGGCTTCGCCCCGGCCACCGGCAGCGGCTCGCCCTTGGCCTGGCTGATCAGGAAGGCGCGGACGTCCTCCACGTCCTTGGGCGTGAGGAACTTGGCGAAGCTCACCATGCCGTTGTGGGCGCGCACGCCCTGCAGCACCACCGAATTGAAGTTGTCCGGCGTGGTGATCATCACCGAGCGCTTGAGGTCCGGGAGCCAGGAGCCGGTGGCGTTCGCGCCATGGCAGAACTGGCAGTTGTTGTTGAAGTCCGCGTAGCCCTTGGCTTTGTCGCCGGTGCTGGTGACGCCCTTCAGGTCGAGCGGCGGCGCCTCGGCGATCTTGAACGGCGGCGCCTTGGCGGTCCCGCCGAGCTTGAAGACCATCAGCCGGCCGGGCAGCCGCGGCCGCTGCGGCATCAGCGCCGAATAGGAGATCTGGCCGCCGCCGCCGGCCCCCACCATCAGCGCGATGTACTGCTCGCCGTTCAGCTCGTAGGTCATCGGCGGGGCGATCACCCCGTTGCCGGTCTCATAGGACCAGAGCTGCTTCCCGTTGGTCGCGTCGTAGGCGTAGAACTTGCCCTCGGCGGCGCCCTGGAACACGAGGTTGCCGGCTGTCGACAGCACGCCGGCGTTCCAGAAGTAGGGGTGCGGGATCGCCCAGGCGGCCTTCTGCTTGATCGGGTCCCAGGCGATCAGGAAGCCCTTGTAGCTGTCGGCCACGGCCTTCGCCTGCTCCGGCGTCATCGGCCCCGCGCCGGCCAGCAGGTTGACGCCCAGGTTCCAGCCGCCCGCCTTGTAGCTGAAGTCCTTCACGCCCTGGTACGGGAACGGATCGGACTGCGCGGGGATGTAAACCAGCCCGGTCTTGGGGCTGTAGGACATCGGGTGCCAGTTGTGGCCGCCGAGCGCGCCCGGCTGCTGCAGGTCGAGATTCTGCTTGTAGCGGGCCTGCGGCGTCTCGAGCGGGCGCCCGGTCTTCAGGTCGATGCCCGTCGCCCAGGTGACCGGCACGTAGTTCTTGGCCGAGATCAGCTTCCCGTTGGTGCGGTCGAGCAC
>NZ_DATIMC010000054.1:0-30690 GCF_035475775.1 Phenylobacterium sp. | reverse complement strand
CGCGGTCGGTGATGTAGTCGCTCATCCGGTGCTCGTTGTCGGTGAAGTCGAAGGTCATCCGCAGCAGCGGCCGCCCGTAGACGTCGCGGTAGGTCGGATCGAGGTCGAGGTAGTTGCCGCGGTGGCTCATCACCGAGCCGTGGGTGGCGATCGACATGGCCCGGAGGTAGGACTTGGCGACCGCCCGCTTGAAGCCCGAGCCCCACTTGGGCGTGCCCTCGGGCGTTGGATGGGTCTCGATCGGCCGCGCGCCGGTCTGCACCACCCCGACATAGCCGCCGCCGATGAAGCCCTTGCCGGAGTGGTCGAAGTTGTCGCCGTTCCACTCGTCGAGGATCATCCCGTGGGCGCCGGCGCCGATGAACGGATTGAGGATCTTGTCGTCGAAGAAGACATTCACCGAAGAGACGATCTGGTAGGCGTAGTTCTTGCCGATCACCCCCTGCCCGGTCTGCGGATCGTAGGGCTTGCCGATGCCCGAGAGCAGCAGCAGCCGCACGTTGTGCAGGATGTAGGCGCAGAGCACGACGAGGTCGGCCGGCTGCTCGAACTCCTGGCCGGAGGCGTCGACGTAGGTGGCGCTGACCACGCGCTTGCCGGTCGAATCCAGGTTCAGCTTCACCACCTCGGACTCGGTCTTCAGCGTGAAGTTGGGCTTGCGCATCAGCACCGGCAGGATGGTCGTCTGGGCGCTGGACTTCGAATAGTTGCCGCAGCCGAACTTCTCGCAGAAGCCGCAGTAGGTGCAGGCTCCGAGCTGCACCCCCAGCGGATTGGTGTAGGGCCGCGACATGTTGGCGGCGGGGTGCGGGAACGGCTTGTGGCCGAGCCCGGCGGCGGCTTCGGCGAACAGCGTCGGCGGATAGGTCATCGCCAGCGGCGGGTTGGGGTACTCGCGCGAGCGGGGGCCCTCGAACGGGTTTCCGCCGGGCTGGATCTGGCCCTTCAGGTTGCCCGCCTTGCCGCTGGCCCCGCAGATGTATTCGAAGGTGTCGTAGTGCGGCTCCAGCTCCTGGTAGGTGACGCCCCAGTCCTGGATCGTCATGTCGTCGGGGACCGCGGCCTTGCCGTAGCGGCCGAGGTTGTGGGTTCGCGCGACGAAGTCGGAGGGCAGGAAGCGCCAGATCTGGCCGTTCCAGTGGACGCCTGCGCCGCCCACGTTGATCCCCGGCAGGAACGAGCCCAGCCGGCGCATCGGCAGCGCCGTCTGGCCGGCGTTGTTGCGGATGGTGAGCGTCTCGTGCGCCAGGGGCTCGCACAGCTCGTGTCGCCAGTAGTAGCGCAGCTCGTCCTGGTCGAAGGTGGGCGCAAAGTCGATCGGGGTGTCGCGCCAGGTCCCGCGCTCCAGCGCGAGCACGTTGAGGCCGGCCTCGGTCAGCTCCTGGGCGAGGATCGCGCCCGTCCAGCCGAACCCCACGACCAGCACATCGACGTTCGGCAGCCGCGTCGCCATCGCCGGTCCCTAGCTGCGGTTCCAGGCCGGCCGGCCCTTTAGGCCGACCGGCGGCAGGGGATAGGGCTTGCCGTGCTGGGAGACGAACGGCGTCTGGTCGTAGCGCGCGCCGGGGAAGCCGATCAGTTTCCAGCCCACCATGTCGCGGTTGCCGCCGTAGATCGGGTCGGACCAGAAGCCCTCCATGGTGTTCTGCAGCAGCATGTCGAAGAAGGTGACGCCGTCGACCCTCGAGAGCTGGACCTGACCCTTCTCCAGCCGGTGCAGGAAGGCGTCCTGGTCGGCGACGGCCAGCCTGGCGAAGCTTGCGGCCTTGCCCTCGTGGCCCACGGCGGCGTCGATGGCGCGGATGGCGGCGCGGTAGACCGCGGCCGGGGTGAGCCGGGTCTGGTAGCCCTGGGTGGAGGTCCCCGCTCCCCAGGGCCCCTGCATGTACCAGCGCTCGGCGCGGCCGAACTCGCCGGCGAGCTGGCGATCGATGAAAATGGCGACGCCGGCCTCCAGCGCGCCGGGGCCGAGCTCGTCCTTGGGGATCAGGCGCGCCACCACCGCCTCGATGAAGGCGGCCTCCGCGCCGGTGAAGAAGACATAGCCGCCGCCCGACGCGGGCCTCGGCGCATCGGCCGCGCCTTCGCGCCAGGGCGTCTCACCGCGGATCGCCGCAGGCGCGAGGGGAATCCCCGCGGCCGCCGCGATCACGCGCCTTCGGCTGAGCTTGCGGTTCGGCATCCCGTCGGTCCCATGGGCGCAGAATTGATCGTCACACGATCTGTTCCGCAGACCCGCGTTCACGATCCCGTGCGGCCGATAACGCTCAGGCTTGCGCTCGGTTCGAGCTCTCCGACTTCGGCTGGCGCAAGATGCGCGCGGTCTGGCCCTGGGCCTTGACCACGTCCTCGTCCTGCTGGTCGGGCATGAACACCGGCAGCGTCAGGCAGGCGCTCTGCACCGCCAGCACGCGGCTCCAGTTGGAGATCAGCTTCTTGTAGGCCTGGCCGACCTTCCGCGGGTTGCGGTCGAGGTCGTAGAGCCCGAGCGGATTGACCCGGCCGTTGTCCTCGCGCAGCGCGGTGTCCCAATCGACCTGGTCGGTGAGCGAGTACCAGGTGAAACCCAGCACCGGTATGCCCGCGTTGCGAATCCGCAGCACGTTGGCCCACTCCTTCCAGAGCCAGTAGACCGCCTCCTGGCCGGTCGGACCCTCCTCGATGTTGGTCTCGGTGTGCATCACCGGCAGCCCGTAGCGGCTGTGGTACTGGCGGGTGATCTCGTTGTAGCCGAACACCTCGCCGGACGCCGTGGTGGTCCCGTCCGCCCAGACCCGGTGCTCGTTGGTCCGGTAGTAATCGTTGCCCATCACGCAGTGGTGGCGCAGCGCCTGGTTCATGAAGAAGCCGTACTCGTCCGGCGTCATGCCGTTGTCCATCAGGAAGACGTAGGTCTGGGCGTCGACCTGGTGGGCGTAGTTGAGATCCAGCGAGAGGAACCGCTGGGCGTTGAACCGCTCGGCCAGCCCGATCGCCTCGGGGCTGTCGGCGTGGAAGTACTCCGAGGACTCGCTCTGCACGAAAAGCGCATCGGGGCGCACGTCGAGGATCGCTTCCATGGCGCAGACATTGGCCTTCACCAGGTGCTTGAGCGCGGTGACGAACGAGCGGTCGTCGGTCTTCTGCTCGTTCCACCAGCCCCAGCGGGCGGAGAAGGTCGCGCAGATGAACATCTCGTTGACCGGCGTGTAGAGCTGCACCCAGTCGAAGCGCTGGGCGAAGTCGCGCGCATAGCGCTGGAACAGCCGCGGGAAGTCCGGGTTCTGGAAGTTCCCGACCCAGTCGGGCACGCCGAAGTGGCACAGGTCGACGATCGGCAGGATGTTCTTCGCCTTGAGCGCGGCGAAGGTCTCGTCGGCGAAGCCCCAGTCGTACTTGCCCTCGCCCAGCCAGGTCCGGTGGATCGGCGGCCCGTAGCGCAGGAACCTCAGCCCGAGCTCCTGCACCAGCTCGAAGTCGGTCTTCCAGTGCTTGTAGAAGCCGCACTTCTCCAGCTCGTCCATGCGGCGCTTGCCGCCGTCGATGGTGGGGGCGCTGTTCTCGATGCCGGTGGCGAAGGCGAAATTGAACATCCGGGGCGCTCGCTGCGGTCCAGCCTCCTCGCCCCCCGGGCCGCAGAGAACCGGGGCGGGCGGGAAATCGATCCCGTCCGCCCCAGGCGACGCCCGACAAAGAGAAACGCAAACATCGTGCTACGATATGACTGGCGATGCAAGCCGTCGCGGCGCGCCGGCGGCGGAGCTCAGGCGCCGGAGCGGCCCGGTCGGGAGTTTCGGCGGGCGGGCAGCGATGCGCCCCGCCGGCCCCGCGCCCGGTCGGCGGCCTCGGCGAGCTCGGCCGCGCCGCGGCCGGCGGTTTCGTTGCGCGAATTGAGCAGCGCGGCGGTGTGGTCGGCGTCGTCCCGCGACAGCCCCGTCTGGGTCATGCCGGCGATCACCGCAGGTTCGCCCGCCTCACGGTCCCACACCGAATAGCCGGGCCCGTCGGCGCGCACGGAGAAGCGCTGTTCCATCGAGCGGCACCATCCACTGTTTCCGGGCCCGGCGCAAACCGCGCGGCAGCGCCTCGGGTGGTCACAACCAACCTCGGCCGCCTGCGTTGTCATTCCAGGTGACACTACGAGAGTGGATCGGATGCGCTTAGATCGACCGGGCCGGGCGCACTGCGCCGGCGCGCGGGCGGGGCTTTGGCTGTGGGTGCTTGCGCTCGCCGCGGCGCTGCCGCTGGCGGCCTGTGGCCGGGGCGGGCCGGCGCCGACGGCCGAGGCGCCGCTCAGGCAGGACCAGACGGAGCTGATCCTGAAGACGCTCGCCGATGCGCCGAGCCAGGGCTTCTCGCCCGCCCGGTTCCCCACCGCCGGGCTGGCCGAGGACCTGAAGTCCGACGACGGCGGCAAGCGGGCGGCGGCGCAGGCGCGGCTGAGCGGCGAGATCATCGCCTACGCCCGCGCCCAGCACGGGCTGGGGCTCGCGAAGTCGCAGATGGACCCGAACTGGGGCATGCGGCCGGCCAAGTACGATGCCCGCGACGAATTCCACGCGGCGCTGGCGCAGAACCGGCTGCAGGCCTGGCTGGACTCCCTGCCGCCGCCGGATCCCCGCTACCAGGTCCTGCGGCAGGGCTACCTCACCTACCTGAAGCTCGCCCAGCAGGGCGGCTGGCAGCCGGTGCCGGCCGGACCGCCGATGCGCCTCGGCAGCCGCGACCTGCGGGTCCAGGCGCTGCGCCAGCGGCTGGCCTTCGAGGACGCGGCCATCGCCCAGGCCGCCGGCGACCAGGACCGGGCCGCCCGGCCCTTCGACGCCGCCCTGGCCCAGGCGGTCGCCCGCTTCCAGGACCGGCACGGACTGAAGCCCACCGGGGTGGTGGACGACAAGACGCTGGCGGCGCTCAACGTGCCCGCCATCGCCCGGGCGGCGCAGATCCGCGCCAACCTGGAGCGCTGGCGCTGGGCGCCGCGCAATCCCTCGCCCACCCGCGTCGAGGTGAACAGCGTCGCCGGGACCTTCGACCTGTGGTGGGACGGCCAACCGGCCATGCACATGCTGGCCGCGGCCGGCAAGCCCGGCGACGAGACGCCGATCGTCGCCTCGGCGATCCACACCGTCGTGCTCAATCCGACCTGGAACGTGCCGGACTCCATCGCCCACGACGAGCTCTATCCGAAGGAGCAGGCGAATCCGGGCTACTTCGCCGCCCATCACTTCACGACCGAGGGCGGCCGGCTGGTGCAGCAGCCGGGGCCCGACAACGCGCTGGGCCGGGTCAAATTCCTGTTCGACAACCCCTATTCGATCTACCTGCACGACACCCCGGCCAAGGCGGCCTTCGACCAGGCGCAGCGCTCGGTGAGCCACGGCTGCGTGCGGCTGCAGCAGGCGATAGACCTGGCGAAGTTCCTGCTCGGCCGCGAGCTCGGCTGGCCGCCGGAGAAGGTCGACGAGGCGCTCTCGTCCACCGACACCCACAACGTCAGCCTGCCGCACCCCGTGCCGGTGGAGATCTTCTACTGGACCGCCTTCGTGCAGGGCGATCAGGTCTCGTTCCGCGACGACATCTACGGCTGGGACCAGGAGCTGTTGCGACAGCTTGACGCATCGCCGTCCAGCCACGCTTGATCTCCGCCGCCCCGGCTCTCAGGTGAAGACCCGAGTTTTGTGAGCGTCGCGGCCGTCCGGCCGTGCAAGCCGGGGAGTCCGCATGCAAGCAGCCCGACGTCAGGTCCTGTTCGGTTTCGGCGCCGCCGCCGCCGCCGTCGCGGTCCCCTCGATGCTGGACAGCGCCGTCCTGAAGCGCTCGCCGCTGGCCGCGCCCGCCGTGCACACCGACCAGACCCGAACGCTGGCCGCGCAAGCTTCCGACATCCGGCGCGTCTCGCTGCACAACCTGCACACCGGCGACATGTTCGACGAGGTCTATTGGCAAGAAGGCGCCTATGTGCCCGATGCGATGGCCGCCGCCCAGCACGCGCTGCGCGACTGGCGCAACGGCGAAGAGCACTTCATGGATCCGAAGCTGTTCGACCTGCTGCACAACCTGAACGCCAGGCTGGGAACGGCCCAGCCGTTCCAGATCATCTCGGGCTACCGCTCGCCGCAGACCAACGCCATGCTGCACGCCCGCTCGGAAGGCGTGGCGAGCCACAGCCAGCACATGCTCGGCAAGGCCTCCGATATCCGCGTGCAGGGGATCGAGCTGGCCAATCTGCACAAGGCGGCGCTGAGCCTGAAGGCCGGCGGCGTCGGCTTCTATCCGGTCTCCGACTTCGTCCACGTCGACGTGGCGCGCGTGCGCACCTGGCAGGGCGTCTAGAACACCTCGTCTCCCGCCGCGCTCGCGCGCCTGGCGGAAGCGTCGTCGGCAACGCGTGCGGCATCGCGCCATCTGCTGCGAACAGCGCAGCTCTGCCTTTGTAGCTGGCGAGGGATAGCGTCGATTCTATTCGGGGGATTTCGTGTCCGAGGCCACCTACGTCGCCTTCGTGCCCAAGGCCAAGCGCGCCAGGCTGCGCGCGCTGCTGCAGACCGAGGACATGGGCGAGCTCGCCTGGCGCGAACGCAAGCGCCTGTTCGGCAGCGACTTCTACTTCTCGGGTCCGCCCACCCTGGCCCGCCAGGCCCACGCCTACGTCACGAACTGGCTGAACGGCCACAGCCTCTAAGGGCCGGCCGACGGGAGGCGCAGCGGCGCCCGTGCGACCTTCTGGCCGCCTGGAGGCCCCTTCCGCGGCCCCGCCGCGAAGCCCATCTGTAGGGGCCAGTCGAGGCTCACGCCTATGCCGCTTCCCTCCTATTCCGACGTCTTCAAGCTCGACCACCAGCGGCCGCACGACGAGGACATCCGCGCGGGCGACACCGTACGCATGGGCGCCAATTTCCATCCGCACTATGCGGTGATCGCCGTGCACGGCGACAAGGCCTGGGTGCGCAATGTCCAGACCGGCGAGGACCACCTGGCCGAGCTGACGCGCTGCCGCAAGGTGGCGCACGAGGCCCTGGCGTTCGCGGCCGAATAGACGAATTCGCAAGGCTGGCGCCGCCCGCCCCAGAATGGCCGCACAAGGCCCCCATTGCGGCCCCGAGACTCGGCGCTTCTGTCGTTCGGCGACCGCTGGGCTGTGACCTCGGTCAAGGCGCTCCGACGCACGCCAACCAGACTTGCGGCGCCGAAATAGGCGCCGCCGCGCGCGCGACCGGAACCAACCGCGGCGCGAAGGATTTCAACGGGCGAGGGGGGTGACAAGTTCCCCTGCCTCTTCAGTTCGGCGATCGGCCCTCGGGAGACAGTCAAATGTCCGCATTCCAGGCCTACGGCGGATCCTACGAATACAACGGACGCGCCTTCAGCTGGCGCTGCTACGCCACCACCCGGGTTTACGAGGTGCGCATCAGCGATCACGTGCCGCACGGATCGGCGCCCAACGGCAAGTCATGGATCCATCGCAGCCGCCACAAGGGCGATGCGGAATTCGCCTGGCTCGTGGATGCCGGCGCCGAGCGGTTCTCCCACATCCTGCTGCAGGTGGACGCGCTCGGCCGCGCCGACGAGCGCCGCGAGGAGGCCCGCCCGGAGGCCGTGGCCTATTGAGCCGCCGCTGAGCGATATTGCCGGCTTGCGCCGCGCCCTTCGCTCCGCCACTGGACGCAGGGTGAGCCGCCATTCGCTGCGAGCGCGGAATCGGCGCGACCCGGCGAGATCGGACGTTCCGTTGCACGAGACCTTCACCCGATGAGCGCTTCGCCGGACGTGGCGGTCAGGATCGCCTTGCCGACCGAGGACCAGGAGGTCGCGGCCCTGCGGCGCGCGGTCGTCGCCAAGCTCGCCTACGCCATCGGCAAGGACCCGATCGTGGCCAGCGAGCACGATTGGTTCATGGCCACCGCGCTCACCGTGCGCGACCGGATCGTCGACGCCTGGTTCCCCTCGACGCGGGCCATCTACAACGAGAAGCGCAAGCGGGTTTATTACCTCTCGGTCGAGTTCCTGATCGGGCGGCTGCTCTACGACAGCCTCAACGCGCTGGGCCTGGTCGAGACCATGCGCCAGGCGCTGGCCGAGCTCGGCGTGGACCTGGAGGGCCTGCGCGGCATCGAGCCCGACGCGGCGCTGGGCAACGGCGGCCTGGGGCGGCTGGCCGCCTGCTTCATGGAAAGCATGGCGACGCTTGGCATCGCCGCCTACGGCTACGGCATCCGCTACGATCACGGCATGTTCCGCCAGAAGATCAAGGACGGCTGGCAGTCGGAGCTGCCGGAGACCTGGCTCGCTGCGGGCAATCCCTGGGAGTTCGAGCGGCCGGAGGTGCTCTACCACATCGGCTTCGGCGGCTCCGTCGAGGCCAAGGAGGGCGCCGAGGGCAAGGTGAGCCAGCACTGGCTGCCGGCCGAAACCGTCGAGGCCCTGGCCTACGACACGGCGATGGTGGGCTGGCGCGGCAAGCACGTGAACACGCTCAGGCTGTGGTCGGCGCGCGCGCCCGATCCGCTGCGCCTCGATGCTTTCAACCGCGGCGACCACCTGGGCGCGCTGGCTTCGCAATCGCGCGCGGCGACCATCTCGCAGGTGCTCTACCCGGCCGACGACAGCCCGCAGGGCCAGGAGCTTCGGCTGCGCCAGGAGTACTTCTTCTCTTCCGCCGCCCTGCAGGACATCCTGCACCGGCACATCCGCCAGCACGGCGAGCTGGCCAACCTGCACGAGCAGGTCGCCATCCAGCTCAACGACACCCATCCGGCGATCGCCATCCCCGAGCTGATGCGGCTCCTGGTCGACGTGCACGCGATGGATTGGGACGAGGCCTGGGCGATCACCGTCCGGACCTTCAGCTACACCAACCACACCCTGTTGCCCGAGGCGCTGGAGCATTGGGCCGTGCCCTTGATGGAACGCATGCTGCCCCGGCACATGCAGATCATCTACCTGATCAACGCGCGTCACCTGGACGAGCTGAAGGCGGCCGGCAAGGTCTCCGAGAGCGAGGTCGGCGCCGTCTCCCTGATCGACGAATCCGGGCCCAGGCAGGTGCGCATGGGCTGGCTGAGCTTCGTGGGCTCGCACAAGGTCAACGGGGTCTCGGCGCTGCACACCGAACTGATGCGCAAGACGGTGTTCTCGGCGCTCAACCGCGTCTATCCGGACCGCATCGTCAACAAGACCAACGGCATCACCTTCCGGCGCTGGCTGATGGAGGCCAATCCGGGGCTCACCGCGCTGCTGGTCGAGACGGTGGGCGAGAAGGTGCTCGACGACACCTCCGTGCTGGCCAACTTCGCCAGGTACGCCGACGACGCCGCCGTCCAGGATCGCTTCCGCGCCATCCGCCGCGCCCACAAGGTCAAGCTCGCGGGCTACATCCACCGCCACCTGGACGTGAAGGTCGATCCCGACGCGGTGTTCGACACCCAGATCAAACGCATCCACGAGTACAAGCGCCAGCTGCTCAACATCCTGGAGACCGTGGCGCTCTACGACGCCATGCGCGCCCAGCCGACCCGCAACTGGACGCCGCGCGTGAAGATCTTCGCCGGCAAGGCCGCGGCCAGCTATCACAACGCCAAGCTGGTCATAAAGCTGATCAGCGACGTGGCGCAGACGGTCAACGACGACCCCACCCTGCGCGGCCTGCTGAAAGTCGTCTTCCTGCCCAACTACAACGTCTCGCTGGCCGAGGCGGTGATCCCGGCCTCGGACCTCTCCGAGCAGATCTCCACCGCCGGCATGGAGGCCTCCGGCACCGGCAACATGAAGCTGGCGCTGAACGGCGCGCTGACCATCGGCACCCTCGACGGCGCCAATGTGGAGATCAAGGAGCGGGTCGGCGACGACAACATCTTCATCTTCGGCCTGACCGCGCAGGAGGTGGAGCAGCGCCGCCGCGAAGGTTTCGGGACCGAGCAGATCGTCGCCCGCTCGCCGGCCCTGCAGCAGGTGCTGGCGCAGGTGGGCGAAGGGGCGTTCTCGCCGAGTGCGCCGGGCCTTTACAGGGAGCTGCTCGACGGACTGATGCTGCACGACCACTTCCTGGTGCTGGGCGATTTCGAAGCCTACGCGGCCACGCAGCGCGAGGTCGCCGACCGCTGGCGCGATCCCAAGGCCTGGTGGCGCTCGGCGATCCTCAACACGGCGCACATGGGCTTCTTCTCCTCCGACCGGTCGATCCGGGAATACGCCGAGGAGATCTGGAACATCCCGGTGATCGAGACTTGAGCGCGGCGTCGGCCCCCGACTGGCGTCTGTCGGACGGCGACGTCGCGGCGATCGTCGAGGGCCGATGCTCAGACCCCTTCGCGGTGCTGGGACCGCATGAGGCGCAGGGCGGCCTTGCGATCCGCGCCTTCGCGCCGGGCGCCGAGCGGCTGGAGGCGCGTGCGCCAGACGGCTCCGCGCTGGCGGCGCTCCAGCTTCGCCACCCCCTCGGCCTGTTCGAGGGCTTTGCGCCGCGCGGGCGCCGGGCGCCCTACCGGCTGCACGCGGCCAACGCCGCGGCCGAGTGGAGCTTCGACGACCCCTACCGGTTCGGTCCGGTGCTGGGGCCGCTCGACGACCACCTCCTGGTGGAGGGCCAGCACCGGCGGCTGTGGGAGCGACTGGGCGCGCATGTCCTGAAGCACGAGGGCGCCGCCGGCGTCCATTTCGCGGTCTGGGCGCCGCACGCGCAGCGGGTCTCCGTGGTCGGCGACTTCAACCAGTGGGACGGCCGGCGTTCGCAGATGCGCAAGCGTATCGACAGCGGGGTGTGGGAGATCTTCGTCCCCGAGCTCGGCGAAGGCTGCTGCTACAAGTACGAGATCATCGGGCCGAAGGGCGAGCTGCTGCCGCTGAAGGCCGATCCCTTCGGCGCCTCGGCCGAGCTGCGGCCCGCCACCGCCTCGCGCGTCGCCAGGGTCGACGATCTCGCCTGGACGGACGCCGCCTATCTCGAAGCCCATCGGGCGCCTGGCGCCTGGAGCCGGCCGATCTCGATCTACGAGGCCCACCTCGGCTCCTGGCGGCGGACTCCGGACGGCGGGTTCCTCAGCTACGACCAGCTTGCCGAATCCTTGATCCCCTACGCCGCCGGGCTCGGCTTCACCCACCTGGAACTGATGCCGGTCGCGGAGCATCCGCTGGACGCGTCCTGGGGCTACCAGCCGGTCGGGCTCTATGCGCCGACGCGCCGGTTCGGCGACCCGGACGGCTTCGCCCGCTTCGTCGACGCCGCCCACCGGGCCGGGCTCGGCGTGATCCTCGACTGGCCCGCGGCGCACTTCCCGACCGACGCCCACGGCCTCTACCGCTTCGACGGGACGCCGCTCTACGAGGACGCCGATGCGCGGCGCGGATTCCACCCGGACTGGAACACCGCGATCTTCGATTTCGGCCGCCGCGAGGTGATGAACTTCCTCCTGGCCAACGCGCTCTACTGGCTGGAGGTGTTCCATGTGGATGGCCTCCGCGTCGATGCGGTCGCCTCCATGCTCTACCTCGACTATTCGCGCCGGCCGGGCGAGTGGGCCCCCAATGTCCGCGGCGGCCGGGAGAACCTCGAGGCCGAGGCCTTCCTCAAGGCCCTGAACACCGTCGTCCATGGCGCCCACCCGGGGGCCCTGATGATCGCCGAGGAGTCCACCACCTGGCCGGGCGTTTCGCGGCCGGTCGACGAGGGCGGCCTGGGCTTCGGCTTCAAGTGGAACATGGGCTGGATGAACGACACCCTGGCGTACGTCTCCAAGGATCCGGTCTATCGCCGTCATCACCACCGCCAGCTCACCTTCGGCCTGGTCTACGCCTTCTCGGAGAACTTCGTGCTGCCGCTCAGCCACGACGAGGTGGTGCACGGCAAGGGCTCGATCCTCGCGCGCATGCCGGGCGACGACTGGCGCAAGTTCGCCAATGCGCGGGCCTACTACGGCTTCATGTGGGGCTATCCGGGCAAGAAGCTCATGTTCATGGGCCAGGAGTTCGGCCAGCGGGCGGAGTGGAACTTCAACCAGGGGCTCGATTGGGAGCTCTTGCAACATGCGTCGCACCAGGGCCTGCAGCGGGCGGTGGGCGACCTCAACCGGCTCTATCGCGAGACGCCGGCGCTGCACGCCCGCGACTGCGAGGCCGAGGGCTTCCGCTGGATCGTGGTCGACGACGAGGCCCAGTCGGTCGTGGCCTGGCTGCGCTTCGGCGCGCCCGGCGATCCGCCGGTGGCGGTGGTCTGCAACTTCACGCCGGAGCCGCGCTCGCCCTACCGCATCGGCCTGCCGCACGCCGGCTGGTGGCGGGAGGTGTTCAACTCCGACGCCGGGGTCTATGGCGGATCAGGCCTTGGCAACCTCGGCGGGACCCACGCCCATGAGACGCCCTCGCACGGCTATCCCGCCAGCGCGGAGATCGTGCTTCCGCCGCTCGCCACCGTCTATTTCCGGTATGAGCCCGATGGTCCGAACGCCTGAGGATTCGGGCGGCGGGCGAGGCGCGCCATGAGCGAGCTCGCCGCCCCGCCCGCCGTCAGCTCGACGCTGTCGCGCCAGGCGATGGCCTATGTGCTGGCCGGCGGCCGCGGCTCGCGGCTGCTGGAGATGACCGACGTGCGCGCCAAGCCCGCGGTCTATTTCGGCGGCAAGTTCCGGATCATCGACTTCGCGCTCTCCAACGCGCTGAACTCCGGCATCCGGCGGATCGCGGTCGCCACGCAGTACCGCGCCCACAGCCTGATCCGCCACATGCAGCGCGGCTGGAACTTCTTCCGCCCCGAGCGCAACGAGACCTTCGACATCCTGCCGGCCAGCCAGCGGGTCTCCGACCAGTGGTACCAGGGCACGGCCGACGCGGTGTTCCAGAACTGCGATATCATCACGGCCTACGACACCCGCTTCATCGTCGTGCTGGCCGGCGACCACATCTACAAGATGGACTACGAGCTCATGCTCCAGCAGCACGTCGAGCAGGGCGCCGACGTCACCGTGGGCTGCCTCGAGGTGCCGCGCATGGAGGCGACCGGCTTCGGCGTGATGGCGGTCGACGAGCACGACCGGATCCTCGATTTCGTGGAGAAGCCGGCCGATCCGCCGCCGATGCCCGGACACCCCGACCTGGCGCTGGCCAGCATGGGCATCTACGTGTTCGATACCGGCTATTTGATGGACGTGCTGGCCCGAGACGCCGCCGATCCGACCTCGGCCCACGACTTCGGCCGCGACATCATCCCCAGGCTGGTGAAGGAGGCCAAGGCGGTCGCCCACCCGTTCGGCCGCTCGGCGATCCGGCCTTCGCCCGAGGCGCCGCCCTACTGGCGCGACGTGGGCACCATCGACAGCTACTTCGCCGCCAACGTCGACCTCACCGAAGTGGTGCCCGACCTCGACCTCTACGACCACTCCTGGCCGATCTGGACCTACAGCGAGATGAACGCGCCGGCGAAGTTCGTGCACGACGAGCAGGGCCGCCGCGGCGGCGCCACCTCCTCGCTGGTGGCCGGCGGCTGCGTCATTTCCGGCTCGACGATCTGGCGCTCGCTGCTGTTCAGCCGGGTCAGGATCAACTCCTACTCCCAGGTCGAGCTGGGCGTGATCATGCCCGACGTCACCATCGGCCGGCGGGTGCGGCTGCGCAACGTGATCGTCGACCGCGGGGTGGCGATCCCCGAGGGGCTGGTGGTCGGCGAGGACCCGGAGGAGGACGCCCGGCGCTTCCGGCGCTCGGAGGGCGGCGTCTGCCTGATCACCCAGAAGATGATCGAGCGGCTGAGCAACGCGTGAGCCGCATCGAGGTCCTGGCGGTCGCATCCGAACTGTTTCCGCTCGTCAAGACGGGCGGACTGGCCGACGTCGCGGGCGCGCTGCCCAAGGCCCTCAGCCCGCTGGACGTGCGGGTGCGCACGCTGATCCCGGGCTACCCCGCCGTGCTGGCCGCGATCGAGGGAGGCCGCACGGTGCGCGAGCTGCCGGACTGGTTCGGCGGCCCCGCCAGGCTGGTCGCGGCCAAGGCGGCCGGGCTCGAGCTCTTCGTGCTGGTCGCGCCGCACCTCTACCGCCGCGACGGCGGCCCCTACGCCGACGCCGCCGGGCGCGACTTCGCCGACAACGCGGTCCGCTTCGCCGCCCTTTCGCGCATGGCCGCGAGCCTCGCCCAGGGGCTCAGCCCGCGCTACCGCCCCGACGTCGTGCACATCCACGACTGGCAGACGGGGCTGACGGCGGCCTACCTCACCTACGACGGCGGCCCGCGGCCGGGCGTCGTCTGCACGATCCACAACCTTGCGTTCCAGGGCCAGTTCGACCGCGCCCTGCTGCCGGCGCTGGGCCTGCCGGCGGGCTCGTTCACGCCGGACGGCGTCGAATACTATGGCGCGATCGGCTTCCTGAAGGCCGGGGTCAGGCTGGCCGACCGGATCACCACCGTCTCGCCGACCTATGCGACCGAGATCTGCACGCCGCAGGGCGGCATGGGCATGGACGGGCTGCTGCGCGGCCGCGCCGACCGGCTCTGCGGCATCCTCAACGCGGTCGACACCGGGGTCTGGGACCCGGCGGCCGACCCGCTGATCGCGGTGCGCTACACGGCCGAGGCCCTGCCGGCGCGCGCCGCCGACAAGCTCGCCCTGCAGCAGCGCCTGGGCCTCGCCCCCGATGCGAAGGCGCCCTTGTTCGGCGTGATCAGCCGGCTCTCCTGGCAGAAGGGCCTCGACCTGCTGCTGCAGGCGATCCCGGCGCTCGCGGCCGAGGGCGGCCAGCTCGCCCTGCTCGGCTCCGGCGAGGCCGGCCTGGAGGCGAGTCTCCTCGCCGCCACGCGGCGGCACCCCGGACGGGTGGCTTGCGAGTTCGCCTATGACGAAGCCCTGGCCCACCAGATCCAGGCGGGCGCCGACGCCATCGTCGTGCCCTCGCGCTTCGAGCCCTGCGGGCTGACCCAGCTCTGCGCGCTGCGCTACGGCGCCGTGCCGGTGGTCGCCCGGGTCGGCGGACTGGTGGACACGGTGATCGACGCGACGCCCATGGCGCTCTCGGCCGGCGCGGCCACCGGCGTGCAGTTCGCCCCCGTCGAGGCGGCCGCGCTGGAGATCGCGCTCCGGCGCACCATCGGGCTCTACCGCAAGCCGCGGACCTGGCGGAAGCTGCAGCTCGCCGGCATGGCCACCGACGTCTCCTGGGCCAAGCCCGCCCGGGCCTACGCCGCGCTGTTCGCCGGCCTCGTCCGCGAGCGCGGAGGCTAGTCGGTGAAGCTCGGGCGCCTCACGGCCGGATCGCCGGAGCCCCTGGGAGTCACGCCGGCGCCCGGCGGGATCAACATCGCCGTCCCATCCGCTACGGCGAGCGCCATCGATCTCTGCCTGTTCGACAGCGACGGCCGCGAACATCGCATCCGCCTGGCCGAGCGCACCGGCGAGGTGTTCCACGGCCATCTCGAGGGCGTGCGGGCCGGCGCCCGCTACGGGCTTCGCGCCCACGGCCCGTTCGATCCGGCGCGCGGCCTGCGCTTCGATGCGACGAAGCTGCTGGTCGATCCCTATGCGCGGGCGCTCGATGCGCCGTTCAGGCTGCACCCGGCCCTGTTCACGCCGCCTGAGGCGGGGGTCGATAGCGCCGCCTTCGTCCCCAAGGCCCTCATCGGCGCCCCGGCCGCCCGACCGGCCAGGACGCCGCTGACGGTTCCTTGGGACCGGACCGTGATCTACGAGGCCCACGTCCGCGGCCTCACCAAGCTGCATCCCAAGGTCCCAGATGCGATCCGCGGGACCTTCGCCGCCCTCGCCCACCCGGCGGTGATCGAGCACCTGGCGCGACTGGGCGTGACCACCCTGGAGCTGATGCCGGCCGCCGCCTGGATCGACGAGCGCCAACTGCCGCCGCTCGGGCTCGCCAACTACTGGGGCTACAATCCGATCGCCTTCTGCGCGCCCGACCTCAGGCTCGCTCCCGGCGGCTGGGCCGAGGTGCGCGCCGCGGTCGAGGCGCTGAACAAGGCCGGGATCGAGGTCATCCAGGACGTGGTGTTCAACCACACGGGCGAGGGCGACGACCTCGGCCCCACCCTGTCCCTGAAGGGCCTGGACAATCCGGGCTACTACCGCCTGGACCCTGCCGACCCGGGCCGGTACCGCAACGAGGCCGGCACCGGGAACACGCTCGCCTGCGATGCGCCGCAGACCGTGCGGCTGGTGATGGATGCGCTGCGGACCTGGGCGCGGCTCGGCGGGGTGTCAGGCTTCCGCTTCGATCTCGCCACCGTGCTCGGCCGCCGCGGCGAGGGCTTCGATCCGGCCGCGCCGCTCATCGCCGCGATCACGCAGGATCCCGAGCTCCGCGCGCTGAAGCTGATCGCCGAGCCGTGGGACCTTGGTCCCCGCGGCCACCAGCTCGGCCGCTTCCCGGCCGCGTTCGGCGAGTGGAACGACCATTTCCGCGACACCGTCCGCCGGTTCTGGGGCGGCCACGGCGCCTCGCGCGGCGAGCTCGCCGCCCGGCTCGCGGGCTCGCAGGACGCCTTCGGGGCGAAGCGGCGGCCGTCGCGCAGCGTCAACTTCGTCACCGCCCACGACGGCTTCACGCTCGCCGACCTCGTCAGCTACGCGGCCAAGCACAATCAGGCGAACGGCGAGGCCAACCGCGACGGGACCGACGCCAACTGGTCCTGGAATCACGGCGTCGAGGGGCTGAACGAGGATCCGTCGGTCAAGGCGAACCGTCTCGCCGACCAGCGGGCGCTGCTGGCGCTCACCGTGCTGGCGCGTGGGACGCCGATGCTCGCCATGGGCGCCGAGCTCGGCCACTCCCAAGACGGCAACAACAACGCCTACGCGCAGGACAACGCGACGAGCTGGATCGACTGGGCCGCGGCCGACGCGGACCTCGCCGGCTTCGTGGGACGGCTGGTCCAGGCGCGGGCCGCGCATCCGGCGCTACGCCACGACGGCTTCCTGACCGGCGAGGCGGCGGCGGGCCCGTTCCACGACGTGGTCTGGGGCGACGCCCTGGGCGAGGGCCTGACCGCCGCCGGGTGGGACGATCCAGACGGGCCGGTCCTGCAGATGGTGCTGAGCGCGCCGGACGGCGACGGCCTCGACCGCGTGGCGCTGATCCTCAACCGCGGGGAAGCGGCGGTGGAAGCCCGCCTGCCGGAGCTGCGGGCGCGCGGCGGCTGGCGGATCATCCTCGACAGCGCCGATCCGGGGCGGCAGGGCGAGGCCGCGGGCGAGACGCTGCCGCTTGCGCCCCGCTCGGTGCTCCTGCTCGCCGAGGCGATCGACCCGCGCCGCAAGCCCCGCCGCGCCGATGACGGCCTGGTCGCCCGCGTCGCCGGGGCGGCCGGCATCGCGCCGAGCTGGTGGGGCCTCGACCGCAGGGAGCGTCCCGTCACGCCGCAGACCCAGCGCGCGCTGCTGGCGGCGATGGGGTTCCCGGCCGGGGGCCTCGACGAGGCGCGCGACAGCCTGTGGCGCCTGGCCGCGCCCGGCCGCGCCGCGCTGCCCGCGGGTCAGGTCGTGCGGGTCGGCGAGGCGGCCGCGATCGAGGTCCGCGCGCCGGAGCGCTGGCTGACGCTGACCGAGCAGACCGGGGAGGTCCGCCGGCTGCCGGTCGAAGACGGCCAGGTGCGGCTGCCAGAGCTGCCGCCCGGCCGCTACGCGCTGCGTCTCGATAGCGCCGAGGGCGCGCTGATCGTCGCGCCGCAGGCCGCGTTCGAGCCCGTGAGCCTGGCGGGCGGCGCGCGGCTGTTCGGACTTTCCGCCCAGCTCTACGCCCTCCGCCGCGAGGGCGATCAGGGCGTCGGCGACCTCGCCACGCTCGCCGCCTTCGCCGAGACCGCGGCGCGCGCGGGCGCGAGCCTGGTGGCGATCAACCCGCTGCACATGCTGTTCCCGGGCGATCGCACGCGCGCCAGCCCCTACCACCCCTCCGACCGCCGATTCCTCGATCCGATCTACCTCGACCTGGCGGCCCTGGGCGCCGGCGCCCCCGCCCGCTCCGCGGCCGAGCTGATCGATTATCCCGCGGTCTGGACCGCGAAGGCGCAGGCGCTGGAGGCCGCGCTCGCCGGCGGGGCGGAACCGGAGGGCTTCGAGGCGCTCGTGCGGGATGGCGGGCCGGCGCTCGCCCGCTTCGCCCTCTTCCAGGCCATCGCCGAGACCCGTCCCGGCCAACCCTGGCCGGCCTGGCCCGCCGGCCTGCGCGATCCGGAGAGCCGCGAGAGCGCCCGCTTTGCGAGGGCGCACGCGGCTCGGATCCGTTTCCACCAGCGCCTGCAGTTCGAGGCCGAGCGCCAGCTCGCCGCCGCCGCCGGCCGCGCGCCGGGGGTCGGCCTCTGCCGCGACCTGGCCGTGGGGGCGGCGGGCGACGGGGCGGAGGTCTGGGCGGACCCGGCGCGCTGGGCGCGAGGAGCCTCGATCGGCGCGCCGCCGGACGCCTTCGCGCCGCAGGGCCAGGTCTGGGCGCTGCCGCCGCCGATCCCCCAGGCCCGGGCGGCCGAGGGCTACCTGGGCTTCGCCGAGCTGCTGGGCGCCAACATGCGCCACGCCGGCGCGCTCAGGATCGACCACATCCTGGGCCTGCAGCGGCTGTTCTGGGTACCCGACGGCGCCGAGGGCTCGGACGGGGCCTACGTGAGCTACCCGCTCGACGACCTGCTGGGCGTGCTCGCCCTGGAGAGCGTCCGCGCCGGCTGCCTGGTGATCGGCGAGGACCTCGGCACCGTGCCGGAGGGCCTGCGCGCGCGGCTGGCCGAGGCGCGCGTCTATGGCTACAGCGTGCTGCCGTTCGAGCGCGACGGCGAGGCGTTCCGGCCGCCCGGCGCCTATCGCCGCAAGGCGCTCGCCTGCGCCGCCACCCACGACCTGCCGCCGCTCGCCGGCTGGTGGGCGGGCGCGGACCTCGCCGAGCGCGCGGCGCTGGGCCTGCTGACGTCGGAGGACCTGACGTCCGCCCAGGCCGGGCGGCGCGCCGAGAAGGCCGCCCTGATCGAGGCCATGGGCGCCGCGGGCCTGGCCGGCCCCTGGGTTGCGGACGGTCCCTACACCGCGGACCTCGCCGCGGCCCTGCACGGCTTCCTGGCGATGGCCGAGAGCCAGCTCGTCGTCATCCAGGCTGAGGATCTCGCGGGCGAGGTCGTCGCCCAGAACGTGCCCGGCACCGACCGCGAGCGGGCCAACTGGCGCCGCCGGATCGCCACGCCGCTGGAGGCGTTGGGCGGCGCCCCGCTCGCCCGCCGGATCCTCGAGGCGGTGCGGGCGGCGCGGCCCGTCGGCTGATCGCCGAATCGCCCGCTGGACAGAGACGCGCCGGGGGCGTTGGAATATCACCGTCCTGGCTCGCCGCTCCACGGTCGAGCCTGTCGCTCCGGTCTCCCCCTGCCTGGAGATTGCGCCATGTCCCTCGACCATCTGACGGAAAGCCGCCGCGCCCCCTCCTTTGGCTCGGCCCCGCCGCCCAGCCGCCCGGACTCACGCCTGCTGGCCGTGGGCGTCGGCGTCGGCGAAGCGACCGTGACCGGCGCCGCGAGATACGTCTCCCGTCCCGAGCAGCTCGCCCTGCTCAAGCCCGGCGAGATCCTGATGGCGGAGGCGACCGGTCCCGCCTGGGACGCCGCCCTGGCCCGCGCGGCCGCGATCGTCGTCAACGACGGCGGCCCCATGTGCCACGCCGCGGCGATGGCCCGGAAGCTCGACATCCCGGCGGTGATCGCCGCCGGCGGGGGCGCCTCGCCGCTGTGGACCGGCGCGACGGTCACCGTGGCCGTGGGCGAGGATCGGATTGGACGGCTCTATCAGGAGCTCTCGCCCGCCGGCGCCCGTGAGCGGTCCTGGCCGGCCCCCGAGCGGGCTTAGCCCACACCCGCACCGTTTCGCGCCGTTCGCGCCAGGCAGGATCACGGAGCCCGCCCGCGATGCTGAATCCCGGCCTCGACCCGTCCGGATTACCAAACTCAGCCCTCGAAGCGGGGGCCGCGGGCGGCGGGCTGTTGCCAGGGCCCGGCGCCCGCTGATAGGGCTTGGCGCGACAGCAGAGCCGACCCATTACCCGCCTCCGCCGCGCCTTGCGCGCGTACGGCCGCTTGCGGCCACAGCGAACTGTCGAGACCTCACATGGCCCTGGAAATCGTGCGCCGCCCCGCCGGCGCCGACTGCACGTCGATCCTCGCCGAACTGCCGCAGTGGTTCGGACTTCCCGACTCGAACGCCGCCTACGCGGAGCATGCCGAGCGCGAGCGCGCCTGGGTGGCCCAGGAGGCTGGCGAGACGCTTGGCCTGATGACCCTGGTCGACCACGGCTTCTCCGCCGTCGAGATCCACCTGCTCGCGGTCCGTCCCCATGCCCACCGGCGCGGCGTCGGCCGGGCGCTGGTCAGGCGGGCGTGTTCCGTCGCAAGGGGATTGGGAAAGCCCTATGTCACCGTGAAGACGCGAGGGCCGTCGCTGCCCTACGAACCCTACGATCGGACCCGGGCCTTCTACCAGGCCGTGGGGTTTGAGGCCCTGGAAGAGCTGACGGAGATCTGGGGACCCGAAAACCCTTGCCTCATCATGATCCTGCGCGTGCCGCAGGAGTCCACGCCCTAGACTAGCCCACCACCCGCACCGTTTCGCGCCGTTCGTGACGGCGCCGCCACGCCTCCGGCGCCTCGGACGGGCCGAAGCGGCGCTCGATGTCCTTCTGCAGGGCGCGGGCGGCCATGAAGTGGCCGCGAAACAGGGTGTCCATGGCCCAGCCGATGATCGGGACCTCGGCCATGGCGCTGTTGGCGGTGAGGTAGAGGCCCATGCGGACCAGGGTGAAGGTCGAGGCGCGGCCCAGGACGGCGGCGTAGATCAGCACCCCGCCCGCGCCCACGCTGTAGAGCACGTTGGCCCCCGGAACCCAGGCCAGCACCCCGTCGAGCCCGAGGCCGAACGGGCCCATGGGGATCAGGTCGTCGGAGAGCCGCTTCACCCGCTCGGCGATGCGCCAGGCGCGGTGCGCGGTCTCGCGGTCCGTCTCGATCATGGGTTCAAGACCTCCAGCGACGCCCTCGCCTGCTGACATAGGCACGCCCGCGGCGCACGCCAGCGCGGCCGTGGGAGCGCAGCATCGCTTGCCGTGAGAGATCGCCGGTCGATAAGGTGCCTGCCAGGTTCGGGGGCTCCGGGGACCGCGTGTCCGACGTCTTCATCTCCTACGCCCGCTCCACCGAGCGCGAGGCGAAGCGGGTCGCAGACGCCCTGCGCGCGCTGGGCTACGGCGTCTGGCGCGACGACGAGCTACCGGCCCACAGGTCCTTCGCCGACGTGATCGAGGAGCGGCTCAAGAAGGCGAAGGCCGTCGTCGTTCTCTGGTCGAAGGAGGCGGCGCAATCGGAATGGGTGCAGTCGGAGGCCGACCGCGCCCGGGCCGAGCGCAAGCTGGTGCAGCTCACCCTGGACGGTGCGCCCCTGCCCATGCCGTTCGACCGCATCCAGTGCGCAAACCTCGTCGGCTGGAGCGGGGACCTCGCATCGCCGGGCTGGATCAAGGTCGCGGCCAGCGTCGCCGAGCTGATCGGCGCGCCGGCCGCCCCGGCCGCGGCGGCGCCTTCGCACGCCCAGCGCGCGCCGGCTGGGCGCGCCGAGCCGCTGCTGGCGGTGCTGGCCTTCGACAACCTCTCGGGCGATCCGGAGATGGCCTACTTTTCCGATGGCGTGTCGGAGGAGATCCAGGAGACCGTGGCCAAGGGCGCCCAGCTGAAGGTGATCGGGCGGGCTTCCAGCTTCCAGTTCCGCGGCGCCGACAAGGCCGCGGCCCGAGTCGGGGCGGAACTCGGCGCCAGCCACGTCCTCGACGGTTCGGTCCGGCGCAGCGGCCCGCGCGTGCGCATCTCGGCGCAGCTCGTCGAGTGCGCCGGATCCACCACCCTGTGGTCGGACCGGTTCGACCGCGAGCTCACCGACATCTTCGAGCTGCAGGACGAGATCGCCGCGGCCGTAGCGGCGGCGCTGAAGAAGGCATTCGCGCCGCCTTCGCAGGCGCAGACCATCGATCCGGCGGCATACGATCTCTACCTCAGGGCCCGCGAGCACAAGTTCACCTCGGAGCTCGCGGCCGGCGCCGGCCTCGATGCGGGCGATCCGAGCCAGGCGGTCCCGCTCTACGAACAAGCCGTGGCGCTCGCCCCGGCGTTCGCCTCGGCCTGGGCGGGGCTGGCGATCGCCCGCGTCTACCAGATCATCTACGGACAGGGCGAAGGCCCCTACGAGGCGCTGCACGCCGGAGTGGCGGAGGCGGCCAGCACCGCGCTTCGCCTGGATCCCGCATGCGGGACGGCCTACGTGGCACTCAGCCTGCTGGAGCCGCCGGGCTGCTATCTCCAGCGCGCGGCACTGCTCGACAAGGCGCTCTCGGCGTCGCCGAACGACACCGGCATCATCGCCGAAGTCGGCCGCCTGGCCTTCATCGTCGGCCGGCACCGGGAGTCGCTGGCCCGCGCCCGAGTGACCTACGCCGCCAATCCGCTCGTTTTGCCGGCGGCCTACGCGCTCGCCACCCAGACGGGGGCCTTCGGCTTCTACGAGGAATCCAAGGGCTTGTTCGACGCCTTCAGGGCGCGATGGCCGACCAATTCCGGGCTCAACATCATGGCGCTGAACACGGCCGCCTGGAACGCGGACTGGGATCGCTTCGAGGCTTTGGTGAAGTCGATCCAGGAGGTCGGGCTGGACGGACCGCAGATCACTTGGGCGATCCGCACCGGGCGCGCCCTGCGGCACGGCGACGAGGAGACGGTCGCCTCCCTGAGCCGAGGCCTTCGCAGCCAGGTGGCCCGGACCGGGACCGTGCGCCTGGATTCGCTGTTCGCCGCCAGCGAGCTCGGCCTCACCGACGAAGCCTTCCAGGCCGCCGAGGCGGCCTCCTTCGCGCACATATTCGAGCCGCAGGGGCCGCTGCTGGCCAACGGCTGGTCGCCGGGGCTGCTGTTCATGGGCCATCCCAACCGCGCCATGATCCAGGACGCGCGCTTCGTCGGCCTCTGCGCCAGGCTGGGGCTCGGCGACTATTGGGTGGAATCCGGCAAATGGCCCGATTGCGCCGACGACGTCGCCTACGACTTCAGGGCCGAGGCGAGGCGTCTGGCGGGCGGGCGGTAGAGGGGCGTCTCCTCTCCCGGGAGAGGAGCAGGGTTGCGTCACCCCCAGAGCTCGGACGGCGGGGGCTCGATGAGCGAGCCGAGCACGGAAAGCCCCGGGTCGCGGTCGCGGGCGAGCAGCAGCGGGCCGTCGAGGTCGACGAAGGCTGCGCCCTGCGCCGGGATCAGCGCCGGGGCGATGCCCAGCGAGGTGGCCACCATCGAGCCCACCATGAGCTGAAGCCCCAGCGCCCGGGCCTCGGCGGCGAGCGCCAGGGCCTCGGTGAGCCCGCCGGCCTTGTCGAGCTTGACGTTGACCGCCGCATAGCGCCGCGCGCAGCGGGCGAGCTCGGCGCGGGTGTGCAGGCTCTCGTCGGCGCAGAGCGGCACAGGGCTCGCATAGCCCTCGAGCGCCGCATCCTCGGCGGCCGGCAGCGGCTGCTCCAGCAGCTTGACGTCCAGGCGCGCGAGCTCGGGCGCGAGGCGGCGGAGCTCCTCGAATCCCAGCGCCTCGTTGGCGTCGACGATCAGCCGGGTGCGCGGGGCGGCCGCACGCACCTGGGCCACCGCCGCCAGGTCGTCCGCCGCGCCGATCTTCAGCTTCAGCATCGGACGGCGCGCCTCGCGCCGCGCCGCCTCGGCCATTTCGGCAGGCGGTCCCAGGCTGATCGTGAGGCAGGTCTTCACCGGGTCCAGCCGGGCGCGGCCGGCGAGCGTCCAGGCGCGCACCCCCGCCCGCTTGGCCTCCAGGTCCCAGAGCGCGCAGTCCAACGCATTGCGCGCCGCGCCGGCCGGCAGGAGCCCGTGCAGCGCCCGTCGGTCCGCGCCATCCGCCACTGCGGCCCGCACGGCCTCGATCTGGCCCAGCACCCCTTCGACGCTCTCGCCGTAGCGGGCGTAGGGCGCAGCCTCGCCACGGCCCCGGTGCGGCGCATCGGCGATCTCGACGACCACCACCTCGGCCTCGGTCTTCGCGCCGCGGGAGATCACGAACGGCTCGCGCAGCGGCCAGCGCTCGGCGCGGGCGAAGAGCCGGAGCATCGCCGGGACCTAGGCCGGATCCCCCGCCGCCGCGTCGAGCAGCAGATAGAGGCGCCCCGCAGGCTCGGCCAGGGTGCTCGCCGTCAGGAACCCCTCCGGGTCGCGCACCGTGGCATCCTGGATCAGGGTCTGGTAGCGGCGGACGAAGGTCTGGGCGTTGCGGCGCAGCTTGTCGTCGCCGGCCATGCGGCGGGCGATGCGGCGCGCGGCGGTGGGCGCGAGGCGCTTGACCACCTGGCGGGCGCCGTCGTGGTCGCCGGTCTGCACCGCCGCGGCGATCTCGTCGATGCGCGCCTTGGGCAGAAGCGTCTCCGGCTCGATGCCGAGCCGGGCCAGCTCGGCGCCCAGCAGGTCCTGCAGCCGCTCGCCCTCGGCCTCCGCCCCGTCGATCGAGGCCAGCAGGTCCTTCCAGGTCCAGGCCTCGCCCTCGGCGGCTTCGGGCTCGGCGTCCGGCGGGCCGCCGGCGGCCTCGAACACCTGGCTGAACTCGGCGTCGGTCGCCGTGGGCGTGAGTTTGAGGCGCGGGCGCAGGCCCAGCGTCTCGGCGAGCTGGCCGGCTTGGGCCGGGCCGGTCGCGGCCGGCTCCATGAGGTCGTCGAGCGCCAGGTCGGGCTCGGGCTCCCCGGCCGGCGGCGGCGGCGCGGCTGGCGCGGCGCGCGTCGGACGGGCCGAGCTCCTGGCGGGGGCGAGCGGCGCCGGGGGCTCGCGCGGCGGCGCAGGCCGGGGGGGCGGCGCAGGCGCGACGGCCGCGGCCGTTCCCATCAGCCGCACCGCCTCGCTCAGCATCTCGAAGTTGCGGCGCACCCGCTCCTGGAAGGCGAGATCGATGGCCTGGGCTTCCTCGGCGGTGCGGCGGGCGGCGGTCATCAGGTCGTCCATGCCGTTCAGCACCGCGGCGCGCACCTCCTCGGACTGCGCCCGGGCGCTGGCCGGCAGGCCCTGGGCGCGCGCCTCGACCTCGGCCAGCAGGGCGCCGAGCTCCTCCAGCGACGCGCGCGCGGCGGCGGCCCCGTCGGCCAGCTTCCGGGCGGTGGCGGCGCCTGCCTCCTCGACCATCCGGGAGGACTGCTCGATCAGCGCCCGCGCCTCCTCCAGACGCGCCTCGAACACCTGATTCGCCTTCTGGCCGGCCGCAAAGGCGGCTTCCGAGAGCTGGTCCACCTGTTCGCGCGCGGCGGCGGCGTGCCGGGCGGCGGCGTCGCGGGTCTCCTCGGCCGCCCTGGCGAGCGCCTCGATGGCGGCCCGGGTCTGGGATTCCAGCTGGAGACTCTGCTCGGCGGCGGCGCCGGACACGGCCTCCAGGGACTCCAGGGTCGATCGCCCGAACGCCTCGCGCTCGGCGCCCGCCCGTTCGGCCAGCTCTCGGAACTGCAGGGCCGCCTCGGCGATGAGCTGCTTCAGCGCCTCGCCGCCCTTGGCCGCCCGGTCGCTCATCTCCATGGCCGAGAGCCTCGCCTGGCCGATGAACTCGCTGAGCTTTTCGGCATGGGCCTGGGCCTGTTCGCCGAAGCCCTGCTGGTCCTCGCGAAGCGCCGCGGCGAGCGTGGCGAGCGCCGCCCGCTGTTCGCCGAGCCCGCCTTCCACCGCCTTGACCTGCTCGGCGACGCCTGCGCCCGCCGTCTCCAGCCGGGCGATGTGGCGGGTGAGGTCCTCGCCGGCGGTCCGCGCGGCGCCGCTCGCCTCGGCGGCCGCAGCGGCGAGGTCGGCCGCGCGGGCGGAGAGCTGGGCGTCGGCTTCGCGCAGCTGGGCGTCGGCCAGCTGGGCGGCCTCGGCCACCATCCGCGCCTTGTCCTTGATCCCGTCGGCGACCCGGGCGGCCTGGGCGTCCAGGGCCGCCGAGAGCTCGCCCATCTCGCGGCGCTCGTGGCCGAGCTCGCCGGCGAGGTCGCGGGCGGTGCGCGCCGACTGCCCGGTGGTCTCGGCGAGCTGCTGGGTCTCGAGCGCCAGGGCCTCGCGCAGCGCCTGCAGGGTCTCACGGGCCTCGTCCGCGGCCTGGCCGGCGCGGACGATCTCCTCGCGCACGCCCTGCGCCACCTCGCCGGCTCGCGCTGCGGCGATCAGCGCCGGGCTCAGCATCTCCTCGGCCATCGCCTTGGCCCGCCGGCTCTCGGCGGCGAGCTTCTGGCCCTGGCGGATCATGTAGGCCGCGCCCCAGACCAGCACCGCCGGGCCAATGGCCAGGAGCGCGAAGACGGCGAGCGCGAACGGCTCGAACTGCAGCGGCGCCACGTGGTTGCGGTAGCCCAGCGCAAAGGCGATCGGGGCCAGCGCCCAGAGCCCCGAGATGGCCAGCGCCGCGAGGTAGATGGGCCAGCCGGCGGGCGGCGCATAGGCCTGCGCCGCGGCCGGCGCGGCGGGCGTCGGCTCGGGGCTGCGCACCGGCATGTGCGGAGAGACGGCGGCGATCGGCGCGGTCTGCGGCGGCGGCTCGAGCGGCGCAGCGGGGGCGCTCGCCAGCGCCTCGATGACCGGCGGCTCGGCCGTCTCGGCCGCGGCCGCCTGCGGCGCCGGAGTCGCCCCGAAATCCATCGGCGGACGTCGCCTATCGATCGTCATACGCGCCCTTCCACGACGTGCGCGCGTCGCCGGGGCGCGGCCGCCCCCGCTCGCGCCGCTCCTTCTGGAGACCAAACCTAGTACAGATCAGGCGCGCAAACACCCGCCGTGCGCAAGGCGGCGGCGCGGAATGTCGCGGCGGCGAACGCCCCGGTCAGGTCTTCTCGACGTGGGGATGGGCCCGCGCTTCGGGACAGTCGTTGATCTTTTGCGGCGCGGGCTTGCTGCGGGCCACCACCCGCTCGGCGGGCGGTGGGGCCTGCTCCAGGTGCATCGGCTCCAGCACCAGGCCGAAGTGCGACAGCGCAGCCGCGGAGGACTGCACCACGACCGAGGCGACGATTCCGGTCAATGTCGACACCGCAGCCTCCCGTGCCCGTGCGAATCCGGCGACCGCCGTTATACGGCAAGCCTGGCCGAGCGGCGACGGAGCGCTGCGTGAATTTTTCGCAATGTTCGGGGCGCGGGTTTCAGGATTTCGAGGCGGCGGGCGCCGCGGGCGGTGCGATGCTGGCGGGTTTCGCCGCCGGCTCAGCCGGCTTCTGCCCCGCGGGCTCGACCGGCGCCGGCCCGTCCTTGCTGGTGTCGATGTAGAGCGAGTCCTTCCTGGAGCAGGCGCCCGCCAGGGCCAGCACCAAGAGGCTCGCCCAAAGGATCCGCCCCCGCATCCCTCAAGCTCCGTCCCGTCGCCTAAACTCTAGCAGAAATCCCGCGGCGCGCCACCGGCACGCGCCAGCTCGTGGGGTCGAGGAAGCCCAGGAAATGCGCCGGCCCGATCACCCGCACGCCGGCCGCCGCCTGCTCGGGCGCGATCTCGGCCCTGAGCTTGGCCATCTGCGTCCAGTGCTGCTTGGGCCGGTAGTGGTGCTCGGCGTGGTAGCCGTTGTTGAGGAAGAGGGCGTTGTAGAGCGGCGCATAGGTGGAGACGCCGGTCGCCAGCGGGTTCGCAGGCTCCGCGCCGAGATGCTCGTAATAGGCGATCAGGAACGAGAGCGACTGGCCGAGATAGTAGAAGGGCGCCAACACCAGGACGAAGTCCCAGCGCAGCACGAGCAGCACGGCGTAGACCCCGACCATGGTCCAGAACTCGGTGAGCGCCCGTTTCGCCTCGGCCGGCCGCTTGGCCCCGATCTCGCGCGCCACGGTGAACGGGTCGTCGTCGCGCCAGAAGCCCATGAAGACGTAGGACAGCATCGGCTCGGCCCGGCCGCCCGCGCCGTGGCGGTAGATGGAGATCGGATCGATCGTCCGGCCGGCTTCGTCGGGGCGGTCGGAGTTGCCCGCGTGGTGGCGCATGTGGACGTAGGCGTACATGGTCTGCGGCACGCCGTTCTCCAGCGTCAGCGCCAACTCGGTGATCCGGTTGGCGAGCCTGGAGGTGAAGAACGGGTTGTGGATGAAGTTGTGGCTGACCGAGTCCTGGTTCCAGCCGATCGCGAAGGCGTAGAGCCCCGCCCCCGCCAGCCGCGCCCCCCAGGACATCTGCGGCCAGGCCAGGAAGAAGGCGACCAGCAGGCCGAGGTGGACGTAGACCAGCGCCGCCGGGATCGCGTCCCAGGCCGAGTAGCGGAAGACCCGCCCGCCCGCCTTGCGCCTCGCCCCTGATCCGCCGGCCGCCATGGCGCTGCGATCCTAGGCCGCGAACGCCATCGAGACGTTCAAGCCGCCGAACGCGAAGGCGTTGACCAGCGCGTGCCGGGCCTTGATCGGCCTGACCTGGCCGACCACCACGTCCACGCCGTCGCACTCCGGATCGGGCGCATTGTAGTTCAGCACCGGCGGGGCGAGCCCGGCCGCCAGCGCCTTCAGCGCGATCACCGCCTGCAGGGCGGCCGAGCCGCCGATCAGGTGGCCGTGGGCGCTCTTGGTGGCGATCACCGGCAGGGCCCGGGCGCGCTCGCCGAACACCTCGACCAGCGCCTGGGTCTCGGCGGCGTCATTGAGCGGCGTGCCGGTGCCGTGGGCGGAGACCAGGATGTCGCCGCGCTCCAGGGCGGCGGCCTGCGCGGCCGCCTGGCGCATGGCGCGGGCCTGCCCCTCGGGCGAGGGCTGGGTGATGTGGAAGGCGTCGGAGGACATGCCCCAGCCGACCAGCTCGCCCAGGATGGCGGCGCCGCGGGCCTCGGCGTGCTCCAGGGCTTCGATCACCAGAACCGCGCCGCCTTCGCCCAGCACCATGCCGTCGCGGTCGGCGCAGAAGGGGCGGCAGGTGGTGGGCGACATCGCGCGGATCGCCTCCCAGGCGCGGACGCAGCCTGCCGTCGAGATCGCCTCGCTGCCGCCGACGAGGGCGGCGTCCACCTGGCCGGCCGCGATCATGGCGGCGCCCTGGGCGATGGCGTGGGCGGAGGAGGCGCAGGCGCTGGAGGTGGCGAACACCGGCCCGCGGACCCCGAAGGCCATGGCGGCCGCGCTCACGCCCGCGCTGACCATCACCTTGGGAACGGTGGAGGGGTGCAACCGCGGCGATTTCAGGCCGAAGAACCGCTCGTAACCGACCTCCAGGGTGGCCAGGCCGCCCAACCCGTGGCCGAAGACGATCGCCGTGCGCTCGTCCAGCACCGGATGCCCCTCCAGGCCCGATCCCCGCAGGGCTTCCACCGCCGGCGCCAGCGCGAACCGGGCGAAGGGATCGAGGCCGGCCGAGACCGGACGCCCAAGCGCGGCGTCGAGCTGCGCGTCGAGGCCCTCGGGAACCCGCGCCATCGGCAGCTCCAGCCCGCCCGGCCCATAGGGAGACTCGCCCATGACACAGCGCGCGATGCCGCCGCGGCCGGCGACCACCGCCTGCCAGTTCTCCTCGAACGAGGTCCCCAGGGCCGAAACGGCGCCCAGGCCCGTCACCACGATGCGTTTCACGGGGTCGTCTCTTGTCAGGCCGCGGCTTCGGCCCTGGCTTTCAGCTTGTCCATCAGCTGGCCCAGGGTCTTGCAGTCGGTCAATTCGCTTTCTTCCACGACGATACCGAACCGCTCTTCGACCTCGAAGAGGACGCTGATCACATCGAGGGAGGCGATGCCGAGGTCCTCCAGCGCCGCGTCGCGGTTCAGGGTGGCCCGGTCGACCAAGGCCTCCTTGGCGATCACATCGAAGAGTTCGTCGTCGCTGGGGACTCTGGTTGGCATTCCGCCTCGTTTCCAAATACTAGCCGTCGCAGACCGACCCTGAGCGGAGGACGTCGCCGGACCGCCTCAGCCTCAACCCCCAGGGGGCGAGCGTCAAGCATGCCGGCATTACCCCGCTGCCGGTCGGGGCGAGGCGGCGTCATCACGATCGGGGCGTTCGGCGCCGGCGACATTCAGGCGGCGTGCTTCAAGGTGGGGTCGGCGGCGAACAATGGCGCGAACAGCTGCATCGCGCCGTTCACGACGGTGTTGCGGTGGCGGAAGTAGATCGATGTCCGCGTCAAACGGCTGCCGAGCCGCAGCTTGTTCTCATAGGCCGCCTGCCCGGACTGATAGCATTTCAGCCCACGCTCCAGGCATAGGCCGACGTTGGTGAACCAGCTCAGGAAATAGAGGTTCAACGGCCGCCCGCGCTCGGCGTCCATCAGGAAGTACTTGTCGACCAAGGTGGTCTGGTCCTGCAGCAGCAGGTTGGCGGCCAGCAGGTCGTCGCCCAGGTAGTAGAGCACGTAGAAGGCCCGCTGGCCCATCCGCCGCGGCACGCCGGTGAAATAGGCCGCCGTCAGGTGTTCGAAGCTCATCTCTGCGCGGGCGCGGGTCTGGCGGTAGAGCGCCATCAGCTGCTCGGCCACGTCGTCCACCGCCTCGCGGATCTCGACGCGCACCTGGGCGAAGGCACGCAGCTTGCGGCGCATGTCCTTGCGCGCGCTGGCGGTCAGGCGGCCGAGGTATTCCTCACGGCTGGCGAAGTCGATATCCAGCCGGGCGATCGGCAGGCTGGGCATCGGCCGATAGCCGCGGGCGCCGGCCACCTCGTCCCAGATCGGCCTGTCCGGTTCGGGCACATCCTTCAGCGCCAGCAGGCCACAGCGTTCGGCGGCCGCCACCCCCTCGAAGGCCGCGAGCAGCTGGCCCAGCACCGGCGCACGCTCGG
>NZ_DATIMC010000053.1:0-30591 GCF_035475775.1 Phenylobacterium sp. | reverse complement strand
CTTGTTCTTCTTCAGCGCGTCCAGCCCCTTGTCGGCGAGCTGCAGGCCGAACGGCAGGGTGGCGTGCACCAGCGCCTCGGACGAGGTGCGCGGCGCCGCGCCCGGCATGTTGGCGACGCAGTAGTGCACCACCCCGTCGATCACGTAGGTGGGGTCCATGTGGGTGGTGGGGCGCGAGGTCTCGAAGCAGCCGCCCTGGTCGATGGAGACGTCGACCAAGACCGCGCCGGGCTTCATCTTCTTGAGGTGCTCTTTGCGCACCAGCTTGGGCGCGGCCGCGCCCGCGGTGAGCACGGCGCCGATCACCACGTCGGCCTTCAGAACCTCCTCCTCGACCGCATCGAGCGTGGAGTAGCGGGTCAGCACGCGCCCGGCGAAGATGTCGTCGAGGTAGCGCATGCGCGGGATCGAGCGCTCGACGATCGTGACCTCGGCGCCCAGGCCCGCGGCCATGCGCGCGGCGTTGGCGCCCACCACGCCGCCGCCCAGCACGCAGATCCGCGCCGGCGGCACGCCGGGCACGCCGGAGATCAGGAGGCCCATGCCGCCGTTGTGCTTCAGCAGCGTCTCGCCGGCCGAGAACACCGCGATGCGGCCGGCGACCTCGCTCATCGGCGCGAGCAGCGGCAGCCCGCCCTGCGCATCGGTGACCGTCTCGTAGGCGATGGCCGCGCAGCCGGAGGCCAGGAGGCCCGCGGCCTGGGCGGGATCGGGTGCCAGGTGCAGGTAGGTGAAGAGGATGTGCTTCGGCGTGAGCCTCGCCCACTCGACGGCTTGCGGCTCCTTCACCTTGACGATCAGCTGGGCGCCCTCGAACACCGCCTCGGCGCCCGGCAGGATCTCGGCGCCCGCCTTGACGTAGGCCTGGTCGGAGTAGCCGGCGCCTGCGCCCGCGCCCTGCTCCACCACCACCTGATGGCCGTGGGTCACGTACTCGCGCACCGCCGTGGGGGTCAGGCCGACCCGGTATTCGTCAGGCTTGATCTCGCGGGGCACGCCGACGCGCATGAGCGGCTCCTTCGGGGACGGTTATTGCGGAGGCGCGGTGGTTTGAGGGGAGATCGTCGCGCGGGTCAAGCCATCTCTCCTCCGGTCATCCCCGCGGAAGCGGGGATCCAAGCGGCGCCCTGCCATCCGAGCCTGAGTCGGCTTGGGTTCCCGCCTCCGCGGGAACGAGCGGCTTACTGGGCTCCCGCATACCCCACTGGGCGGAAAGTTTGCAGCTGAACCCGACATTGGCTCGGCTACTGTGGGGCATGGGGGCGGGAAGCGAGCGACGCGGCTGCGCTATCTGAACATCAGCGAGAACGCCTTCGAGGTCTGGCCCGAGGCGGTGTCGTGCATGAAGGGCTTGATCGAGCTGCGCGCCACCGACAATCCATTGGCCGCCCTGCCCGACAGCATCGCGGGGTTGGCGTGGCCGGGAACGAACGGATTGGGGGTTGCATCCGAGGCGGCGACGGCGAGGCTTGCCGCATGAATCCCCCAGGCCAGCTGATCGATATCGGGGGGCGGCGGCTGCACGTGGTGGCGGCGGGCGAGGGCGCGCCTGCGGTGGTGCTGGAATCGGGCGGAGGCGGCGGCGCCTCGGTGCAGGACTGGCCGGTGCTGCGCAGGGTCGCGCGGTTCGCGCGCTGCCTGGCCTATGACCGGGCGGGTCTGGGCTGGAGCGATCCGCCGACGGCGCCGCGCAGCTTCGAGGCGATGGCCGACGACCTCGCGGCCCTTCTCGCGGCCGTGGGCGAGCCGGGGCCGATCGTGCTGGTCGGCGGCTCGTTCGGCGGGCTTCTGGCGCGGGCCTTTGCCCAGCGGTTCCCGGCGACCGTGGCCGGCATGGTGCTGGTCGATGCGGCGGAGGAGGCCAAGTACTTCGCGACCATGGCGGCGATGCGCCCCCTCCACGAGGCGGAGCTGCGCGAGGCCGCGCGGCGGGCTGCATCGGGCGCGCTCGCCCGGGAGGCCGAGCCCGCGATCCGCGCCGCGGGCCGGGACGAGGCCACCCAGGCGGCGATGCTGTGGGTGCTGCGCCGGCCCGAGCACTTCACGGCCTCGCTGGACGAGCTGGCGGCGATCGGCCTGGCGACGAGCGCGCAGCGGGCGGCCGGCGGCTTCGGCGGGCTCGGCGACAAGCCGCTGGTGGTGCTGAGCCATGGCCGCCCCTACGCGGGCGAAATGGCGGTCTGGGAGAACGGCTGGGCGGAAGCCCAGGCGCGGCTGGCGGCGCTCTCGACGCACAGCGCGCACGTGGTCGCCGAGACGAACGGGCACTCGATCGCGCTGGAGAACCCGGTCCTCGTCGCCGCGGCGATCCGGGCCGTGGCGCGGGCCGTGCGCGGCGCGCCGCTGGACCTCAGCGACGTGCGACGGCGGGCGCGGGCGCCCTGAGCGGCGCTACGGCGCGCGGCGGCCGCGGACGAAGTGCAGGATCACCAGGACGATGGCGATCAACAGGACGATGTGGATCGCGAAGGTGGTGATGTGGAAGGCGAGGAAGCCCGCGAGCCACAGGATGAAGAGGATGACGGCGATGGCCAGCAACACGGGGTGAAACTCCTTGAGAATGACGCGCGCAGGAGGCGCTGGGCTGCCTAATGCGAAGCTCGGCGCCGCGTTCCGGACCGCCCGCGAGCGCAACCTGGGACGCCGCCGTCGCGTTGGGGTGGCCGGGACAGATCGGAAAACGCGATGCGTCGAACGCGTCGCGAGAGGAGATCATCATGAAAGCTCTTGTCATCGCCCTGGCGGCCACGACGGCGCTGGGCGGGGTCGCAGCCCCCGGTCTGGCGGCGGCGCAGCCCGGCTATTACGGCGACCATGACCGCGACCGCGGGGACTACGACCGGGACCGCGACCGCGACCGTTACGATCGCGACTACCACCACCACTGGCATTATTACGGCGGCCGCTATGGCTACAACGGCTACGCCGGCCATTGGCGGACCGGCGAGCGCTATCCCTACTGGCGCGACAACCGCTACATCGTCTCCGACTGGCGGGCCTATAACCTGCCGCCGCCGCGGCCGGGCTACCGCTACTATCGCGACGACAGCGGCGACGTGGTCGAGGCCGCGATCGCCTCGGGCGTGATCGGGCTGATCATCGGCGGCGCGCTGGCCGACAACGACCGCCACTACTATCGCCACTGAGACGAAAATCCCCTCCCGCGGGCCGCGGGAGGGGACGTTCCTAAGCTCGGAGCCCGGGTCCCGGATCGGCCTTGCAGCCCGTCCGGGATGACGGCTACTTGGCGACCACCGGCGGCTTCACCTGGGCGACGCGCGACTTGGAGATGATCTCCGCGAGCTTCGCGGTCGGGTGCGGCAGCTTCGGGGTGGCGGCGACCGAGCCGTAGTGCAGCACGTCCTCCGCCCGGGCCATCTGGAAGTCCTTCTTGGGATCGAACGCTTCCGGCGGCGCCTCCGCGGGCTCGTGCGGGGCCGCGCGCGTCTTGCCCTCCTGGGCGTTCAGCGCGTTGTGGAAGCTGGCCTCCGAGAACTGGAAGGCGCGATTGGCGATCGCCTGCGCCTCCTCCTTGGTCGAGGCGACCTCCAGGTCGGGCGTGATCCCGGTCTTCTGGATCGAGCGCCCGGAGGGCGTGTAGTAGCGCGCCGTGGTCAGCTTCAGCGCCCCGTCCAGGCCGCCGCGCAGCGGGATCACCGTCTGCACCGAGCCCTTGCCGAAGCTGGTGAGACCGACGATCTGCGCCCGCTTGCGGTCCTGCAGGGCGCCGGCGACGATCTCGGCGGCCGAGGCGGTGCCGGAGTTGATCAGGACGACCATCGGCATGCCGTTGGTGATGTCGCCGGGCCGGGCGTTGTAGCGCTCCACGTCGCGCGGATCGCGGCCGCGCTGGGAGACGATCTCGCCGCCTTGCAGGAACAGGTCGGAGACCCCGACCGCCTGATCCAGCAGCCCGCCGGGGTTGCTCCGCAGGTCGAGCACCAGGCCCTTCATGCGCGGGTTCTTGGCCTTCAGGTCGTTGAACGCCTGGGTCGCCTCGTCGGTGGTCTTCTCGCCGAACGAAGAGATCCGCAGCACGCCGTAGTCGCCGTCCATCTTGGCGGTGGCGGTCTTGGTCTTGATGATCTCGCGGACCAGCTTGACGTCGAACGGATCGGTCTTCTCGCGGGCGATGGTCAGGGTGACGGCCTCGCCGGGCTTGCCGCGCATCTCCTTGACGGCGTCGTTGACCGACAGGCCCAGCACGCTCTCGCCGTTCACCGCGGTGATGTAGTCGCCGGGCTTCAGGCCGGCGCGCGCGGCCGGCGTGTCGTCGATCGGCGAGATCACCTTGACCACGCCGTCCTCGCTGGTGACCTCGAGGCCCAGGCCGCCGTACTCGCCGCGCGTCTGGTCGCGCATGTCCTGGAAGCTGGCCGGATCGAGATAGCCGGAGTGCGGATCGAGCGAGGTGAGCATGCCGTCGATGGCCGACTGGATCAGCTTGGTGTCGTCGACCTCGGTCACGTACTGGTGCTCGACGGTGTCCAGCACGTCGCCGAACAGGCCCAGCATGCGATAGGTCTTGGCCCGTGGCTCTGCGGAGGCGAGCGCGTGACTCGACACGTAGGCCATGGACCCGGCGCCGAGCACGAAGGCCGAAACGCCGATCAACAGGTACTTCTTCATCGCCTGACGCAGGCTCCCTTGCGGCGCGCGCCGCCTAAAACACAGGCCCCCACGTAGCGCCTTTCGCGACGCTCAACCCGCGTTGGTCTCGAGCCACCTCGCCGGATCGACAGGCGCGCCCTGGTCTCGGACCTCGAGATAGAGTTCCGGCGAGGATTGTCGAGCATCCGGCATCCATCCGACAGTCTGACCTGCCGCGACGGATTGTCCGACGACCGTCGCCGAACGATCCAACCCTGCAAGCACCAGATGGTATCCACCGCTCAATCTTAAGATCAAGATCACGCCCCAACCTTTCACCGGGCCTACGTACTGGACGAGGCCGGCGCCGGGCGCGGCGACCGCGGCGCCGCGCGGGGCCGCAAGCGAAATGCCGTTGGCCCGACCGCCGCTCGGCAGCGGCTGGCCGAAGCGGCGGATCACCGGCCCGGCCACCGGCGTCACCAGCCGCGCAGGCGGCGCGGGGCGGCCCCCCGCGGCCGCGTGGGCGAGACGGCCGCGCAGCCCCGGCGCGGGGCTCTGCGGCAGGGCCTGGGCATCGGCCGCCTGGCTCTCGCGGGTGAACAGGGCCGCGCTCTCGACGGCCGCGAGCCGGCGTTCGCGGCCCATCTCGGCGGCGGCGCGGGCATAGGCCTCGGCGCGGCGCTGCAGCTCCGGAGTCATGGCCTTGACGAGGATCGCCGCGCGGACCGAGTCCTTGGCCTCCTGCGGCGAGACGAGCAGGGCCGGCGGCGGATCGCGGCGCAATCGCTCCAGGACCGAGAGCAGCCGGGCGAGTTCGCTCATGTTGCGCGCCTGCTGGGCGGAGAGCTCGGTTTCGGCGAGGTTGAGCCGGGCGAGCCGCGGCGGCGTCGCGGCAAGCGCCGCGGCGCCCAGCAACAGGACGGCGGCGAGCGGCGGGAGCAGGAAGCGAAGCGCCATCACTGGCGATGATAGGGCGATCCGGCCAGGATGGTGACCGCCCGATAGAGCTGTTCGGCCAGCATGGCCCGGACCAGCGCGTGCGGCCAGGTCTGCGGCCCGAAGGCGAGCCGGGCCTGCGCGCTCTCCAGGACCTGCGGCGCAAGGCCGTCGGCCCCGCCGATGGCAAACGCCAGGCGCCGCACGCCCCGGTCCCTGAGCCGGCCGATCTCTTGGGCGAAGGCGCGCGAGTTCGAAGGCTCGCCGTGCTCGTCGCAGGCGATCAGGTGGGCCTCCGCCAGATGCGGCGCGATCGCCTCGGCCTCGGCGGCCGGGCCGCGCTTGCGGGCCGCCACCTCGATCACCTCGACCGGCCCGAGCCCCAGCGCGCGGCCGGCGGCGGTGGCGCGCTCGGCATAGAGCTTCGCGAGGTCGGCCTCGGGGCCGCGGCCAAGCCGCCCCACTGCGACGATGGCGATCCGCACCTACAGCGGCGGTGGGGCCCGGAAGCCGCCGAACTCGCGCTCCAGCAGGCCTGCGAAGGCCAGCGTCGTGCGATCCTCCAGATAGGGCCCGATGATCTGGGCGGCGATCGGCAGGCCCCCCTTGGTGAAGCCGATCGGGGCGGCGGTCGCCGGCAGGTTGGGCGTGAGCGCGATCGCCGGCCAGGCGATCTGCTCGCCGTAGGGCGTGGCCTGGCCATTGATCGCATGGGTCCGCTTGGACCAGTCGGCCTCGTCGGTGTGCGGGAAGGCGACGGTCCCCATGACCGGCGCCAGCACGACGTCGAACTCGCCGAACAGCTCGGCCCAAGCGCGCCGGAGGGCGAGCTGTCCGTCGAGCAGGGCCATGTAGCGATGCGCATCGATCGGCTGGGCGTCGGGGCGGCCGCGGCTCATGGCCGTGTTGAGCAGGCCCATGTAGACCTCGCGCGAGCGGCCCGGCTCGGGCAGTCGGGAGGCGTCGCGCGTCACCTTCGCGCCGGCGCGCTCCAGCCGCTCTGCGAGCGCCGCCAGCGCGGCCTTGATCTCGTTGTCGAGGGCCACGCCCCAGACCGCGTCCACGATCAGCACCCGGTAATCCGCAAGCCGCGTCCCCCGGGGCTCCGGCAGGGCCAGGCGGTAGCCGACGCCCTCCAGCTCGTCCGGGCCGGCCAGCACCTCGAGCGCCAGCGCGAGGTCCGCCGAGGTGCGGGCGAGCGGGCCCACCACAGCCAGCGGCACGGGCGCGCCGTCCAGCCCGCCGGGCGCGTGGCCGCGGGTGGGGATCAGGCCGAAGCTGGGCTTGTGGCCATAGACCCCGCAGAAGGCGGCCGGCACGCGGATCGAGCCGCCGATGTCGGAGCCGAACTCCAGCGGGATCATGCCCGCGGCCAGCGCCGCGGCCCCGCCGCCCGAGGAGCCGCCCGGCGAGCGGGTCGGATCCCAGGGATTCACCGTGCGGCCGTAGATCGGGTTCACCGACTGCCAGTCGGAGAGCATGACCGGCACGTTGGTCTTTCCCAGGATGACCGCGCCGGCCGCCTTCAGGCGGGCCACGCCGATGGAGTCCTTCGGCGCGACATAGGCCTGGAACGGCTCGAACCCCCAGGTGGACGGCAGGCCGGCGACGTCGTGGGATTCCTTCACCGTCATGGGCACGCCCAGCAGCGGCCCCCGCTCGCCGCGCGCCAGCGCCGCGTCCGCCGCCCTGGCCGCCTCGCGGGCCCGGGCGAAGTCGCGCACGACCACCGCGTTGATGGCGCCGTCGCGCGCCTCGATGCGGGCGATGGCGGCGTCGGCCAGCTCCAGCGCGCTCACCTGGCGGGCGGCCAGCGCCCTGGCGAGCTCGCCCGCCGAGCCGTCCAAGAGGTCGCGTGAGATGGTGGTTTCGGACATGGCTGATCCTCCTGCGGCCATGGTGCGCCGGGCGAGGGCGGGAAGTCCACTCCCCTCCGGGACCCGACCCGGGCAGGGAGCCTCAGCCGGCGACGCGCTGGGCCGGGGGCTCGACCGACCAGATCTTCTCGATGTTGTAGAAGGAGCGGACCTCCGGCCGGAAGAGGTGGACGATCACGTCGCCGGCGTCGATCAGCACCCAGTCGCAGTGCGGCAGGCCTTCGACGCGGGCGCGGCCGTAGCCTTCCTCCTTGAGCAGGCGCAGCAGGTGGTCGGCCAGCGCGCCCACGTGCCGGTGCGAGCGGCCGGAGGCCACGATCAGCCCGTCGGCGACGGGACTCTTGCCTTTCAGATCGATGAAGACGACGTCCTGGGCCTTGTCCTCGTCCAGGCGTCCCAGGATCAGGTCCTCCAGAGCTGTGATGCGACTCTGGTCGTCCTGCGATGGCTCGGCGCTCGCCGGGGGGACCGGGGCGGCGGCCTCTTGCGCACGGGGCGCGGTCTTGCGGTTCAGCGGGGTGCTCCTCTGATGTCCTCGCTCCTTGGACCCTAGCAGATGCGCGGGCCCGGGTCAGCCGCCCAACTCAAGACGTGGCTTGCCGCATGCGTTCGCGCAAGGCGGTGGAAGACTGGAAATTGAACGGGCCCCGCAGGAACACCCAGGCGGGCGGCGCCATGTCGGCCAGCAGGGCGGCCTGGGCGGAGGGCTTGCGGAAGCGGGCGAACCTGCGCGCGGCCGGCGAGGCGCGCGCCCGCAGCGCGATCCAGGGCCGCGAGACCACCGCCACCGGCGTCTCGCGCATGAGCTGTGTCCAGCCGCGCCAGCGATGGAACGAGGCCAGGCTGTCGGCGCCCATGATCCAGACGAACTTCACCCGCGGGTAGCGCGCCTTCAGCGCGCGCACGGTGTCGATGGTGTACTGCGAGCCGATCCTGCTCTCCGCGTCGGAGACCACCATGCCGCGGCCCTTCGCGTAGCCGCGGGCGCTCGCCATGCGCGCGCGCAGCTCGGCCGTCTCGTGGGTCGGCTTCAGCGGGTTCTGCGGCGAGACCAGCCAGATCACCTTGTCCAGCTTCAGCCGGCGCTTGGCGGTCTCGGCGACGTGGGCGTGGCCCTCGTGCGCCGGATTGAACGAGCCGCCGAATAGCCCCACGCGCATGCCGGGCTCCAGGTGGAGGCCCATGCGCAGGGTCGCGGGCCGGCCCGCCCTAGGGACGCGTCTGGCCGGTCCCGCGAACCACATACTTGTAGGTCGTGAGTTGCTCTGCGCCGACCGGACCGCGGGCGTGCAGCCGGTCGGTGGCGATGCCGATCTCCGCGCCGAAGCCGAACTCGCCGCCGTCGGCGAACTGGGTGGAGGCGTTGACCAGCACGATGGCCGAATCCACCCGCTCGACGAAGTCCTCGGCGGCGCGCGGATCCTCGGCCACGATGGCGTCGGTGTGGGCCGAGCCGTAGGTCGCGATGTGCGCCGCGGCCCCCTCGACGCCGGCGACCACGGCCACGCTGATGATCGGCGCCAGGTACTCGGTCCCCCAGTCGGCTTCCTCCGCCTCGCCCATCGGGACGATGGCGCGGGCCGCCGCATCGCCGCGCAGCTCGCAGCCGGCCGCGGCGAGCGCTGCGGCCACCGGCGGCAGCAGGCGCGCGGCGGCCAGGCGGTCCACCAGCAGGGATTCCGCCGCGCCGCAGACCGAGACCCGGCGCAGCTTGGCGTTGACGGCGATGTCGACGGCCTTGGCGGGATCGGCGCTGGCGTGCAGGAAGACGTGGTTCACGCCTTCCAGGTGGCCCAGGACCGGCGCGCGGGCCTCGGCCTGCACGCGCGCCACCAGGCTCTTGCCGCCCCGCGGGATGAGCAGGTCGACGGCGCCTTCGAGGCCGCCCAGGATCAGCCCCACGGCGGCGCGGTCGGCGGTGCGCACGATCTGCACGCAGCTCTCCGGCAGGCCGGCCTCGGCGAGACCCTTGGCCAGCGCGGCGTGGATCGCGAGGTTCGAGGCCAGGCACTCCGAGCCGCCGCGCAGGATCACCGCATTGCCGGCCCGCACGCAGAGCGCCGCGGCGTCGGCGGTCACGTTCGGGCGGCTCTCGTAGATGATGCCGATCACCCCGATCGGGGTGCGCACGCGGGCGATGTCGAGGCCGTTGGGGCGGGTCCAGCGGGCGATCTCCTCGCCCACCGGATCGGGAATCGCGGCCACCGTCTCCAGCGCCCGGGCGACGGCCTCGAGGCGGCCCTCGTCCAGCACCAGGCGGTCGAGCATGGCCGGCGCGAGCCCGGCCTCACGCGCCGCGGCCACGTCGCGGGCGTTGGCCGCCAGGATCGCGGCCGCCTGGGCGCGCACCGCCCTGGCCATGGCGGCGATGGCGCGGGTGCGGGCCGCCGCGTCGGACAGCCGAAGCGCCTGGGCGGCGGCCCTGGCGGCGCGGCCCATGGCGATCATCTCGGCCTGCAAGCTCGCGCCTGCGTCGTCCATCGAAGGTCGTTCCCTTTTGCTCAATCTGAGCCTTAGCGCGCCGCGTCCGCCTGGACCAGCGCCAGGTCGTCGGCGTGCACGACGGGGCCGGAGGTGTAGCCGATCGCGGGCTCGATGGCGGCGGACTTCAGGCCGCAGATGCGGCTCGCGTCGGCCGCCTCGTAGCGGGCGAGCCCGCGGGCGATCTCAGCGCCGCCTTCGTCGAGGATGACCACCGCGTCGCCCTTCTCGAAGCGGCCCTCGACCCGGCGCAGGCCGGCGGCCAGCAGGCTCTTGCCGCGCCGGACCGCGGCCGCGGCGCCGGCGTCGACCACCAGGGCGCCGGCGGGAGCGAGCGAGCCCGCGATCCAGGCCTTGTAGGCCGCCGCGGGCGTCGTCGAGGGCGCGATCAGCGTCGCGCGCTCGCCGGCCTCCAGCGCGGCCAACGGGGAGGGGCGATGCCCGAGCGCGATGACGGTGGCGCAGCCGGCCGCGCTGGCGATCTTCGCGGCTGCGAGCTTGGTCGCCATGCCGCCGGTCCCGACGCCGCCGGCGTTGGCGCCGCCCGCCATGGCCTCGATCTCGGGCGTCAGGCGCTCCACGTGACCGACATGCCGCGCGTCCGGATTTCGCCGCGGATCGGCCGTGTAGAGCCCGTCGACGTCGGAGAGCAGGACCAGGAGGTCCGCCCCGATCATCTGGGCGACGCGGGCGGCCAGCCGGTCGTTGTCGCCGTAGCGGATCTCCTCGGTGGTCACGGTGTCGTTCTCGTTGACCACCGGCACGACGCCCAGCGCGAGCAGGGTCTCGGTCGTCGCCCGGGCGTTCAGCCAGCGGCGGCGGATCTCGGTGTCGTCGCGGGTCAGCAGCACCTGGGCGGCGGACAGGCCATGCGGCTCGAACGCCTCCTCCCAGGCGCGCATCAGCGCCGACTGGCCGGCCGCCGCGGCGGCCTGCTTCTCCGGCAGCGACAGCGCCCGGCGGGTGAGACCGAGCCTGCGGCGGCCCAGCGCCACGGCGCCCGAGGAGACCACCAGCACCTGCTGGCCGCGCTCGCGCAGGCGGGCGATGTCGGCGGCGAAGGCGTGCAGCCAATGGGCGTCGGCCGCGCCGCCGGCCCCGACCAGCAGCGCCGAGCCCACCTTGACCACGATCCGCTTGGCGCCCCCCAGCTGGTTCACGGCGCCCAGCCCTCCGAGCGGCTCTCGGCGGAGTTCGGCTCGGCCGCCGCGGCCCGCCGGGCGCGGACCAGGGCGTAGGCCTCGCGCAGCAGCTCGGTCACGCCCTCGCCGGAGACGCCCGAAACCAGCCTGGGTGGCGCGCCGGCGGCGGCCGCCAGGGCCTGGGCCTTCTCGGCCCGGGCGGCGGAATCCAGCGCGTCCACCTTATTGAGCGCCAGCACCTCGGGCTTGTCGGCCAGGCCCTCGCCATAGGCCCGCAGCTCCTGGCGCACGGTCCGCCAGGCCTGGGCGACGTCGTCCTGCGTGGCGTCGACCAGGTGGATCAGCACCGCCGTCCGCTCCACGTGGCCGAGGAAGCGCGCGCCGAGGCCCGCGCCCTCGCTGGCGCCTTCGATCAGGCCCGGGATGTCGGCCAGCACGAACCGCTCGCCCGAGGAGAGGTCCACCACGCCGAGGTTAGGGCTGAGCGTGGTGAACGGATAATCGGCGATCTTGGGCCGCGCGGCGCTGGCGCCCGCCAGGAACGTCGACTTGCCGGCGTTCGGCAGGCCCACCAGGCCCACGTCGGCGATCAGCTTCAGGCGCAGCCAGATCCAGGCCTCCTGGCCCTCCTGCCCCGGCATGGCGAAGCGCGGCGCCTGGTTGATCGGCCCCTTGAAGTGGGTGTTGCCGAACCCGCCGTTGCCGCCCTTCAGCAGGCGGATCTTCTGGCCCGGCTGAGTGAGGTCGGCGATCAGCTCCTGCTTGTCCTCGGACAGCACCTGGGCGCCCACCGGGACCTTCAGCACCACGTCGTCGCCGTTCGCCCCGTGCCGGTTGCGGCCCATGCCGTGCTCGCCGGTCCCGGCCTTGAAGTGCTGCTGGTAGCGGTAGTCGATGAGGGTGTTCAGGCCGTCGAGCGCCTCGACCCAGACATCGCCGCCGCGGCCGCCGTCGCCGCCGTCCGGCCCGCCGTACTCGATGTACTTCTCGCGGCGGAACGAGACCGCGCCCGCCCCGCCGTTTCCGGAGCGGATGTAGATCTTCGCCTGGTCGAGGAACTTCATGGGTCAGCCGGCCTTCACGCGGCGCATAGCACGAAACGGCGCGCCGATGTCCGCGCCAAGCCGGAGCCGGAATGCCAAATGATCGGGCCGCGAACTGTCATGCCGGCTGCGCAGTTGAGGAGAGCTTGACCTAGGGAGGTACATTCGATGCGAACGAAGGCGGGGCGGACTACCGCAGTTCTCATGGCCGGCGCGTTGGCGCTCGGCGGTTGCGCGACCGTCGGGTCGGTGAAACGCGCGCAGGCTGCGGCCGATCAGGCCATGGCCGCAGCCCAGGCCGGACAGGCCGCAGCCCAGAGGGCGCAGAGCAGCGCCGACGCCGCTGCGGCCGCCGCTCAGCGGGCGCAGAGCAGCGCCGATTCGGCCGGCAGCGCGGCCCAGGCGGCCCAGTCGCAGGCGCAAGGCGTCAGCACGCAGGTGACCCAGCTCTCCTCGCGCATGGACTCCCTGGAGGCGGCGCGACGCGCGGCGGCGACCCACCATCGTCGCCACCACCACCGTCGCCATCACGCGGCGGGCGCGGCGGCGGCGCACCCGGGCGAGCGGGGCTGATCCCCTCGCCGCGGGCGGCCGCGGCCGCCTAGAGGCTAGGCGAGCCACACCATCATCCGGGTCGGGACCTCCGCGCCGCGCGCCTTGGAGCGGCGCAGTTCCACGTCCCCGGTGTAGAGGAAGCCCGCCTTGCACAGCACCTGGCCCGAGGCCGGGTTGTCGGCGAAGTGGCCGGCGACCACCAGCCGCTTGCGCCAGTCGCGCCTGACCCACTTCAGGCCCGCCCGCACCGCCTCGGTGGCATAGCCGCGGTTCCAGAACGGCCGGCCGATCCAGCAGCCGAGCTCAGGCCGCCCGTTCGGCCGCGCCGTCAGCCGCAACATCCCGACCAGGCCGAAGTGCCGGTGCTCGATGGCGAACTGAGCTTCGCGCTGCCAGTCGAGGCGCATGGCGCGCGCCACCGCAGCCTCCGCTTCGGCCTCGCCGAACGGGTGCGGCAGCCAGCAGGTCCGGCCCGCCACGTTGAGGTCGGAGGCAAGGCCGGCCAGCGGCTGGGCGTCGCCGCTCACCGGGCCCCGCAGCGTCAGCCGCTCCGTCGCAATGACCGGCGTGATGTCCGAGGTGATTTCGATCGCGCACATGATGTCGCCTCCCAGGACCCCAGCTTGAGGCCCAAAAACAAAGCGGGGAGCCCGGCGTTCCGGACTCCCCGCTCGGTCGTCTGTCCGGTCCGCCTCTGAAGGAAGGGCGGAGCCGGATGGAAGCTCCGCCTTAGCTGGCGTTCGTCTCCATCGCCGGGACCACCGTCACGTAGGTGCGGTCATCCTGCTTGGTGACGAACCTCACCGCGCCGTCGACCAGCGCGAACAGGGTGTGGTCTCGGCCCACGCCCACGTTGTCGCCGGCCCGCCACTTGGTGCCGCGCTGACGCACGAGGATGTTGCCGGCGAGCACCGCTTCGCCGCCGAACTTCTTCACGCCGAGCCGCTGACCCGCGGAATCGCGCCCGTTGCGCGACGAGCCGCCGGATTTCTTGTGAGCCATTGCGCTCTCCTAATCGCCTGAAGACCCGCCCCTACTCGGCGGAGCCCTTGTCCTTTTTGGTGGCCGCGGCCTTTTTCGGCGCAGGCTTCTTTTCCGCCGCCGGCTTGGCCTCGGCCTTGGGCGCCGCCGCCTTTTTCGCGGCCGGCTTGGCCGGTTGGGCCTCCGCCTTGGCCGGGGCGGCCTTGGCGGCCGCCGGCTTCCTGGCCGCCGGGGCCTTGGCCGGAGCCTCGGCGACCGGGGCGTTGGTCTCGGCCGAGTCCATGGCCTGCTTCACCTCATCGGAAGCGGCCACCTCTTCGACCGTGCGGGCCGGCTTCGGCTGGGCCGCCTTGCGGGGCGTGGGCGCAGGCCTGGCGGTCTCAACCGGGGCGAGGTTCGCCGCGAGCGGCGCGGCGTAATCCAGGCCCCGGGCGTGGGCGTCGAGCTCGGCCTTGGTGGTGAGCTTCACCTCGCCGTCCCACCTGGCCTCCTGGCCGGCGCCGGCGATGGCGGTCACCCGCAGCACGCTCTGCAGCTGGCGGTGACCCTTGGTGCGGCGGTAGCCCTGGCGGCGGATCTTCTTGAAGATCTTGATCTTCTCGCCCTTGCGGGTCTCGATCAGGGTGGCCTGGACGCGGGCGCCCTCGACGAGCGGCGCGCCGACGGTCACGGCTTCCCCCTCGCCCAGCATCAGCACGTCGCCGAACGCGACGTTCGCGCCGGGGTCGCCCTCGAGCTTCTCGACCACCAGCAGGTCGCCGGGTTGCACCCGGTATTGCTTGCCGCCGGTCCGGATCACCGCGTACATCTTCGCGCCTTCAAAAACGGAGCTGTCTGCAAAATGGAACGCGCCCGCGAGAGGCCCCGCGGGCGAGAGGGGCGGACTTATACGGGAAGGCCGGGCGAAGTCAACGAACCGCGCAGGCGGAAAATGGGGGCCCGCCGCGCCCAGGCTTCGCCGTAAGCCCGCGCCCTGTTAGCCTCTCGGCTACAGCAACCGCGGCAGGCGCAGATGACCACGCAACACATCCCCCACCCCAGGATCGCCGAGCGGGAGCAGGCCGGCCCCCACACCACCCGGCGCGAGCAGCTCGGCTTCAACGGCCGGTTCGCCATCCTGATCACCAATGCGGTGGGCACCATGTGGTGCGCCTACGCCTTCGGGATCCTGGCGCTGATCAGCCTGCCGGCCGCAGTCCACGCCGGCACCGCGGCGCTGATCTCGTGGATCGCGCAGACCTTCCTGCAGCTCGTCCTGCTGTCGGTGATCATGGTCGGCCAGAAGGTGGCGGCCGCCGCCTCCGACAAGCAGGCGCTGCAGACCTACAAGGACGCCGAGGCGCTGCTGAAGATCGAGGACGACCTGCACCGCCTGCTGAAGATCAACAACCAGCTCACCGAGGAGATCCACCGCGTGGTGGCGGCCGGCGGCGGCAAGGGCTGAGCCGTCGGGAGCCGGGCGTGCGCCGGGCCTGGACCTGGCTGGCCGGCGGGCTCGTGGCCGCAGGGCTGGCGAGCTCGGCCGCGGCGCAGGGCGTCGGCGGCGTCGCCAGCCTCGACTGCCGGGTCCGGGCCGACGGGCGGCTGGCCGACTGCCGGGTGGTCTCTGAGGCGCCGCGCGGTCAGGGGCTCGGCAAGGCGGCGCTGCGCATGGCCGGGCGGATCAGGATGAATCCGGTGAGCCGCGGCGGCCGGCCGACGGCCGGAGCCAGGGTCACGATCCCGATCCGGTTCGGGCCGACGGCGCGCCGATAGCTGCATCGCCCGGACGGCGGCGCGCCGGACCCCAATTCACAAAATGCAACCGGGCGGAACTCTCCTGAACGGCCAGGGTTGCAGGCGAGTCCTTTCCCCACAGGAGTCTGGCTCATGAAAACCCTTACCGTCGCCGGCGCGATCGGCGCCCTGCTGCTCGCCGGCGCAGCCGTCGCCCAGACGACCTCCGGCTCTTCGAGCTCGAGCAACATGCCCTCGAGCAACATGCCCTCGAACAGCACGCCGTCGAACAACATGCCGAACAGCAACACCTCGGCCACGACGGGCACGGTGGGCTCGAGCGATCAGACGACGACCACCACCACGGCGCCGGCGGCCGGCAGCTATAGCTCCGACACCACCACGACCGCGCCTGCGGCCACGGACAACACCGCGGCGACCGGCACGGCCACGAACACCGCCGGCACGAGCGGCGGCGGCACGGCTGGGGAACGCGGCTGACAGACACAGAGTCTCCGTCGTCCCGACCTGACGGCCGTCCGGCGCAGCCCGCCGGGCGGCCTCAATGGCCCCTGGTCGTCGCCATCGCGATAACCGGGGCGCTGGCCATGCCCTTGTCGGCCCGGGTGGCGCCGTTGCCCGGGGCGGCGCGGCATGCGCCCTATGGCCCGATCGCCAAGGCGATCGCCGCCGAGTTGGCGCGCGCGCCCGACATCGATGCCGCGGTCGGCCGTTTCTACCGTGACCGCGACGACCGCGCGATCTGGGTGCGCGGTTGGCGGCTGAAGCCCGAGGCCGAGACGCTGGTCGAGCGCGTCCACGCCGCCCGCGGCGACGGCCTGGACCCGCAGGCCTATGGCGGCGCGGCGCTGGCCGAGGCGGTCGCGCGGGCCGGGAGCGGCCAGCCGGACGACCTGGCCCGCGCCGAGGTGGCGCTGTCCGCCGCCCTGGCCCGCTGGGGCCGCGATCTGCACACCCCGGCGACGGACGTCGGCATGATCTACGCCGATCCGGCGGTCGCCCCGCCGCAGGTCGACGAACTGGGCGTCCTGCAGCTCGCGGCGCGGACCTCGCCCGCAGCGGCGATCGCCCGCCTTGCGCACATGAACCCGCTCTACGAGCAGCTGCGCGCGGCGCTCGCGGCCTGGCGGGCGCGCGGCGGCTCGGCCTCCGGCGCGCGGACGATCCTGGCGAACCTGGAACGCGCCCGCGCCCTGCCCCCGGACCTCGGGCGCCGCTATGTGCTGGTCGACGCCGCCGCCCAGAAGCTGTGGCTGTACGAGGACGGCCGGCCGGCGGATTCCATGGACGTGGTGGTGGGCAAGCTGTCCGAACCCACGCCGGCGATGGCGGGGCTGATCCGCTTCGCCGTGGCGCACCCGTACTGGAACGTGCCGCCGGACCTGGTGCGCGATTCCATCGCGCCCAAGGTGCTGCGCTACGGGACCTCGTACCTGGCGAGCCAGAACATGGAGGTCCTCTCCGACTGGACGCCGAACGCCACGGTGCTCCCGCCGGCGTCCGTCGACTGGCGGGCGGTGGCGTCCGGCGCGCGGATCCTGCGCGTTCGGCAGCGGCCCGGCGACGGCAACATGATGGGGCAGGTGAAGTTCGTCTTTCCCAACCAGCTCGGCGTCTATCTGCACGACACGCCTCTGAGGCAGTTCTTTGCGCAGGCCCGTCGCACCGAGAGCGCCGGCTGCGTGCGCCTGGCCGACGCCCCGCGGCTCGCCCGCTGGCTGCTGGGCGACGACGCCCGCCTGCTCACCGAGCCCGGCGAACCCGAGGAGCGGGTGAATCTTCCCGAACCGGTGCCGGTCTACATCGTCTACCTCACCGCCTCGCCGGGCCCGCAGGGCCTGGTCTTCCACCCCGACGTCTATCGGCGCGACGCCAAGCTCGAAGCGAGCCTCACCAAGGCGCGCAGCGTCTCCCCGGCGCCGCTTCCGGCGAAGCCGCAGAAGGCCGCCTGAGGCGAGGGAACCTGCGGTCGGGCGCGCCGCTTCTTAGCCCGAGAGAGGAGCTCCGCCTTGCTCGATGAGGATGCCTTCCTGCCGGCCCTGGCCTTCTTCGGCGGCGTCGCTCTGATGAGCTTCGCCGCCGGATGGATCTCCCAGGCCCTTCTGGGCGCCTTCTAGCGTCGCCCGATTGCCTTTGCGCGCCGCGGGCGCGAAGCTCCGCCGCCTTCCGTTGCGGAGCTTCCCGAGTTGCGCCTCGCCCTGTCGATCGCGGCCCTCCTGGCGGCCGCCCCCGCCGCCGCCCAGTCGCCGAGCTTCGCGGACCATCCGCCGTTGCATCAGCTCGCCGCGGAGGTCAGCCCGGACGCCGAGCACGCCACGATCGCCCGCCTGGTGGGCTTCGGCACGCGCCACACCCTCTCGGACACCGCCTCGAACACCCGCGGGATCGGCGCGGCCCGGCGCTGGGTCGCGGCGCGGTTCGCCGAGTACGCCAAGGCCTGCGGCGGCTGCCTCACCATCGAGACGCCGGCCGAAACCGCCACCGGCCCGCGCATCCCCAAGCCAACGGAGATCGTCGACGTGCTGGCCATCCAGCGCGGGACCACCGACCCGGAGCGGGTGGTGGTGATCTCCGGCCATCTCGACAGCCGCGTCTCGGACGTGATGAACGCCACCGCCGATGCGCCGGGCGCAAATGACGACGGCTCCGGCACGGCCGAGGTGCTCGAGGCCGCCCGCGTGCTCTCCAGGCACAGGTTCCCCGCGACCATCGTCTACGCCGTGCTCTCCGGCGAGGAGCAGGGGCTCTACGGCGGCCACGTGCTCGCCGGCTACGCCGCCGCTCACGACTGGCGGGTCGAGGCCGACCTCAACAACGACATCGACGGCAACACCGAGGGCACCTCGGGCCTGCGCGACAACACCCACGTGCGGGTGTTCTCCGAAGGCACCCGCACCACCGAAACCGCCGCCGAGGCCGACAGGCGGCGCTACAACGGCGGCGAGGTCGACAGCCCCTCGCGCAACCTCGCCCGCTTCATGGACCGGCTTGCCGACCGCTACCTCACCAACCTCGACGTGGTGATGGTCTATCGGACCGACCGCTTCAGCCGCGGAAGCGACCAGGTGGAGATGCTCAAGGCCGGCTACCCGGCGGTGCGCGTCACCGAGGCGGTCGAGAACTACCACCGCCAGCACCAGGACGTGCGAATCGAGAACGGCATCCGCTACGGCGACGTCATCGAAGGCGTCGACTTCCCTTACCTCGCCCAGGTGACCCGGCTGAACGTCGTCACCCTGGCGGCCCTGGCCTCGGCGCCCGCCCCGCCCACCGGGGTCGAGATCTCGGGCGCGGTCTCGTCCGACACGACCGTGAAGTGGAATCCGGTCCCCGGCGCGGCCGCCTACCGCGTCTGGTGGCGCGGCACCACCGATCCGCAGTGGCGCTACAACCGGCTGGTCACGGGCGCGACCGAGGCGCTGCTGAAGGACATCAACATCGACGATTCCTTCTTCGGCGTCGCCGCGATCTCGGCCGACGGCTACGAAAGCCCCGTGGTGTTTCCCGGCCGCGCCGGAACTTTCGAACGCGAGCCGCCCAGAAAGCCCTGAGCGCCGCGCCTAAGGGCCGCCCATGATCGCGTGCGGCTGGCCCGGTCGGATCGGCGCGGCGCGCGCGGGCCCGGCCAGCCACAGCAGCCCCGCGCCCAGGTCCAGCCCGACGCGGTAGCGCCGCAGGACGCCCACCCCCAGCAGCCCGTCCGGCAACGGCCCCTGCACGGCGGGCGTGAAGATCTGCACCTCCACGTCGCTCAGCCGCTGGCCGGCGAACTCGACGCTGGCGGCGCGGACCACGCGGTCGCGGCTCAGACCGCCCAGGCTCACCGAGCGCCCGGTCTGCATGGGCCGGCCGTCCAGGAGCCCCAGCTTCGCGGCCACCGATTCGGCCAGCGCGATCTCCGAGGTGGCGCCGGTGTCGACCATGACCTCGACGGGGGCGCCGCCTTCGATCGAGATCTCGGTCATCAGCGCGCGGTTGCGGCTCGTCGTCGGGGCGAGCCGGGCGGCCGGCGGCGCCTGGAAGGCCTCGGGCCGCATCAGGGCCACGCGGGCGTTCGGCCAGTCGATGTCGGCGGCCACCTGGCCGAGCAGGTCGCGGCCGAGCAGCAGGGCGAAGGGTCGGCGCATGGCGCCGGAGAGCGACAGCAGATCCAGCGTCGCCGCGCGCATGCCGGTGACCTGCATGGACCCCACGCTCAGCTCGAGCGCCACGGTGTGGGTCACCGCCGGCGCCCCGCTCACCCCGAAGGCCAGCATCGGGATCGGCGCGGGCTCCAGGCCAAGTCGCGTGGCGAAGGTTCGGTCGATGGCGGAGAACTGGGCGCCGGAGTCGACCACCGCCCGGACGGGGATGCCGCGCACATGGGTCGGCAGTTCGATCAGTCCGCCGGGATCGGTGAGCGGCATCCAGCCGGCGCCGGAGAGCCCGGGTCCGAAGGTCACGACGGGCTTGGGGAACAGGTAGTGCTCGCGCACCCACCAGGCGGCGCCCAGGCCTGCGCCCAGGAAGGCGAGCTGGCGCAGCAGCGCCCGTCGGCTGAACATTCCCCCTCTTAGCCCGGCCTTAGATCGCCAGATAGACGAGCGCGAGGCCGATCCCGGCCGCGACCCCGATCAGGGCCGCGATCGCCAGCCCGCCGCCCTGCCTGGGCGCAGCGCCGTCGGGGGCGAGCTCGGGCGTGGCGGCGTTCGGGCGCCTCTCCTGCGGCCGCGCGGCGCGTTCCTGGACCCGTTCTCGCGCTTCGGTGCGGCCGGAGACCATGGGGCCTGCGGCCTCCTCGTCGGAGCCCAGCGGAGCCGCGCCGGGGTCGAATCCCGGGACCTTGTCGCCGGTCTCGCCGGAATCGATGTCGCCCTTGATCAGCGCAGGGTTCGCGCCGCGGTCCGGCCCCGAACTCGTCTGGGGCGTGGGGGTCTGGTCGGTCATGCCAATGAGCCTTTCCGCGTCTCGCCGTAACGAATGGCGCGCGGGCCCGAAGGTTCACCGATGCGCAACCTTCCCGGCGCGGCGCACGTTGGCTCCGGGCGGCCGATGCGCCTGGGACGGGCAGGCGCGCATCTGCGCGGCCGCAGTTCCGGCGCCGGCGTTCTCGGCGCGCAACCGTCGATCCGAAGTCATGCGATTCGCCAGACCTGTCCTGATCCTCCTCGCCGGCGCCGCCCTCGCGCCGCTCGCCGCCTGCAAGGTCGACAATCGTCCGCTGCTGGCCCGCTTCCAAGGGCCGCCGCCGGCGGCGCAGTACGCAGCCCTGCCGCAGCCCGGAGGCCCCTATGAAGCGGCGCCCCAGGGCTATTATCCGCCGCCGGCGCCGCCGCCGGCCTATGCCAGCGGCGCGGTGCGCCGCATCCGCTACGAGCCGGCGCGCGCCTGGCCCTACGCCGAGCAGGCCTACGGCCTCGACCGCACCTTCTACGACGTGCCGCCCGACTACGGATTCTACTATGCCGACGAGGAGCCCTGGGTATGGGAGGCGGACGACGACAGCCTGATGTTCGCCGAGCCCTACGGCGACGCCTACCGCTTCTATTATTACGAGCCCGACGCGGCCTACCCTTATTTCGTGGCCGATCCGTACTACGGCTACGCCTTCGGTCCGGACGGCGCGCTGATCGCGCTGTTCGACGCGGCCGGCGCGCTGCTCGCCGCCGACAGCTACGACCGCTACTACCCGACGGCCCAGCAGTACTGGACCCGCGGCCTGGATCTTCGCCAGGCCTATGTCCGCGCGCCGCGCTACCAGGTGACGCAGGCGGTCTGGAGCCAGCGGGCGCCGCTGATCACCCGCGACCAGCAGCCGTGGATCCGGGCCGGGGACACCCAGCCCGCCTGGCGCGACTGGCGCGCCCGCACCGGCCAGGACTTCGTCCGGCGCTACGCGCCCGACCGCCAGCGCCACATCGCCATGGCCGCGAGCCTTCCCCAGAACGGCCAGAGGCTCGCCATCGTCGGCGCGCGCGGGCCGGGCGGACGCCATGGCGGCGGTCCGCCGATGCTGCGCGCCGCCCCGCCGGCTGGCCGCCAGATGCGCCTGGCCGAAGCCCGCGCCCCGGAGCCGATGCGCGCTGAGCGCGAGCCGCGCTTCCAGGGCCCGCGCGAGCGGGGCCCGATGGCGCATGGCCGCCCGCAGGTCGCCTTCGCCGCCCCGCACGGGCGCGGCCACATGGGCCACGCTCCGCCGCAGATGGCCTTCTCCGCCGAGCGGGCCGGCCGTGCGGCCGTCGCGCGAGGACCTGAAGCGCACGGCGGCGGACATGGGCCGCGGTTCGCCGGCGCGCCGCCGCAGGTCCAGGGGCCGCCGCACCCCTTCGGCGGGGGCGGCGGTCGGCACGGCGGCGGCCCGCCGGCCCAAAGCTTCGCCCAGGCCCAGCCGCAGGCGGCGGCGCCGCAAGCCCACGGCAATCCGCACGCGGGCGGCGGCCCGGGCGGCGCGGCTCCGGGCGGCGGCCACGGGAACGGCGGACAGGGCGGCGGCCAGAAGGACCGCGGCCACGGCAAGGACCACGGCGGCTAGCGGTGCCCTGGGTGATCGTTCCGAAGGGCCGCCGGCGGCCGGGCCCCATCGCCCGCTTCCGCGCAGACCGCGAGCGGCGGCTGGCCTGGAGCGCGGCGGGGTTCGGCCTCTTCGCCCTGCTCGCCTTCTGGTTCCTCGTCGCGCACAAGCTCGCCTGAGGTCTACGCCCTGAGGCTGCGGGCCAGGATCTCCAGCGTCAGCCGGGCGGCCGCCTTGGTGTCGTCCGGCTCCCCGCGCTCGAACACGGCGAGACCGGCGTCGAACAGCTGGTCGATCTCCTCGGCGCTCAGCACGCCCTTGCGCTTCAGGGTCGAGAGGGTCCCCACCACGATCGCATGCAGCGCCGCCAACATGCCCGCGCGCTCGGCGTCCGGGCTCAATTCGCTGTCCATGGCTTGCGCCTCCTGCCGTTTGTCAGTTTCAGTTCACCTGCCGCCCGCCAAGAGTCCAGGCGGGGGAGCGCAGGGCACGCTTTCCGGCTTCTTGCGTTGTAGCCCGTCATGCCAAAGGTCCGCATGCTGATCCGCACCACCCTGGCCCTTGCCGTCAGTTTCTCAGCCCTCAATGCGCAAGCCGCCGACTTCAGCCGCATCGCCGCGGCGTTCGGCAACACCGTGCTGTCGATCTACCCGGACGGGCGCTCGCAGAAGATCTGGCTGCATCCCGACGGCGGCTGGAACGGCGTGGGGCGCAACGGGGCGCCGCTGGACGGCCACTGGACCATGAAGGGCGACAAGGTCTGCCTGCGGCAATCGCACCCGCCGACCCTTCCGTTCTCCTACTGCACGGTGTTCCCGGCCGATCCGCACATCGGGGTCACCTGGGCCTCGCACGACTTCGCCGGGCGGCCGATCGAGCTGACGGTGGTCAAGGGCATGGTCCAGGCGTTGAACCCTCCCCCCGTCCAGGCGCGGTGAGCGACCTCTCGTCGCCGGCCAGCGGAGGGCGGGCGCTCAGCGCGCCGCGTCCGGAGGCGTTCCGATCGAGGCGATCTGCTGGCGCGCCTCTTCGGCGTGTCCCTCGCTCGTCCACCAGGCCGCGAGCGTGCGGGAGACGGCCTGCATCAGGCGAAGCCGCTCCGGCACGGGCTTGCGGGTCTCTCGCATCATCACCGCCACGGCGAACGTCTTGCCGTCGGGGCCCGTGACCAGGCCCACGTCGTTGATCCCGATCGAGGCGCCTTTCCAGTCGGGCCCGGTGCCGGTCTTGTGGGCGATGGACCAGCCGCGCGGCAGCCCGGCGCGGAGCCTCGAGCTCCCGGTCCGGCACTCGGCCATGAGCTCGAGCATCAGCTGCGTGGACGCCGGCGAGAGCAACTCGCCCCGCTTCAAGGCGGCCAACGTCCGGGTGATGGCCGCCGGCCGGGCGCCATCGGGCGGGTGGGCCAGGTATTCGGCCAGCGCCCGGTCGCGCACGGAGTCGGGGAGCTGCTCGCGCGCCGACTTCCAGATCCAGGTCACGCCGTAATCCGGCTTCCAGGTCAGCCCCGCCGCGCGGGTCTGCATGTCGCGCTCGGTCTCGCCGACGCCCAGCCCGTCGAGACCTTTTTCGGCCAAGGTGCGGGTGACCGCCTGGCCGCCGCCGAGCTCGCGGATCAGCTTGTCGTTGGCGGCATTGTCGCTCTCGGTCAGGGCCCGGCGCAGCAGGTCGTCGACCGTCGTCTCGTAGGGCCTGCTCGCGCGGATCCGGGCGGCGAGCGGCTGGTAGAACACCGAGCGGTCGTCGGAGGTCAGCACCACCTTCTGCTGCAGGCTGAGCGCCCCGCGGTCGATCGCGGAAAGCGCCGAGAGCGCAACCCACAGCTTGGAGACGCTCTGCTGCGGGAACACCTCCTCGCCGGCGACCTGCGCCGTCCAGCGCTGCGAGACGTCGGTCACCGCGATTCCGACCGGCTCGCGGTAGCGCGCGGCGAGCTTCTCCAGGGCCTCCTGCAGGTCCTGCGGCGCGGGCGGGGCGTGGAAGGCGGCCTGGGTCGGCCGGGGCGTGGCGGCGGGCGCCAGGGGCGAGCTCGCGCCGCGCCCTGCGATGACCCAGCCGACGGCGCCGGCGGAGGCGACCAGCAGCAGGGCGCCAAAGGCCGCCGCGGCCCGCGGCCGGCGACGCCACAAACCTCGTCTGCGCATGCGTGACCTAACGCGCGAACCCATCGGCGGGACCGTGGGCCGGTTCGCCGTCGCGGCGCAACTCGATGGTGACGTGGCTGAGCGCCGCAACGCCGGCCAGACGCGCCCTGAGCGCCTCGGTGGTGCGCGCCGCAGGCGCGGCCACCGCGGCCACCGCGGCGAAGTGACCCGGACCCAGGCGCCACAGGTGCAGGTCGATCACCCGCTCGCCCTCGGCTTCCAGCCGCGTGCGGATCTCGCCGGCCAGCTTTGGCGAGGGCGTCATGTCGAGGAGCGCCGCCCCGGCGCGCCGCAGCAGGACGGCGGCGAACTGCGCCACCAGCCCCGCGCCCACCAGGCCGGTCAGCGGATCGGCCCAGCTCCAGCCAAAGCTCTTCCCCGCCGCCAGCCCCGCGATCGCCAGCACGCCCACGATGGCGTCGGCCGACAGGTGCAGATGGGCCGCGGCGATGTTGAGGTCGCCCACCTCGTCGGCGCCGTGCGCACCGCGCCGGGGCTTCAGCAGCGCGACGCAGACCACGGTCACCACCAGTCCCGCCGCCGCCAGCGGCAGGGCCGAGCCGTAGTCGACCGCTTCGGGGGCGATCAGCCGCTGCAGGCTCTCCACGCCGATGGCGAGCGCCGTCACCGCCAGCACGACGCCGTTGGCGAAGCCCGCCAGGTAACCCAGCTTGCCGGCGCCGAACGCGAACCGCGGGTCGGCCGCATAGCGCCTGGCCATCCGGTAGGCGCCGGCGGCGACCAGCAGCGCCGCCACGTGCGCAGCCATGTGCAGGCCGCTGGCGGTCAGCGCCATGGAGCGGAAGGCGATCCCGCCCGCCACCTGGGCGAAAAGCGTCACGGCGCAGATCGCCGTCACGATCCAGGTGCGCCGCTCGTTGCGGGCATGGTCCGCGCCCAGGTAGCCGCGGTCGCGGCGATAGGCGTCGAGCGCCTCGGGGCGAGAGGTGGCGGTCATCTGCTGTTACGACATAACAGCTATGGGCGCTTTTGAAACCGCGAGGGCTCGCCTACATCTCCGCTCATGACCGACAGCCCCGCCGCCCAGGCTCCCGACGCCAAGACCCCCGTCACCGTGCTGACCGGCTATCTCGGGGCCGGCAAGACCACGCTGCTCAACCGCATCCTCACCGAGGACCACGGCAAGCGCTACGCGGTGATCATCAACGAGTTCGGCGAGATCGGCATCGACAACGACCTGGTGGTCGGGGCCGACGAGGAAGTGTTCGAGATGTCGAACGGCTGCGTCTGCTGCACGGTGCGCGGCGACCTGATCCGGGTTCTCTCGGGCCTGATGAAGCGCAAGGGCCGGTTCGACGCCATTATCGTCGAAACCACGGGCCTCGCCGACCCGGCCCCCGTCGCCCAGACCTTCTTCGTCGACGACGACGTGCGCGCCAAGACCCGGCTCGACTCGGTGACCACGGTGGTCGACGCCAAGCACCTGCCGCTACGGCTGAAGGATTCGAAGGAGGCGGCCGAGCAGATCGCCTTCGCCGACCAGATCGTCCTCAACAAGACCGACCTGGTCTCCGAGGCGGAGCTCACGGAGGTGGAGAGCGCGATCCGCAGGCTGAACCCGCTGGCGCCGATCGTGCGGACCGTCCGCAGCCAGGCGCCGCTGGAGGCGATCCTCGGGCGCCGCTCGTTCGACCTGTCGCGGATCACCGAGCTGCAGCCGGAATTCCTCAACCCTGTGCACGGCGAGCCGGGCCACGTGCACGACGACACCTGCGAGCACGATCACGATGGCGGGGACCACGGCGAGCATCATGCCCACGGCCCCATCCACGACCATGTGGCCGAAAGCGGCATCCGCGGCGTGTCGCTGTCCTCGGAGAAGCCGCTCGACGCCAACCGGCTGACCGCCTGGCTGAACAACCTGCTGCAGACCAAGGGGCCCGACATCCTGCGCGCCAAGGGCATTCTCGACGTCAAGGGCGACGACCGGCGGCTGGTGTTCCAGGCCGTGCACATGATCCTGGAAGGCGACTTCCAGGGCGCATGGAAGCCCGGCGACAAGCGCTATTCGCGAATGGTGTTCATCGGCCGCGACCTCGACGAAGCGTCCTTGCGTTCCGGCTTCGAGTCCTGCATCGCCTGAGCGCAAACCTTCGGCGCCTCACTGAGTTTGTCCTGCCATGATGATGGTGGATACCGAACTGCGTCAGAGCCCGATCCACGGGTTCGGCGTGTTCCTGCTGAAACCGGTCAAGAGTGGCGATCTCATCTGGCGCTTCGACGGCCGCATCGACCGCGTGTACACCCCCGACGAGGTGGCGAGCCTGCCCGGCCACGTGCAGGCTTATCTGGCCACCTACTGCACCTGGCACGAGGGGACCGGGGTGTTCGTGCTCTGCGGCGACAACGGCCGCTACTTCAACCACTCGGACGAGCCCTCCACCGTCTCCAACGGCATCTCGTTCGGCGAGGACCACGCCGCGCGCGATCTCGCGGCCGGCGAGGAGCTGACCAGCGACTACCGCACCATCTGCGACCACGTCCGCCGTCACGGAAACGGGTTTTGAGCGGCCGAATCGCAGCTTTCCAACGTCGGCTGCGGAACAAAGTTGGTCGAACAACGCTCAGATATCCGCGGCGCTGAACGAGCCCAACTCCAGTCAGCCGCCAGATCCGCCAATTGGCGCCCCCCCGGTCCTCCCCCCGGACCGGGGGAAGATCGTTGTCTGAAGCTCTGCTGCTCGCCTACGGATAGACACAGGCGTCGAGGTCGTCGCGCCTCACCGCGCCGGCGCGCGCCACGATGGTCCCGGAGCGACGGCGCACATAGGGGCCGGGGCGGGCCGCGCGCCAGGCCAGGGGGTCGGGAATGATCGCGGCGAGCCGGGCCGCCTGGGCCGGCGTGAGCCTGGCCGCCGAGGTGTGGAAAGCGTGCTGGGCGGCGGCTTCCGCGCCGTAGACGCCCGGTCCCCATTCGATGGAGTTCAGGTAGACCTCCATGATCCTGGGCTTGCCCCAGATCGTCTCGATCAGCACCGTGAACCAGGCCTCCAGGGCCTTGCGCGGCCAGTCGCGGTGCGGCCACAGGAAGATGTTCTTCGCCGTCTGCTGCGAGATCGTGGAGCCGCCGCGCAGCCGCTCGGAGACGGCGTTGTGATGCAGCGCCCTCTCGATGGCGCTCCAGTCGAAGCCGTGATGGCGGCAGAAGCCGGAGTCCTCCGAGGCGATCACGGCGCGGACCAGCTGCGGCGAGATCTTCTGAAGCGGAACCCAGCGGCGGTCGAAGCCGCGGCCCTGGAAAGCCCGCTCGACCATCAGCCAGGTGATCGGCGGCGGGACATAGCGATAGACCGCCACCACGGCGATCGGTCCCACGATCAGGAACACCAGCGCGAGCAGCAGCGCCCGGCGGACGAGCCGGCCCAGCAGGCCGGGGCGGGACCTTGGCTTGCGAGTCACGTTTGCCTTCCCCCGGGAGAGGCCGATAGGTGGACCGAAGCTGAAGGCCAAGATGGTTGCCGGGACATGAACGTGAGCGAGGCGGTCGAGAGGCGCGTCACCATCCGCGGCTTCCTGGAGAAGCCGGTGGCGGGCGCGACGGTGAAGGACATCCTGGTCCGCGCCGCCCGCGCGCCCTCCGGCGGCAACCTGCAGCCCTGGCGGGTCTATGCGCTGACCGGCCAGCCGCTGGCGGACTTCAAGGCCATCGTCAAGGCGAACCCGTTCGGCGAGACGCCGGAGTACGACGTCTATCCGCCCAGCCTATGGGAGCCGTTCCGCACCCGCCGGTTCCAGAACGGCGAGGACCTCTACGCCACCATCGGAATCCCGCGCGAGGATAAGCCGGCGAGGCTCCGTCAGCTCGCCAAGAACGGCGAGTTCTTCGGCGCGCCGGTCGGGATCTTCTTCTGCCTCGACCGCAAGCTCGGGCCGCCGCAGTGGGCGGACCTCGGCATGTACATGCAGAACGTCATGCTGCTGGCCATCGAGCGCGGGCTCGACACCTGCCCGCAGGAGTACTGGGCGCGCTACCCGCAGACCGTGGCGACGTTCCTCGATCTGCCCGCCGACCACATGCTGTTCTCGGGCATGGCCCTGGGCTACCGCGACCCCGAGGCGCCGATCAATCGTCTGCGCGCCAGCCGCGATCCGTTCGAGCTCTGGGGCAAGCTGCTGGGCTTCGAGGAGCTTCAGGCGAGCGCCGGCTGAGCCGCCCGCGCCGTCCGCCACGCCTCGAGCGCCGCGCGCGCCTTGCCGTGGTCGCCCATCATCGCGGCCTGGGCCGGCAGCTTGACCGCGAGCTCGACCACGTAGCCGTTCGGGTCGCGGAAGTAGCTGGAGCGGATGAAGCCGTGGTCCACCGGCCCGCGGATCTCGACGCCGCGCGCCTTCGCCGCCGCGGTGACGCGATCGACCTCGTCGGCGTCGGATTCCAGGGCCATGTGCAGGTCGAAGTCGTGCTGCGGCTTGAACTCGAACGGCTGGTCCGGGGCCTCGAAGAAGGCCACGAACGAGCCGTCCCTGAGCTCGAAGAAGGTGTGCATGACGTGGGTCTTGCGCCCGGTCTTGGTCTCCTCGATCGGCAGCACCGCGGCCAGCGGGAGGCCGATCACCTCCTCGTAGAAGGCGCGGGTCTCTTCCGAGTCCCGGCAGCGGAAAGCCATGTGGTGCAAGCGGGCGGGCATGGCGGCGTCTCCGTTTCAGGCCGGCTGGGCGGCGGGCTGGCGCAGCTGCGCGGTCAGCGCGTTCCAGGGGCCGTGGACCGCCTCCCACGACGGCCGGGCGCGGACGGCGGCCAGCCAGCGGGAGACGTTGGGGTAGGGGCTCAGATCATAGCCGATCCAGTCGGCCAGCGTGACATAGGATGCGCCCATGAAGTCGGCGATGGTGGGCTCGTCGCCGCAGAGATAGCCCGCCTGACCGAGCAGGTGCTGATCGAGCACGCCGAGCCACTTCTGCGTGCGCGCCGCGCCGCGGGCCAGCACGTCGGCCTGGGTGGCGGGATTGTCGAACCTCTGATCCGGGAGCACCTGCGGATAGACCAGGCCGTAGCCGAGGTCGCGCAGCAGGCCGGTGTTGAACCAGTCCATCAGCTGGTTGACCCGGGCGCGGGCGCGCGGCGCCCTCGGGTAGGCGAGGCCGGCATCCTCGGCCAGGTGCTTGAGGATCGCCGAGCACTCGGTGAGCACGAAGGCCTCGTCGACCAGAGTGGGCACCGCCTGGTTCGGGTTGATGGCCGCATAGGCCGGCGCCTGGTGCTCGCCGCTGAACAGGCTGACCACCTGGCGCTCGACCTGGATGGCGGGATGCTCGGCCAGGAACAGCAGCACGGGGCGCGAGGTGGTGGAGATCGGATCGTAATAGAGCTTCATCGGCATTTCCCCCGAGGCGCCGCGCCGGCGCCTCCGATTGCGAGCGGGGCGGCCACGCCCCCGATGCGACTTTGGTACGCCTCGCGACCGCGGTTCAGCAATCCGATTACGTGATCGCCCGGCGCTCGAGGTTCGCGCACGGCGGCTAGCCCGCCGCCTGCGCCACGCCGGCGCCGCCGTCCTCGTCCCCCCAGGCGACGCGCGCGCCGTCGGCGCTCATCGCCAGCGCCGAGATCGCCGAGCCCTTCTCGGCCTTCAGCGGGACGATCCTCTGGCCGGCCAGGTCGCAGGCCCACACCCGCCCATCGTCGAGGCCCGCCGCCACCCAGCCGAGTGCTGGGGCGCCAGCCACGCGGACCACCAGGGCGGACTCGTCGAAGCCCACCTCCGCGGCCTGCTTGCCCATCGGCCCGGTCGAGCCTGAAAATGGCCAGATCACCACCCCGTTGGCGCCGGAGGTGGCCAGCATCTCGCCCTTGGCGAGGAAGGCCAGGCTCTTCACCTTGGCCGGATAGCCGCCCATCCGCATGTTCTTCTCGTCGGCGACCCGCCAGCCGTGCAGCTGATTCTCCTGCATCGCGCTGATCAGGAACTTGCCGTCCGGGCTCCAGGCCAGGGCCACGTGGCTGCCGGCCCAGGCGAGCTTCGCGGGCTTCTGGTCGGCGATGCGGGCGTACCAGAGCCAGGCCCCGCCATAGGTCGCGACCGCCAGCCGGCGCCCCTTGGGATCGAAGGCGATGTCGGAGACCGACTTCTCGTGGGCGAAGGTGCGGGCGAATTTCGCATCGGCGGCGTCGCGGACGTGCAGGTCGCGGCCCGCGGCGAAGGCGATCAGCTTCGACTCCGGCGAGGCGGTCACGGCGTCGATCCACCGGCCGGGGACCTTGGCGATCTCTTCGGAGCCGGTCGTGCGCGACCAGACCAGCCGCCCGTCGTCGCCGCCGCTGATCAGGCCCTCGCCGGAGGGATGGACGACGGCGGCCAGGATCGCCCCGTCATGGGCTGCGACGCTTTCGCCCGACTCGAAGCGCACCGTGCCGTCGCCAAGCGCAAAAAGCGCCCGGCCGGAAGCCTCAAAGAGCGCGCTGGTCACATAGGCGTCGAAGGACTGGTTCATCGCCTCCCCCTAGAGCGCGGACGGCCGAAACGGAATGCACTTTCGGGCCCGGGGCGCCTAACGCCGGTCCGCCAAGCGCTTACGCTCTTTACAACCCGGTAACGGCTTGCCAATGGTCAGGCGACTTTAGGACAGGCGTGGATCAACCGCGCCCGCAGGTTA
>NZ_DATIMC010000052.1:0-14422 GCF_035475775.1 Phenylobacterium sp. | reverse complement strand
GACCGGGGTAAGGAACAAAGCTTGGCCATGGACGGTTAGGCTTGAGGCCGCGTTCGACGGCGGCCGCTGGCAAGGTTTCGCCGCATTGGCCTATAAGCTCCGCTCCATGCTCCGCGTCAGACCTTTCGCCGCCCTGCTCCTGGCCGCCACGGCTGCCGCCTGCGCCCCGACGCTCGGCCCGCCGCCGCCGGGCTATCCGCCGCCCGCTGCGCCCGGGATGGGCGAACCCGCCTTCCGCGCGCACGATTTCGCCTGGTCGCAGCAGCCCGGCCCCAACGCGATCGTGGGCCGGCTCGCCTACCAGCGGGGCGCCACGCGCTACACCTGCGCCGGCGCGATCGTGATCCTGACCCCTGAGACCACCTGGTCCCGGCGGCGGATGGAGGTGCTCTATCTTTCCTCCGAGCGGGCCGCGCTTCCGGCCGACGAGGTGCGGGCGCGAACCGCCGAGGCGCCGCCCGGCGACTCCTCGCCCTACATCAAGCGCGCCACCTGCGATTCCACCGACCGCTTCAGCTTCGCCCACCTGCCGGACGGCGCGTGGTACGTGATCACCATCGGCCGGCCGCTCAAGGGCGCCGGACCAAGCCTGGCGCTGATGCGCCGCGTGGTCACCCGCGGCGGCCGCACGGTGACCATCGGCCTGTAGACCAGCGAACCGAAGCCGAGGCTGCGCTGTACTCCCCCGACGAGACCATGAGGCCCCGGTCCGCGGGGGTCCTTCCGTCACCTCGGATTTGATCGTCCAGGCGTTGAACCGGCCGGAGTTTCAAGGGTTTGTCTCCCAGGCGGGCGCGACGGGACGTTCGCCGACCGGAGGATGACATGCGCGTTCCGACCTGCGCGGCCGCGGCTGCGAGCGTGCTCGCGCTGACCGGGGTCAGCGCCGCCTCGGCCAAGCCGGAGGCCAGAGCGAACGCGCCCCGGCCAGCCGCGCCGTCAGTGGAAAGCTTCGGGGTGAAGACCACCTACCGCGCGGCGGCGGGCAAGGGCTACACCGCCCGCGAGCGGCACATGGCCGACTGCCTGGCCACCTATCCCGGCTATGACCCGGCGACCGACCGCATTGCGGTGCGGCCGGGGGTCACGCGACCCTGCGAGCTGCCAAAAAGCCAATAAAACCAAGCGAGGCCCTGGGAACCCCGGTCGCACCCGCGAGCGTTGAGCTGATGTGAGAGCCGCGGACGTCGGGACCTGACACGCCCCCCGCCGCCCGATCGCAGGCTCCGCCAACCGATGTCGAGCGCGCCCTGCGTGCGCCCCCGGGGATGCCCGAGAGGAGTGAGTGATGCGTAAGACCCTGAGCGCCCTTGCCGGCCTGGCCATTGTCGCGGGCGGCGCGGCGATCGCCGGCGCGGCGAGCGCGCAGTCCTACTATGGCTATTATTACAACCCCCCGCCCAGCGCCTACTATTACAACCCGGCCCCGGTGAGCGGCTATGTGGCGCCGGCGCCCGGTTACGTGACGCCGTACTACTCGGCGCCTGGCCTGGCCGGCGCAGTGATCGGCACGATCCTCGGCTCAGAGGCCTTCGGCGCTGTTCCGGGCGTTCCGGTGGACCGCTTCGGCCCTGACCCGAACGGCATGCTGGCGGCCGACGGCCACCGCATCAAGTGCAAGCTGCGCAGCGACTATGACTACGACGGCGGCTACATGACCCGCCGCGTGTGCTGGGAAGAGTACTGATCCCGGGGCCGGAACAGGTGAACGCCCGCCAGGCGACTGGCGGGCGTTTTGCTGGCCGCTAGTGGACCCTGGCGCGGGCGATCTCCAGGCCCTGGTCGCCGGCCCCGACGTCGATCACCGCCCCGTCCTCCAGCTCGCCGGCCAACAGCTTGCGCGCGATGGGATCCACGAGCTCCTTCTGGATCACCCGCTTCAGGGGCCGCGCGCCATAGACCGGGTCGTAGCCCCGCTCGGCCAGCCAATGCATGGCCGAGGGCTCCAGCGCGATCGACATCCGCCGGTCGGCCAGCAGCTTCTCCACCCGCTGCAGCTGGATGCGCACGATGTTGTCCATCTCCGGCCGGCCGAGCCGCTTGAAGAGGATGATCTCGTCGATGCGGTTCAGGAACTCCGGGCGGAAGTGCCGGCGCACCACGTCCATCACCGGGCCGCGGGCCTTCTCCACGTCGTCGCCTTCGCCCAGCGCCGCCAGGTACTCCGAGCCCATGTTGGAGGTCATGATGATCAGGGTGTTGCGGAAGTCGACGGTGCGGCCCTGGCCGTCGGTCAGGCGGCCGTCGTCGAGCACCTGCAGCAGCACGTTGAACACGTCCGGGTGGGCCTTCTCGACCTCGTCGAACAGCACGACCTGGTAGGGCCGGCGCCGCACGCTCTCGGTCAGCGCCCCGCCCTCGTCGTAGCCGACGTAGCCCGGCGGCGCGCCGATCATCCGGCTGACCGAGTGCTTCTCCATGTACTCGCTCATGTCGAGGCGGGTGACGGCGCCTTCGTCGTCGAACAGGAACTCGGCGAGCGCCTTGGTGAGCTCGGTCTTGCCGACGCCGGTGGGACCCAGGAACAGGAACGAGCCGATCGGCCGGTTGGGATCCTTCAGGCCCGCGCGCGCCCGGCGGACGGCGTCGGAGACCGCGACGAGCGCCTCTTCCTGGCCGACCACGCGCTCGCGCAGCGCATCCTCCATCTTGAGCAGCTTCTCGCGCTCGCCCTCGAGCATCTTCTCGACCGGCACGCCGGTCCAGCGGGAGACCACGGCGGCGATCTGCTCGGCGTCGACCACCTCGGGGCTCAGCGCATCCTTGCTCTCGGCGGCTTCGGCGGCGGCGAGCCGCTTCTCCAGCCCGGGGATCTCGCCATAGGCGATCTCCGAGGCGCGCTGCAGGTCGCCGCGGCGCTGGGCGTTCACCAGCTCGGCGCGCAGCCGGTCCAGCGCCTCGCGGGCCTGGGCGGCGGAGCTGACCTTCTCCTTCTCCGCGCGCCAGCGGGCGGTCATCTCGGCGCTCTCGGATTCCAGGCCCCTGAGCTCTTCCTCGAGCTTCTCCAGGCGGGTCTTGGAGGCGCTGTCGGTCTCCTTGGCGAGCGCCTCGCGTTCGATCTTCAGCTGCACGATCCGCAGGTCGATCTCGTCCAACTCCTCGGGCTTGGAATCGACCGCCATCCGCACGCGGCTCGCGGCCTCGTCGACCAGGTCGATCGCCTTGTCGGGTAGGAAGCGGTCGGCGATGTAGCGGTTGGAGAGCGTCGCGGCGGCGACAATGGCCGAATCCGAGATCCGCACGCCGTGGTGGACCTCGTACTTCTCCTTCAGGCCGCGCAGGATCGAGACGGTGTCCTCGACCGAGGGCTCGTCCACGAACACCGGCTGGAACCGCCGGGCCAGGGCGGCGTCCTTCTCGACGTTCTTGCGGTACTCGTCGAGGGTGGTCGCGCCGACGCAGTGCAGTTCGCCGCGGGCGAGCGCCGGCTTCAGGAGGTTGGAGGCGTCCATCGCCCCTTCCGACTTCCCGGCCCCGACCAGGGTGTGCATCTCGTCGATGAACAGGATGATCGAGCCCTCGGCGGCGGTGACCTCGTTCAGCACCGCCTTCAGGCGCTCCTCGAACTCGCCGCGGTATTTCGCGCCGGCGATCAGCGCGCCCATGTCGAGCGCCAGCAGCCGCTTGTCCTTCAGGCCTTCGGGCACGTCGCCGTTGACGATGCGCAGCGCCAGGCCCTCGACGATGGCGGTCTTGCCGACGCCGGGCTCGCCGATCAGCACGGGATTGTTCTTGGTGCGGCGGGAGAGCACCTGGATGGTGCGGCGGATCTCCTCGTCGCGGCCGATCACCGGGTCGAGCTTGCCGTCGCGGGCGGCCTGGGTGAGGTCGCGGGCGTAGCGCTTCAGCGCGTCGTAGCCCTCCTCGGCCGAGGCGGAATCGGCGGTCTTGCCCTTGCGGATGGCTTGCGCGGCCTCTTCCAGCCCCTTGGGCGTGGCGCCCGCGGCCTTCAGCGCCGCGGCCGCCTCGCCGCCTTCCTTGGCGATGGCGATCAAGAGGCGCTCGGTGGTGACGAAGGCGTCGCCGGCCTTCTTGGCGCCGGCCTCCGCATCGGCGAACACCCGCGCGGTCTCGGGTTTCATGTAGAGCTGGCCTGAGCCGCCTTCGACCTTGGGCAGCTTGGCGATGGCGGCCTCGACCGCCTGGTCCGCCTGGTCGGGCCGGCCGCCGGCGCTCTGGATCAGCGCGCGGGCGAGCCCGTCCTTTTCCTCGAGCAACACCTTCAGCAGGTGCTCCGGCGCGAGCTGCTGATGGCGCCTGGCGAGCGCCAGGCTCTGGGCCGAGCTGATCGCCTGCTTGGCGCGATCGGAATAGATGTCGATGTTCATCGGGTCCCCTCGATAGGCGGATTGCGGCGCCTGCCTTGACCAAGCGCAACCGCCGCTCACCCGATGTAGTGTGGCATATCAGCCACACAAGGCATTCGCGAGACTTGGGAAGGGGATTAATTCAGCTCGGTCTTGGAGGGCGGTTTCGGCGGCAGGGGGGCGACCGGGACGCCGTCCGCGACCAGCTCGCGCACCTCCTTCGGGCTCGCCTGGCCATAGATGCCGCGCGCCTCGGAGCGGCCGTCGTGGATGGCGCGGGCTTCGGAGGCGAAGGCGTCGCCGACGTCATCGAAGGTCTCCTCCACGTGGCGGCGAAGCTCGCCCATCGCCTGCATCATCATTCGCGCCTTGCCGCGCGGCTCGGCCGGGGTCCGTTTCGTGCCGGCGACGGCGGGGGCCATGATCTGCTTGCGCACCGCGCGGGAGCCGCAGAGCGGGCATTCGATCTGGTTGTCCGCCTGCTGGCCGTCGAAGGCCTCGGACGAGCCGAACCAGCCCTCGAATTCATGGCCGTGCTCGCAGGCCAGCGCGTAACGGATCATTGCGGCGCTTCGGGGCCGGCGAACGCGCGGGCGTTGGCGAGCGCGGGGATGGCGCGGCGCGCCTTGGCCGAAGCGGCGGGATCGATCTCGACCACCAGCACGCCCGGCTCGTCGTGGTCGAGCTTGCCGATCACCTCGCCCCAGGGCCCGACCGCGAGCGAGCGGCCCCAGGTGCCGCGGCCGTCCTCGTGGAAGCCGCCTTGGGCGGGGGCGATGACGAAGGCGCCGGTCTCGATGGCGCGGGCGCGCATCAGCACCTCCCAGTGGGCCTCGCCGGTCGGGCGGGTGAAAGCGGCCGGGATGGTCATGATCTCCGCGCCGGCCAGCGCCAGAGCCCGGTAGAGCGCCGGGAAGCGCAGATCGTAGCAGATGGTCAGCCCCAGCCGCGCGCCGGGGACGTCGGCGACCACGGCGCGGTCGCCGGGCTCGTAGCTCTCGGACTCGCGGGCCACCTCGCCGGTCGGCAGGTTCACGTCGAACATGTGCAGCTTGTCGTAGGCGGCGGTGATCTCGCCTGCGGAATCGATGAGCAGGGCGCGGTTGGCGCACTTGCCGTCCTCGCGCCGGACCAGCGCCGAGCCGATCAGGATCCACACGCCGAGCTCCTTGGCGGCCGCGCGCATCCCCTGGACGAACGGATCCTCGTCGGTGCTCCTCAAGGTGGCGAACAGCTTCTCGCGGTTCTTCTGCAGGAGGTTGGAGCCCTCCGGCGTGGCGATCAGCTCGACGCCCTGCGCGGCGGCCTCGCGGACCAGCGGCAGCACATGCGCCAGCGCCGCCGCCTGGCTGGCCGGCGTGCGGGTCTGGATGAGGCCGACCTTCATGGTGGAGGATATAGCTGTCCCTCCTCCTCATGGGGAGGGGTGGTCGCGCTTGCGCGACCGGAGTGGGGAATTGCGGATCAACCGGAGGGGTAGGAGATTGGACCGCACATCCCCACCCTGCCCGGCTTCGCCGAGCTGTCCTTCCCCATCAAGGGAGGGACTACGCCGCGGCTTGCAGCAGGGGATCGAGCTGGCCGGCGCGGTCGAGGGCCATCATGTCGTCGCAGCCGCCGATGTGGCGCTCGCCGATGAAGATCTGCGGGAAGGTGGCGCGCCCGGAGCGGCGGATCATCTCCTGCCGCAACTCCGGATCGAAGGCGGCTTCGATCTCGGTGAAGTCCACGCCCTTGCGCTCCAGCAACGAGATCGCACGGACGCAGTAGGGGCAGTAGGGTTTGGTGTAGATGGTGACCCGGCTCATGGCGTCCTGACGAACGACTGTCGCTGAGCCTTCATATGGTGAGTCCGCCCATCTCTTTAACACGTGCGACCACTGCGACATCCACGCGCGCCGCGCCGGCGGCCTTCAGGGCCCGCGCGCAGCCTTCGGCGGTGGCGCCGGTGGTCATGACGTCGTCGATCAGCACGATGCGCCGGCCCGCGACCTGCGCCGCCCGGGCAGGCGGGACCGCGAAGGCCGCGGCCACGTTGCGGCGCCGGCCTGCGCCCGACTTGCCGGCCTGGCTCTCGGTGGCGCGGCGGCGGACCAGCGCGTCGGGCAGGTAGGCGAGGCCGCTCAGCGCGGCCAGGGGACGGGCGATCTCGGCGGCCTGGTTGTAGCGGCGGCGGAACAGGCGGGCGCGGTGCAGCGGCACGGGGACGAGCGCGTCGGCCTCCGCCAGCAGCTCGCGGGCCGAGCGCGAGATCCAGCGGGCCAGCAGGGGCGCGAGGTCGAGCCGGTCGGCGTGCTTCAGCTTGAGGATCGGATCGCGCGAGGCCTCGTCGTAGAGGCAGGCGGCGCGGGCGGACTGGAAGGCGCGGGGCCGGGCCATGCAGCCGGCGCAGCGGGCGCGCTCGCCGTTCGGACCTTGGCCCTGGTCGTACTCGAACGGGGCGCCGCAGCCGTCGCAGACCGGCCCGTCCAGGAAGTGGATGCGCGCCCAGGTTTCCGGCGACAGGCCGCCCGCCTGGGCGGGCGCGCCGTCCAGCGACTGCGGCGGGAAGACCAGGTCGAGGCCGGTCCGCCACAGGGCGCGGGCGCGCGGACCCGGTTTCAAAAGCCCGCCCAAGAGCCCATCTTCCGCGCGCAATGTCCGCCCCGCCACGCCTGTTCGACCGCACCCTGCACCGCAAGCGCCTGGACCGGGCCGCGGCGGGGTTCGGCCAGGCCGATTTCCTGCACCGCCGCGCCGCGCTGGACCTGGCCGAGCGGCTCGAGGCGATCATGCGGGAGTTCCCGCTCGCGGTCGAGCTTTCCAGCCGCCGCGGGGCGTTCGCCGAAGCGTTGGCGGAGGGGCCCGCGCGGGCGCGGGTCGGGACCCTGCTCGAGACCGATGCGTCCGCCGCGATGCTGGCGGGACGCGGAGGCCTGCGCGCCGTGCTGGACGAGGAGCGGCTGCCGTTCTCCGAGGCCAGCCTCGACCTGGTGGTCTCGACGCTCGGGCTGCACTGGACCAACGACGTGGTGGGCGCGCTGATCCAGATCCGCCGCGCGCTGAAGCCGGACGGCCTGTTCCTGGGCGCCTTCCTCGGCGGATCGACGCTCACCGAGCTGCGCCAATCGCTGATGGCGGCGGAAGACGAGATGCTGGGCGGCGCCGGCAGCCGCGTGTCGCCGTTCGCCGACATGTCCGATGCGGCCGCCCTGCTGCAGCGCGCCGGATTCGCCCTGCCCGTGGCCGACGTGGACCGGGTCAGCGTGAGCTACGAGCACCCGCTGAAGCTGGTGACCGACCTGCGCCGGATGGGCGAGACCAACGCGCTCGCCGAGCGGCATCCCCGCGGCCTCACCCGGGCGCTGGTCGGCCGCGCCTGCGAGCTCTACCAGCAGCGGTTCGCCGCTCCGGACGGACGCGTGACGGCCACCTTCGAGATCGTGACGCTCACCGGTTGGGCGCCCCATGAAGGCCAGCAGCAGCCGCTGAAGCCCGGCTCGGCCAAGATGCGCCTGGCCGAGGCCCTCGGGACCGTCGAGCACAAGCTGCCTCGGTGACGCGACCGGCTCGCGGCCCAACCGGGCCGAGGTCGCGATTCGAGCTTCCTTAAGCAGTCCCGGGCCAGCCTGCGCGACAAGCCGCCACGGCGAAGCTCAGAAGCGAAGCTTCCTAAGGTGACGCTCGAGGGACGCAATCGCCCCGGGGGCTTGCGTGAAGTTCAAAGTCTTGTCGAGCGCGGGCGCGCTCATCGCCGTCGTCGCCTTGGCCGCCGGATGCGCTGGGGCGCCGCGGAAATCCGCCCCGCGCGCCTATTCTTCGCCCGCCGTCCAGGCGACGCCTTCGAGGCTCACCGCCGAGGCCAGCGTGTTCGAGGCCTACATGCGCCGCGCGCGGGCCATCGACGACCGGTTCTCCGGCCCCGCCGACGTGAGCCAGGACCTCCTGGCCGGCGCGAGCCATGAGCCGCGCCAGCTCGAGCAGGGCATGATCGCCTACGCCGCCGTGGCGGCCTTGCAGGAGCCCCGCTTCGTCGCGGCGGTCAGGGCGAGCCGGAACCGGGCCGAGCTCGCCCGCCGCCTGGCCGCCGACCCCGGATTTGCGCTCTCCCTGCCGGGCGGCGAGGCCGCCGCCGCGCGGGCCTCGGGAGCGCTGATCGGCGAGGGCCAGGCGCTGCACGAGCAGGGGCTGAAGGTGAAGCGCGCCGCCTATTCGGTTCAGCACCAGGCCTGGTCGAAGCGCGCCGTCGCCGATCCGCGCGGCCGCCTCGCCAGGGTCAAGCAGCTCTCCGCCGAGCCCTACCGCGCGAACCCCGCCGAAAGCGCGCGGCTCTATGCGGCGATGTCGGAGACCAGCCGCCGTTCCGGACCCGCGGGGCCGGTGGTGGTGCGCGGCGTGGCCCTCGCCGCGCTCAGCGTGCTGGGCGAAGAGAGCCAGGGCGGGGCGCTGATGAGCGAGCCGCGCACCGGCATGTGCCTGAAGATGGCCAAGCTCAACCTCTACCAATGCCTCTCGGCGGCCGGCCCGCAATACGAAGACATCTTCTGCCTGGGCCAGCACGCCATGGCCGATACCGGTCAGTGCGTCGTCGAGGCGACCCGACCGGCCCGGATGGCGGTGCGGACGAGCTACCGCTAGAATTTCAGATCAGGTCCCGGAGCCAGGCGACCAGCGGGGCGTCGGCCGGCGGCATGGGGTAGTCGCCGAGCCTGGCGGGCTTCACCCAGGCCAGCGCGGCGTGATGCCGGTTCTCGACGCGGCCGTCCCAGCGGCGGACCAGATAGAGCGGCATCAGGAGGTGGAAGCTCTCGTAGGCGTGGCTCGCGAAGACGAACGGCGCGAGGCAGGGTTGGGTGACCGCGATGCCCAGCTCCTCCTCCAGCTCGCGGATCAGGCAGGCCTCCGGGGTCTCGCCGGCCTCGACCTTGCCGCCCGGGAATTCCCACAGCCCGGCCAGCGGCTTGCCCGGCGGCCGCCGGCAGATCAGCACCCGGCCGTCGACATCCACCAGGGCCGCGGCGGCGACCAGCAAAAGGGCCTTCTCCGCGCTCATGCGCGGCTCATGACCGATAGTCCCCGTTGATCTCGACGTAGCGCTTGGTGAGGTCGCAGGTCCACATCTCGGCCGAGCCGCGGCCGACGCCCACGTCGATGGCCACCTCGAGCTCCTTGTTCTTCATGTAGGCGCTCATCCTGGCTTCGTCATAGGCGGCGGCGACCAGCCCGTCCTGGGCCGCCCACAGCTCGCCGAACCTGACCGAGAGCTTGTCGCGGTCGATCGGCTCGTCGGCGCGGCCCACCGCCATGACGATGCGGCCCCAGTTGGCGTCCTCGCCGGCGAAGGCGGTCTTGACGAGCGGGCTCTCGCAGACCGTGCGGGCGATCTTGCGGGCCGAGGCATGGCTCTCGGCCCCGCTGACGGTGACCTTGATGAACTTCGAGGCGCCCTCGCCGTCGCGGACCAGCTGCAGGGCGAGGTCGAGCAGCACGGCCTCCAGCTTCTCGCGGAAGTCGGCCAGGCGCCGGTCGCCGGCGCGGCCGATGCGCGGCGCGCCCGACTGGCCGGTCGCGAACAGCAGCAGGGTGTCGTTGGTCGAGCGGTCGCCGTCGACGGTCACGGCGTTGAAGGTGTTGCGGGCGTAGAGCGACAGCAGGATCTGCAGCGCAGCGGGCGAGATCGCCGCATCGGTCACCACGAAGGCCAGCATGGTCGCCATGTCCGGCGCGATCATCCCCGAACCCTTGCAGATCCCCGCGATGCGAACCGTGTGGCCGTCGATCCGGGCCTCGGCGTAGGCGCCCTTCGGGAAGGTATCGGTGGTCATGATGGCGCGGGCCGCGGCGAGCCAGCCGTCCGGCGCCATCCTGTGCTCGAGCTCCGGCAGGCGGTGGATGATCCGGGAATCGTCCAGCAGCACGCCGATGACGCCGGTGGAGGCCACCATCACGTCGCGCTGGCGGCAATCGAAGCGCTTGGCGATCGCCTGGCAGACGCGGCGCACGGCGTCCGCGCCCGGCCTGCCGGTGAAGGAGTTGGCGCAGCCCGCGTTGACCACCAGGGCGCGGACCCCCTCCCCCTTGGTGGTCGCGAGATGCCGCTTGCACCAGTCGACCGGCGCGGAGCCCACGCCATGGCGGGTGAAGACGCCGGCGCAGCTCGCGCCTTCCGGGAAGGTCATGACCATCAGGTCGTCGCGGTCGTGCTTGTAGAAGCCGGCGCGGCCGGTGGCCATTTCCACCCCCGCCACCCGGACCACGTTCGGAAACGGAACCGCGAGCGGCGAGACCATCGGATCGGTCCCGTCGGTCTTGGGCGCCGCCGCGGGGGAGCCGCCGGGGGTGAACTGGCGGGCCTGCCTGTCGGCGCGCTTCAGCGCCGCGCGCTTGAGCGTGCTGGTCAGAGGATCGAAGGCGCGTTCCAGCGCCTGGCCCACCACCTCGACAGGCTTGGCGGCGGCTTCCAGCGCCTTGGCGGTCCTCGGCTTGCGGCTCATGGCCGGCCCCCCGTACGTGCGGAAATCGCGCCCTGGCGCGCCCCGTCCCTAGCCATTTGCGCCCGGCGATGCAAAGGTTGGACCGAGCGCTCAAACGACCCCGTCAGGGCCGCCATCGAATTCTTGTTGGGAGGATCATTTCAAAATGCGCGAAGCCGTCATTGTTTCTTACGCCCGGACGGGATTGGCCAAGTCGGCCCGCGGCGGGTTCAACATGACCCCCGTGATGAGCATGGCCGCCCATGCCATCAAGCACGCGGTCGACCGGGCCGGCGTGGAGAAGGACGCCGTCGAGGACGTCTTCCTCGGCAACGTGGTGCATCCGAACGGCGATCCGGCGCGCCAGGCGGCGCTGCTGGCCGGCCTGCCGGTGACCACCTCGGGCGTGACCATCAACCGCTTCTGCTCCTCCGGGCTGAACGCCATCGCCGCGGCGGCCAACTACGTGAAGAACGACGGCGCCGAGGTGGTGGTGGCCGGCGGGGTGGAGAGCATCACCTTTCCGCCCGGCCGCGGCGATCCGGCCAACAGCGATCCGCAGCTGGCGCAGATGTATCCGGCCTTCCACATGCCGATGATCGATACCGCCGACGTGGTGGCCGACCGCTACAAGATCTCCCGGGAGTACCAGGACGAGTACAGCCTGGAATCCCAGCGACGCATGGCCGCCGCTCAGCAGGCCGGCAAGTTCCGCGACGAGATCGTCCCCATGAAGACCAAGATGAAGCAGGTCAACAAGGAGACGGGCGAGGAGAAGATCGTCGACTACACGGTCGACCGCGACGAGTGCAACCGGCCGGACACCACCATGGAGGGGCTCGCCAAGCTCCAGCCGGTGCGCGGCGAGGGCAAGTACATCACCGCCGGCAACGCCTCGCAGCTGTCCGACGGGGCGGCCGCCGTGGTCATCATGGAGGCCAAGGAGGCCGAGCGTCGCGGCCTGCAGCCGATGGGCGTCTTCAAGGGCTGGGCCGTCGCCGGCTGCGAGCCGGACGAGATGGGCATCGGCCCGGTGTTCGCCGTCCCCAGGCTGCTCGAGCGCCATGGCCTGAAGGTCGACGACATCGAGCTGTGGGAGCTGAACGAGGCGTTCGCCTCGCAATGCCTCTACTGCCGCGACACCCTGGGCGTCGATCCGGAGATCTACAACGTCAACGGCGGCTCCATCGCCATCGGCCATCCCTACGGCATGACCGGCGCCAGACTGACCGGCCACATCCTGCAGGAAGGCAAGCGCCGCGGCGTCAAGAACGTCGTGGTCTCGATGTGCATCGGCACCGGCATGGGCGGCGCCGGCCTGTTCGAGGTGTTCTGAGACTTTTCCCTCCCTTGACGGGGAGGGAGGACGAAGCGGAGCTTCGGCCGGGTGGGGACGTGTGGGTCAGGCACCGGTCTCGGAGTTTGATCGTGACGGCCCCACCCTGGCCGCTCCCGCGGCCTGTCCCTCCCCATTAAGGGAGGGATGAGCGGAGGCTCGCGTTGACTTCGAAGGGGGCGCTGCTTAAGTCTCGCGCGCCTTCAAATGAGCGGATTTTTCGGGCCTGTGCGGCCTGCCGCCGCCCATCAGTCCGGACCTCCCCATTTGACCATGTTCCAACGGTTCTTCGGCTCCAGCAACGACCGCAAGGTCAGGTCGATGCTGGGCCGCGTCGGCAAGATCAACGCCCTGGAGCCGCAGATCCAGGCGCTGTCGAACGACGAGCTGCGCGCCAAGACCGAGGAATTCCGGGCGCGGTTCGCCCGGGGCGAGACGCTGGACGACCTCCTGGAGGAGGCCTTCGCGGTGGTCCGCGAGGCGGCGCGACGCACGCTCGGCCAGCGGCACTACGACGTGCAGCTGGTGGGCGGCATGGTGATGCACGAGGGCGGCATCGCCGAGATGCGGACCGGCGAAGGCAAGACCCTGGTGGCCACGGCGCCGATCTATCTCAACGCGCTCGCCGGCAAGGGCGTGCACCTGATCACCGTCAACGACTACCTGGCGCAGCGCGACGCCGAATGGATGGGCCAGATCTACGGCTTCCTGGGCATGAGCGTGGGCACGATCGTCCACGGGCTCTCGCAGGGCCAGCGGCAGGCCTCCTACAACGCCGACATCACCTACGGCACCAACAACGAGTTCGGCTTCGACTACCTGCGGGACAACCTGGTCTATGACGCCAGCGAGATGGTCCAGCGCGGCCACAACTTCGCGATCGTCGACGAGGTGGATTCGATCCTGATCGACGAGGCGCGCACGCCGCTGATCATTTCCGGTCCGACCGAGGATCGAAGCGAGTTCTACCGGACCATCGACGGCCTGGTGCGCGAGCTGATCAAGGACGCGACCACCTTCGAGCACGACGAGAAGCAGCGCCAGGCGATGCTGACCGAAGACGGCGCGGAGAAGATCGAGGAGATCCTGCTGGCCGGCGGCCACCTGGCCGAAGACTCCGCCGGCCTCTACGACGCGGCCAACGTCAGCGTGGTGCACCACGTGAACCAGGCGCTGAGGGCCAACGTGCTCTACCTGCGCGACCGCGACTACATCGTGCGCGCCGGCGAGGTGATGCTGATCGACGAGTTCACCGGCCGCATGATGCACGGCCGGCGCCTGTCGGAGGGCCTGCACCAGGCGATCGAGGCCAAGGAAGGCGTCGTCGTCCAGCCCGAGAACCAGACGCTCGCCTCGGTCACCATCCAGAACTACTTCCGCCTCTACGCCAAGCTCTCCGGCATGACCGGCACGGCGGCCACCGAGGCGCAGGAGTTCTTCGACATCTACAAGATGGACGTCGCCGAGATCCCGACCAACCGGCCGATCGCGCGCATCGACGAGGACGACGAGGTCTACCGGACCGGGGCGGAGAAGAACCAGGCGATCATCGGCCAGATCGAGGACTGCTACCGGCGCGGCCAGCCGATCCTGGTGGGCACGGTCTCCATCGAGAAGTCCGAGCAGCTCTCCGAGCTGCTGAACGCCCATAGCTTCGAGATCGACGGCAAGACCCGCACCGGCATCCCGCACAACGTGCTCAACGCCCGCTACCACGAGCAGGAAGCCAAGATCGTGGCCGACGCCGGCGTGCCGGGCGCGGTGACCATCGCCACCAACATGGCCGGCCGCGGCACCGACATCCAGCTCGGCGGCAACGTCGACATGCGCCTCCTGGACTGGCGCGAGGCGCAGCTTGCCGAGGGAATCGAGGTGACCCCCGAGATGTCGGCCGACAAGCGGGCCGAGATCGAGGCGGAGATCGCCGACGCCAAGGCCCAGGCGCTCGCCGCGGGCGGGCTCTTCGTGCTCGGCACCGAACGGCACGAGAGCCGGCGGATCGACAACCAGCTGCGCGGCCGGACCGGCCGCCAGGGCGACCCCGGCCGCTCGAAGTTCTATCTCTCCTGCGAGGACGACCTCCTGAGGATCTTCGCCGGCGACCGGCTGGACGCGATCATGCGCACCTTCGGCGTCCAGGAAGGCGAGGCGATCACCCACAAGTGGCTGAACTCGGCCATCGCCACCGCCCAGAAGAAGGTCGAGCAGCGCAACTACGAGATCCGCAAGAACCTGCTCAAGTACGACGACGTCGTGAACGACCAGCGCAAGGCCGTGTTCGAACAGCGCGCCGAGTTCATGAACGCCACCGACGTCACCGACGTGGT
>NZ_DATIMC010000051.1:0-42219 GCF_035475775.1 Phenylobacterium sp. | reverse complement strand
ATTCAGACTTCAGAGGGAACGACAATGACCAACCTGATCGCCAAGTTCGCCGACGCCGCCACCCCGGCCCTGGTGGCCTTTCCGCTGGCCATCATGCTGGCCACCGCCGCGCACGCCGCGCCGGTGAGGATCCACGTCTCCGACCTGAACCTCGCCACGCACGCCGGCGAGGCGACGCTGCAGGCCCGCGTGGCGCGCGCCGCGCAGAGCTTCTGCGGGGCTGAGAAGGACCTCGGCATTCAGGCCGCCTGCAAGGCGGGCGTGCGCCAGGAAGCGCAAGAGAAACTCGCGATGGCGACGCCTGCCGCCATCGGCGCCATCGCCGCCCGCTAGCCCAGCTAAAGCCAGCCCGAGCGCTTGAACTGCCAGTAGAGGAACAGGCAGGCGGCGAGGATGCCCGCCAGCACCGCGGGATAGCCGTAGATCCAATGCAGCTCCGGCATGTGCTGGAAGTTCATGCCGTAGATGCCGGCCACCGCCGTGGGCACCGCCAGGATCGCGGCCCAGGCGGCGAGCTTGCGGGTGATCACTCCCTGGCGCTGCTGCTCCAGGAGGTTGGAGACCTCGAACACCGAGGAGAGCACTTCCCTGAGTCCTTCGACCCGGCTGGCGACCCGCCGCACATGGTCGGCGACGTCGCGGAAATAGGGCCTGACCTCGGGGTCGAGGCCCGGGATGGCGAGGTGCTCGAGCCGGCTCGCCATCTCCTCCATCGGCCCCAGGATGCGGCGGAAGCGGATCAGCTCGCGGCGCAGCAGGAAGATGCGGCGGATGTCGGCGCGCGACAGGAAGGCCTCCAGCGCCCGGCCCTCCATGGACAGCACCTCCTCCTCGATGTCCTCGACGATCGGCAGGTAGCCGTCGACGATGAAGTCCAGGATGCCGTGCACCACGTAGTCGGGCCCGTGCCGCAGCAGCGCCGGCGCCGCCTCCAGGTGCGCCCTGAGTTCCGAGTGCGCCCGCGGCGAGCCGTGGCGCACCGTGACCACGTAGGTCTCGCCCATGAAGATGTGGGTCTCGCCATAGGTGATGGAGTCGCCCTCGATCTGGGCGGTGCGGGCGACCACGAACAGCTCGCGGCCGTAGACCTCAACCTTGGGCATCTGGTGGGCGGAAAGGGCGTCCTCCACGGCCAGCGGGTGCAGCCGGAAACGCCGCGCCAGCAGCCGCAACTCCGTCTCGTCAGGGTCGACCAGCCCGATCCAGACGAACTCGCCGCGGGCGAGCTTGAGGCCGGCCTCGGTGAGCGAGGCGTCGCGGACCCTCCGGCCGTTGCGATAGATATAGGCCGCAACGACGCTCATCGGCCCTGCCTGATGAACAGCCCGACGGTGAGCGCGACGCCCAGCAGCACCACGAACCCGCGGATGATCCGCTCGTCGACGCGCTTCAACAGCATCGCCCCCCCGTAGCCGCCGGCGATCGCGCCGACGCTGACCACCGCCACCCTGAGCCAGGGGATGTGCGGCGTGAAGATGAAGATCGCCACCGCCGCGGCGTTCATGATCGAGGCGAGCACGTTCTTGGTCGCTCCGGCCGCCCGGACGGCCAGGCCCGCGGCGGTCAGCGCCGCCAGCATCAGGAAGCCGATGCCGCCGCCGAAGTAGCCGCCGTAGACGGAGATCGCGAACTGCATGGCGCCGGCGGCGAGGGGGCCCACCCGCGGCCCCGCCTCGGCCGGCCGCCTGACGAAGCTGCCGTAGGCGAACAGCCCGGTCGCGAACAGCACCAGCCACGGCACCAGTCGGGCGAAGAAGGTCGACGGCGTGAGCAGGAGCAGCACCGCCCCGAGCGCGCCGCCGGCCAGGCTGACCGCCACCAGCGCCCGGAAGCTCAGGCCGCCCGCCCCGCTGACCAGCTTGCGGCCGACCCAGCCGGTGGTCACCTGTCCGGGGAACAAGGCCAGGGTCGAGGCGATGTTGGCGGCGCGCGCATCCAGGCCCGAGAGGATCAGGGCGGGAAGCGTCACGAAGGAGCCGCCGCCCGCGAGCGCATTCTGGCAGCCGGCCCAAACCGCCACGGCGAACAGCAGCACGAACATGGCCGGTGCCTAACGCGGGCCGGCGCGTCTGGCCAGCGGCTCAGCTTTCAGGCTTGGCCTCGCGCCGCCAGACCAAGGCTTCCTCGGCGGCGGCGTCCTGGAACGAGCGGTGCTCATGGAGAGGCCGGCCCCCGGACTCCAGCGGAATCGCGCGGTCGTTGACGCGGGCGAAGGCGCGCTCCGCGCGGACCAGCCAGACCTCGGCCTCGTCCATCAGCCGGGCCCGCTCGACCGCGTCCTCGCAGCGCCCGGCCCGGGCGAACGCCTGCTCCGCGCGCGCGAGGCAGTGCTTGATCTCGACGAAGCGGTCCGGAGTCTCCGAGCTCATGGCTCGCAGAAGAACCCTCGAAAGCCCGCTCGGGTTCAAAGCCGTCACGGTTCGGCGCACCCGGCGGGCGTGGACTTGCAGTCATGACCGCGCCGCAAGCGGCCTAGCGTTCGCGCCGCGCGGCGGCGAACAGCATCCACGCGCTCGTGGCCGCAAGCCATGCGGTGATGAACGGGTGGATGAGGACGAAATCCCAGGCTCCGCCCACCACGTCCGGAAGTCTCGGCATCGCGGGTCTCCACGTTCGGGAGCCGCCCCTCACCTCGTCCGTGATAGCCAAGTAGTGTTCACCTTCCGCGAACGAGCGCGGTTAAGCGGCGCTCACAGTGAATCCTCGTTCACCACGCCGGGGACGGAACGCGGGGTCGGGCGGCGCGCGTTTATGCAAGACGCGCCGGCTCGGAACCCGATGTCCCTGACTCTCCAACCCATTCTGGTCGCCACGGGCGAGGAGGGCGAAGGCTGTCTCGTGTTCCACGACCGCTGGCTCGTCGCCGTGCTCGTGCGGCTGTCGGACCTGCACGAGGACCGCTCCGGATGCTGGTTCCTGGAAAAGGGATTCGGCGGCCTGGACGGCCCGGAGTCGCCGACGTTCGACAATCTGGACGCCGCCCAGGACTGGATCGTCGAGCATCTCGCGGGCGGCGGCGGCTCGCAGCTGGCGCAGGGCTGAGAGACGAGCTGGTCGCAGCCTGCGCTGCGCCGGCTGGGGATGGCTATTCGCTGCCCTCGGCGGCCGGCGCGCCGGAGGCGTCGCGGGGGCCGGCGCCCGGATCGCGGCCCTCCTTCTCCATCTCCCGCGCCCCGGCCAGGATGCCCGGCATGGCGTAGTTGCCTTCGTGGCAGGCGTATTCGTAGATCGGCCCGCGCGCCGCGTTCAGCGCCACTTCGCCGCTGAACGGGCGGGTGTAGATCTCCGGGTCCTCGACGGTGAAGCGGTAGAGGATCTGGGTGGGCGAGATGCGCGTGAAGCGCTCGGTGACCTTGGTGTCGCCGCCGGCTCCGCGGAAGCCCTGCTCGGGCCGCATGTTGGTGGTCTCGACGACCAGGGTGTCGCCCTCCCAATGGCCGACGCTGTCGCCCATCCATTCCTTGATGCTGGGCGGAAGGTGCTGGGCGTCGAGGCGGATGTGGCGCAGGTCGTGGACCATCTCCACCAGGATCGAGACCTCGTCCTTGGACTGATAGATCTGGTAGTTGTTGTTGTAGAGCAGCGGCAGCATCGGGGGGCCGGCGGCGGAGCCGAACGAGAGGATGCACCGCTCCCCCAGCGAGCGCGATTCCGGGCCGTCGAAGGCGCCGCGCCTGAAGCGCGCCGCCAGCCGCGTCCTGCCCTCATCGGTGAGCGGCGGCAGACGCCCGTTCGGCGGATCGACGATGATCGAGGTGCGCTTCTCCCCGGCGATCGCCATCACCTCGGTGCCCGGATCGGTCCAGGCGAAGTTGTAGCCGCAGTCGCTGCCCTTGAAGCCGCGTCCGCACTCGTAGGGCAGGTCCGTGGTCTTCAGCTTCGGATCCGTCGGAGCGTTCGCCTGGGCGATGAACTTGGCGTTCGCATGCTCGATCGCCGCGGCTTCCTGCGGCGTCATGGCGAGACGCTCGCTGTACTTCGGGTCGCGCTCGAGCGTGGTGAGGGTGGCGTTGGTCCAGACGCCCTCCAGGTCGGGCTGGCCGAAGGCGTTCCGGGGCGCGTGGTAGGCCGGCGGCTTGGCGGCGGGAGACTGGGCGAACGTCGGCGCGGCGGCGAGCGCGCTGATCACGGCTGCAATCGACAGGGCTGCGGATTTCACGGGCATCTCCCCCGCGCAGGGCCTTGAACGCCATGGCCGCGCACCCCGACGATACCGCCGCCGCGCGCGGGGTGACAACGTTCGCCTGGTTGCACGCTTGAAACCGGGCCGCGGCCGGTCTAGGGCCGCTCTCACATGAGCGACGCCCCGCCCGACCGCCTCTCGGTGGATCCTTCCAGCCCCCACTACGACGCCGAGGTCCTGGCGCGCGGCGTGGGGGTGCGCTTCATGGGCCAGGAGAAGACCATCGTGGACGAATACTGCGTCTCAGAGGGCTGGATCCGCGTGGTCGCCGGCAACGCCAAGGACCGCAACGGCCGTCCCCTGATGCTGAAGCTCGCCGGCCCTGTGGAGCCCTATTTCCGGGACCAGGCGTAGGGCCTGTTCCGCGGCAAGGCCGCTGCGCGCTTGCGCCGCAGCGGGTGCGACGCGCCGACATAGCGGCCTCGGTCCGACGCGGTGACAAGACTTGGCGCATCGGGCGAACGCCGATTTGTCCGGGGCCGGGGAAATTCGATCATGAGCGAGCTGACCGTCGTGGCCCGGAGCGGCCGATGGATGCTGGTGGACCAGGACGACGCCGAGCTGGGCGCCTATGGCTCGAAGGCCGAAGCCCTGGAGGCGGCCGGCGACTTCGCCCGGGTCGACCAGGAGCCGCGCCATGTGCTGATCCAGGATGACGCCGGCGACTGGGACGAGGCGTTCGTCGCGCCGCGGCCCCTGAACTGATCGCCGGCGCGCGGATCGCCCTTGCCGGAGCTCCGGCCCGGCGGGATGCTGGGCCGATGAGCGACGAGCCCGCAACCCCGCCGGACGGCTGGAAGCAAACCGGCGTGAAGGTGATCCCCGGCGACCGGCTGGACGACAACACGGCCCAGACCCCCGGCATGCATCGCGCTGCGGCGATCGACTACGCACGGGCGGGCGCGAAGAAGCTCTGGGCGGGGACCGTCCACATCCATCCCGGCGCCAAGACCGGGGCGCACCACCATGGCGCGCTGGAGAGCGTGATCTACGTGGTGAGCGGTCGGGCCCGCATGCGCTGGGGAGAGCGGCTGGAATTCGTCGCCGAAGCGGGGCCGGGCGACTTCATCTATGTGCCGCCCTATGTGCCGCATCAGGAGATCAACGCCTCGGGCGAGGCGACGCTCTCGTGCGTGCTGGTGCGCTCCGACAGCGAGGCCGTGGTGGTCAATCTCGACATAGAGCCGGTGGAGAAGCCCGAGGGCGTGGCCTGGGTGGACCCAATCCACAGGCCGCCAGGCTGAGGCTCGCTCCGCCGCTCAGCCGCCCAGCCGCCAGCCGGTGGCGGCGATCAGCCGTTCGAAGAACTCCGGCTCATAGGCGTGTTCGGGGTCCTCGCGGACCAGCAGGTCCATGGCGTGGGCGTCCTTGCCCACCAGGATCCGCCAGCGCTCGGCCCGCACGCCGTCGAGGATGATCTTGGCGGCTTCCGCAGCCGAGGTCGGCGCATCCTCCAGGAACCGGCGGGCCTGCTCGGCGGCCATCGCCGAGATCTGCTCGTCGCTGAGCTGGGCGGCGGCCTCGCCCATGGCCCGGGCAATGCGGGCGCGGGCGCGGGCGATGTCCTCGGCCGAGAGCTGATCCTCGTCGCGCCCGGAGATCACCTTGCGCGAGTTGGCGACGATCGAGGTGCCGATGTGCCCCGGCATCACGACCGAGCACTTGATGTGCGGCGCATTGAGCCGCAGGTCGGTGACCAGCGCCTCGGTGAAGCCCTTCACCGCGAACTTGGCGGCGGCATAGGCGGTATGGCTGACGCGCGGGCCGAGCGAGGCCCAGAAGCCGTTGACCGAGGCGGTGTTGACGATGTGGCCTTCGTCGGCCTCGAGCATCATCGGCAGGAAGGTGCGGCAGCCGAGATAGACCCCGCCCCAGCAGACATTGAAGGTCTTCTCCCATTCCTGCCGGGAGTCGTTCACGAACGAGCCGCCGCCGCCGATGCCGGCGTTGTTGAACAACAGGTTCAGCTTGTCGGTCTGGTGCCGCTCGGCGGCTTCGCCGCGGAAGCGGATCAGCTGGGCCTCGTCCGAGACGTCGGCGACATGGCTCGAGACCTTGGTGCCCTGCGGCGGGCGATCGGCCTCGATGAGCGCCACGGTCTCGGCCATCGACTTCGCCGAGACGTCGCACATGGCGACATTGCAGCCCTCGGCGGCCAGCTGGCGGGCGAGCTCGCGCCCCATGCCCGTGCCGCCGCCGGTCACAACCGCGAACTTGCCTTCGAACGATTTCATGTCCGCCCCCAACCGCTCACGCCCGCACTGGCGGGAATCCAAGCGGCCTATCGACCGCAACGCAAGCGCGACGTGGCGGAAGGCGATCGATTGAACCGGCGTCGCCGCCCCAGCGGGGATCAGCGGCTAGAAAGATTATCAGCGATAAGTTATCCTTGAGGCAAGCCAACAAGGCGCGGCGCGGACCGACGCCGTCTCATGCGGCGCTGGAGGACAACGGGATGGACGACGCCGGGATGATCGCGCGCTCACAGGTGGACGCACGGGTCGAGCACTTTGACGTGCTGATCGTCGGCGCCGGCATCTCGGGCGTGGGCTCGGCGGTGCACCTCAAGGAGCAGTGCCCCGACAAGAGCTTCGTCATCCTCGACGCGCAGGAGCATTTCGGCGGCACCTGGTGGACGCACCAGTACCCGGGCATCCGCTCCGATTCCGACCTCTACACCTTCGGCTACCGCTTCAAGCCGTGGACCGGGACGCCGATCGCCACGGGCGACAAGATCCTGGCCTACATGGGCGAGGTGATCGAGGAGAACGGCCTGGCGGGCCACATCCGCTATGGTCACAGGATCCTGGCCGCCCGCTGGTCGAGCGAGACGAGCCTGTGGACCGTGGAGGCGAAGCGCACCGACACCGGCGAGCGCAAGGTCTTCACCGCCAACTTCCTCTGGATGTGCCAGGGCTACTATCGCCACGAGCAGGGCTACACCCCGGAGTGGCCGGGCATGGCCGAGTTCAAGGGCCGCATCGTCCATCCGCAGACCTGGCCGGCTGATCTCGACTATCGCGGCAAGAAGGTGGTGGTGATCGGGTCCGGGGCGACCGCGGCGACGCTGATCCCGGCCATGGCCGACGAGGCCGGGCACGTCACCATGCTGCAGCGCTCGCCGACCTACTTCGTGCCGGGGCGCAACGTCGACGACCTCGCCGACACCTTGCGCGGCCTGGAGATCGACGAGCGCTGGATCCACGAGATCGTGCGCCGCCAGCGGCTGAAGATGGGCGGCCTGTTCACCCGCCGCTCGTTCGAGGAGCCGGAGGCGGTGAAGCAGGAGCTGCTGTCGATGGTCGAAGCCTTCGTGGGCCCGGAGATCACCGCCAAGCACTTCACGCCGAGCTACCGCCCCTGGCGGCAGCGCATCGCCTTCGTGCCGGAGGGCGACATCTTCCAGAAGGTGAAGGACGGCAAAGCGAGCGTCGTCACCGACGAGATCGAGCGCTTCACCGAGACCGGCATCCTCCTGAAGTCCGGCGAAGCGCTCGCGGCGGACATCATCATCACCGCCACCGGCTTCAACCTCTGCGTCCTGGGCGACATCGCCTTCGAGGTGGACGGCCGGTCGGTCGACTTCGCCGAGACGATCACCTACCGCGGCATGATGTTCACCGGCGTGCCGAACCTGGTCTGGGTGTTCGGCTACTTCCGGGCGAGCTGGACGCTGCGCGTCGACATCCTGGGCGATTTCGTCTGCCGCCTCCTGAACCACATGCAGGCCAAGGGCGCGGCCAGCGTGACGCCGAAGCTGCGGCCCCAGGACGAAGGGCTCGAGCCGCTCTCCTGGATCGACCCGGAGAACTTCAACCCGGGCTATCTGATGCGCGACATCGAGAAGATGCCGAGGCGCCTCGACAAGCCGGAGTGGCAGCACACTCAGGACTATTGGGCCGAGCGCAACGAGCTCCCGAACATCGATCTCGACGGCCCGGAGTTCGCCTACGGCGGCAAGGTGGGCGCAAAGGCGCGGGAGCGGGAACCCGCTTAGCGGCGTTACGGCGCGTCGCCCTGCGCGGTTCCGAACGCGCGGCCCTTGGCTTCGGGACCGAACCAGGTGACCAGCGCCAGGATCACCGCGACCACGCCGCACACCAGCGCCAGCGCGAAGCCGTAGTCATCGCCGCGGCTCTCGGCCAGCCCCGCCTGCCAGGTGGCGTTGCCGGCGGCGAACAGGTTGCCGAGCTGGTAGGCGAAGCCCGGAAATGCGCCGCGCGCGCCCTCGGGGCTGAGCTCGTTCAGGTGGGCGGGCACCACGCCCCAGGCGCCTTGCACGCTGACCTGGATCAGGAACGCGCCCAATCCCAGCATCAGGGGCGTCGCCGAGAACGCCCACAGCGGGATGATCGGCAGCGCGAGCAGGGCGGCGATGACGATGGCCCGCCGGCGCCCGATCTTCTCCGACAGCGCCCCGAAGATCAGGCCTCCGACGATGGCCCCGAGATTGAGCACGATGGTGAGGGCGGTCACCATGCCCGCGGAAAACCTGTGCTGCACCTTCAGGAAGGTCGGATAGAGATCTTGGGTGCCGTGGCTGAAGAAGTTGAACGCCGTCATCAGCACGACGACATACACGAGCAGGCCCCAGCGGCCCTTCATCGCGGCGGCGAAGCTGACGCCCCGGCCGGCGGCCCGGGTCGCGCGGGCCGTCTGCCAGGCCGGGCTCTCGGGCACGTGGGCGCGGATGAACAGAATGAGCAGCGCCGGCAGGGCGCTCATCATCACCAGCCCTCGCCAGCCGATCGTGGGCAGGAAGAGGTTGGCGATCGAAGCCAGGAAAAAGCCGACCGGATAGCCTTCCTGCAGGATGCCGGAGACCACGCCGCGGCTCTTCGCGGGGATCGTCTCGAGCGCGAGCGACGCGCCGATTCCCCACTCCCCGCCCATGGCGAAGCCGAACAGGGTCCGGAGCACCAACAAGGTGATCAGGTTGGGCGAGAAGGCCGACACGAAGGCCAGCGCGGCGTAGACCGCCACGTCGATCATCAGGACCGGCCGGCGGCCGTAGGTGTCCGCGAGGCGGCCGAAGACAAAGGCCCCCACGGGTCGTGCGGCGAGCGTGAGGGTGATCGCGACGGCGACCTGCTTCACGTCGGTGTGGAACTCGGTGGCGATGTCCTTCAGCACGAAGGTGAGCAGGAAGAAGTCGAAGGCGTCCAGCGCCCAGCCCAGCAGGGCGGCGATGAAGGCGGCCCTCTGCGGCTTGTCGAGCGCGCGCAGCTCGTCCACGATCACCATGCTCGGACTCCCCTCCCCGATTTGCCCGCAGACTAGCCCGCGCCGCAGGGCCGAAGGCAAGGGCCTCGCCGCCGAAGCGCGCTAAGGTGGGGCATGAGCTGTCCCTTCTCCCCCGGTTTCCGCGACGAACTGCTGGCCCGCTGCAGCGCCTTCCCCCGCATCGCCGAGGAGACCGCCGGCCTGAAGCGGGCCGCGGTGGCGATCGCCCTGGTGGAGGCCGACGATGGCTCGGGCGAGACGGCCTTCCTTCTCACCCGCCGAGCCTCCGGCCTGCGGGCCCACGCCGGCCAGTGGGCGCTGCCGGGCGGCCGCTGCGATCCTGGCGAGAGCCTGGCCGAGACCGCGCTGCGCGAACTGCAGGAGGAGCTCGGGGTGCGGCTGCCGGCGGAGGGCGTCCTGGGTCTGCTGGACGACTATCGGACCCGTTCGGGATTCCTCGTTGCGCCGGTTGTGGCCTGGCTGGCCGATCCCGCCGAGCTGCGGCCGAACCCGCAGGAGGTCGCCTCGGTGCACCGGGTCCGGCTGGACAGCCTGGGCGGCGAGGACGCCGTGGCCTTCGAGACCATCCCCGAGAGCCCGCGGCCGCTGATCCGCCTCAAGATCGGCGACCAGCATATCCATGCGCCCACCGCCGCCCTGATCTATCAGTTGCGCGAGCTGGTGGCCGGACGCGTGACCCGCGTCTCGGAGCTGGAGCAGCCGGTGTTCGCCTGGCGCTGACCAAGCCGCCGATGCCGCAATACCGGATGCACGCCGCCGACGCCGCCGCGGTGGCGGCCTATCTGGCCTCGCTGAAGCGATAGCCGGCGAGTCCGCGCCGATCCGTCGCGGACGCCCGGCGCGGGCGTTAGGGGAAGCTCCACCATGGCCATGTTACAGACCGGTCCCGAGGGACGTATTCGGGATCAGGGGCTGCCATGCGCCACCTCCGCGCCCTCCTCGCCGGTATCTGCGGCGGGCTCTTCCTCTGCTCAGCGCCCGGCCTGGCGGCGGCCCAGGTCGGCGTCGAGGCCGCGGTTCTCGACGAGCTCAACTTCGCCCGCACGCATCCGGCGCAATATGCCCGCGAGCTGCGGCGCAGCGCCGCGCGCGGCGGGGAGGTCGGCTACTCCGAGATCGGCAACGAAGACCTGGACGCGCTCGCCGAAGCGATCGATTTCCTCTCGCGGCAGCGGCCGCTGCCGCCGCTGAAGCCGAGCGAGGGGCTCGCCGCCGCGGCGCGCGCGCACGCCCGGATGCAAGGCCGCACCTATCTGGTCGGCCACGTGAGCCCGGACGGCGCGACGCTCTCCGAGCGGCTGCACGCGCACGGCGTCTGGGCCGGCCTCGCCGCCGAGGACATCTCCTACGGGTACGACGATCCGCGCGAGGTGGTGCGCCAGCTGATCATCGATTCCGGCGTGCCCAGCCGCGGGCATCGGCAGAACATCTTCGGCGCCCACTATCAGCTCGCCGGCGTGAGCTGCGCCGCCCACCGCGCCTGGGGCGCGATGTGCGTCATCGACTTCGCCGGGGCTCTCGCGCAGCGGTGACGTTCGCCTGGCGGCGACGGGATTCGACTGACGTAGGGTCCGCCCGCCATGATCGCCGGCGAGAGAGACCTTTTCGCTGGAGCCCGCCATGCCCGAAGCCCTGATCATCGACACCTGCCGCACGCCAAGGGGCATCGGCAAAGTGGGCAAGGGCGCGCTCGCCGACCAGCACCCGCAGCACCTCGCCGCCACGGTCCTCAAGGCGATCGCCGAGCGGAACAACCTGAAGACCGAGGAGGTCGACGACATCATCTGGGGCACCGCCTCGCAGAACGGCAAGCAGGGCAACGACCTCGGCCGCATGGCCGCACTCGACGCCGGCTACGACGTCCGCGCCTCGGGCGTGACGCTCAACCGCTTCTGCGGCTCAGGGATCACGACGGTGAACCTGGGCGCGGCGCAGATCATGGCCGGCATGGAAGACCTGGTGATCGCCGGCGGCACGGAGATGATGTCCTACACCGCGACGCTTGCCGCGCAGCGGAATCCGGAAGACGGGCCGCCGCTGATGGACGCCGGCAACGAGCGGCTGCGCGCCAGGCGCCCGCAGTCCCATCAGGGCGTCTGTGCGGACGCCATCGCCACCCTGGAGAACATCCCGCGCGAGGCGCTGGACGAGCTCGCCTATGTCAGCCAGCAGCGCGCGGCCAAGGCGCTGGACGAGGGCCGGTTCGACCGCTCGCTGGTGCCGCACTACCGCGAGGACGGCACGCTGGCGCTCGACCGCGAGGAGTTCCCCCGCCCGCAGACGACGCTGGAGGGCCTCGCCGCCCTGAAGCCCTCGTTCGAGGCGATGGCGAACGCGCCCCTGGACGCGCAGGGGACGACGTTTGCGGGGCTGATCCAGCAGGTCTATCCGGACCTGAAGATCCGCCACGTGCACCACGCGGGCAATTCCTCGGGCGTGGTGGACGGCGCCGCAGCCGTGCTGCTCGCCTCGCCGGAGTACGCCCGGAAGAACGGCCTGAAGGCCCGCGCGCGGGTCATCGCCATGGCCAATGTCGGCGACAGCCCGACGCTGATGCTGAACGCGCCGGTCCCGGCCGCCAAGAAGGTGCTGAAGAAGGCGGGGCTCACGCCGGACGACATCGACCTGTGGGAGATCAACGAGGCCTTCGCGGTGGTCGCCGAGAAGTTCATTCGCGACCTCGAGCTCGACCGCGACAAGGTCAACGTCAACGGCGGCGCCATGGCGCTCGGCCATCCGATCGGCGCCACCGGCTCGATGCTGATCGGCACCATCGTCGACGAGCTCGAGCGGCGCGGCCTGAAGCGCGGCCTGGTCACCATGTGCGCCGCCGGCGGCATGGCCCCGGCGATCATCGTCGAGCGGATCTAGGCCGCCGCCTCGAGGATCATCACGTCGAGCTGGAAGGAGCCGTCCGGCTCGATCGCGAAGTGCGTGCGGACGGGTTCCGAAGCGGCGGCCTGCAGGGCGCGCACGGCGGCCGCGTTCAGCTCAGGCGTCCGCATGCGCTCGATCCAGCTCGGGAAATCGATCCGGATCTGGTGACGGTGCAGCGCGGCAATGCTGAACCCCGCCCGCTCGACGGCCGCCGTCCATTCCGCGGCGGTGTAGTCGCGAACGTGGCTGGGATCGCGCAGCACCTCGATCGCCTGCAGGTGGGTGTCGAGCAGCGGAGGCCCGGGCGAGACGGCGTCGATGAAGACGACGGCCGCGCCGGGCTTGGCGACGCGATGCGCCTCGGCGAGCCCGCGGTCGAGGTCGCTCCAGTGGTGGGCGCTGAAGCGCGTCGCGAGGAAGTCGAAGCTGGCGGCCTCGAACGGCAGCCGCTCCGCCGCCGCCTCGGCGGTCGCGATGTTGGCAAGACCCCGGGCGCGTGCGGCTTCGGCGACCGCCGTGAGCATCTCGGGGGCGGGATCGCAGGCCACCACCTCGGCGAAATGCGCCGCGAGGCGATAGGCGACGTGGCCGCCGCCGCAACCGAGGTCGAGGGCGCGGCGCCCGGCGTGGGCGGACGCGACGGCCGACAGCGCCTCGAGGTCGGCGCCCTGCGCATGGACGGCGCTCTCGACGTAGGCGGCGGCGCGCGGACCGAACTGGGCGCGCGCGAGGCTCTCGGGGCTGGCGGACATGGCGGTCTCCTGGCCGCGCAAGGACCCGAAATCGCCGCCGCGCGCAAGCCGTCGTTCAGGCCGGGTAGGCGAGGCTCGGATACCAGTGCGGCGGCCGGCCCTCCGGGGTCATGTCGAGGACCATCCACAGCGGCGCGGGATCCGGCGCGCCGCGCGGATCCTGGCCCGGATCGGCCGTCCGGTCGCCCATCTCGCCCGACCAGAAGTGGCGGGTGGTCCCGTCGCGGCGGGTGAAGACGTTGAGCGACGGGATGTCCGAGCCGTCGGGCGCCACGCCGAAGTAGTCGCGGGAGTAGGCGCCGTTGAGGTCGCTGTAGAGGCGCAGGTTCTTCCAGCCGCGCTCGCGCTTCCAGGCGGTGAGCCTCTCGAGGGGCGAGCGGGCGATGACCACGAGCGAGATCTGCTGGCCGATATCGGCGGCGTTGCCCTCCCAGGCGCCCAGGAGGTTGGTGCACATCGGGCACGGCCGCTCGCGCTGCGGGCCGAACATGTAGCTGTAGGCGACCAGCGTCGGCTTGTCCCTGAACAGCCCCGCGAAATCGACCTCGCCCTCCTCGCCCTGGAAGCGGTAGTCGCCGCGGACCTCGCCGCCCGGCGGCAGCGCCTGGCGCTGGGCGGCGACGCGGGCGATGTGGCGGCGCAGCTCGATCTCCTCGGCCAGCAGCGCCGTCCGGGCCGCGCGGTACTCGGCGCTTTCGTTGGGGAAGCGCAGCGGATTGTCGCGGGCGAGCTGCAGGGCAGGCGTGAGGGTTTCGGTCTTGGCGTCCATGGCGCGCCTCCGGCTTGATCAGGAGAGTTGATATCAACATAATAGCCGGCATGACCGAACCGGCAAGCCTTCCTGTCGAAACCTCGCAGCAGGTGCGCGACACCTGCCTCTGCCTGCACGCCCACCGGGCCGCGCGGGCGCTGGCCCGGCGCTTCGACAAGGCGCTAAGGCCGCTCGGCCTGACCAACACCCAGTTCTCCCTGCTGATGGCGCTGAACGGGCCGGAGCCTGCCCCCCTGGGCCGGGTGGCCGCCCTGCTCGGGGCCGACCGCACAACCCTGACCGCCGCCCTGAAGCCGCTGGCCCGGCGTGGGCTGGCGGCGATCGCCCAGGACCCGACGGACCGGCGGGCGCGACGGGTCAGTCTGACGGCGGCCGGGCACGCCGTGCTCACGGCCGCCCTCCCCGCCTGGCGCGCAGCGCACGAGGGCCTCGAGTCGGAACTGCCCGGCCTCGATCCGGGCCGGCTGCGGGCGGAGCTCAGGGCCTTGTCGGAGACCGGCTCGCCCAGCGACTGAGACGAGCGCCTAGCCGCGCGCGTCCTTGCCGGCGGCGCGGTGCAGCCACACGGCGATGCCGAGCCCTGCAGCCTGCATCGCGGCGCCCAGGATCAGCACCCCGTGGGCGTTGTGCGGCCGCACGGCGAGCGAGGCGAGCAGCGGGCCCAGCGCGCCGGAAAGAAGCTGCACCGGGCCGCTCTGCAGCGCGGCGCGGCGGGTGGGGTCGGCCTCGATGGTCATCGGCACCAGGAAGGGCGCGGCGAGCGAGCCGCAGAGGCCTGTGCCGCCGGCCAGCCCGATCAGCAGCCAGGCCGGCGGGTGGCCGGCGTAGGCCAGCCAGTTGGCGAAGAACACCGCCGCGCAGATGGCGAACACCTGGATGTAGCGCACGTGCCCGGCGATGGCGGTCGCCAGGGCCGCGCCGGCGATGGCCGTGCCGAGGGCCACCGGGATGGCGCTCCGCGCGAGCTCGAGGCTGAGGCCGGCCTGCACGGCCAGCGGCACGCCGTAGACCCCCACGCAGGAGAGCGAGGCCGAGAGCAGCAGCGTGCCGAAGAGCGCGATCCAGCCCTTCAGCGGCGGGGCGCCGGCCACGCGGTCGCCGGCGCCGGGCATGGGCCCGAGCGCGCTGGGCGCCAGGAAGGCGAGCGGAACGCCGAGCGCGCTGGCCGCGGCCACGGCCAGGTAGCCGCCGTTCGCGCCGAACCTCGGCAGCAGCAGGGCGGAGGCCAGGGTGGCGAAGGCCAGCTGGCTGACCGCCATGCCGGTGAACAGCACCGCCGCCCAGCGCTCCGGCGTCCGGGTGCGCGCGATGAACCCGATGGTGATCCACAGCAGCACGCCCTCGGGCGCGCCGGCGAGCGTGCGCACCGCGAGCACCGAGACGCCGCTGGCGCGCAAGGTCGCCAGGTTGACCGCGACCAGGCCCACCGACGCCAGCGCGGCGGTCAGCTTCAGGCGCTTCGGCCGCACCAGGATGCCGGCCAGTCCGGCGACAATGCCCGTCGACAGGGCCTCGAACATGGCCGCCTGGCCGATGCCGGCGGCCGACAGGCGATGCTCCTCGGCGAGCGCGCTGAGCATCAGGGCCAGGAGGCCCGCCATCAAGAGGGCGATGACGCCGAGCCCGATGGCGCCGGCCGTCTGCAGCGGCGTGAACGGCGCGCCGGAAACCTCGTCGACGGTGTCGTCGGGCGTGCGGGCGAGGTCGTCCGGAAAAGCGGTCATCGCGGGAAGGCTGCACCGGGATGCGCCGGGCGCCTAGGCTGTCGCAGGGTCACACCAGCGAGCCGCCGCCGTCGACGCGCAGCACCTGGCCGGTCGTGTAGCCGCCGCGCATCAGATAGAGGTAGGCCTCGGCGGCTTCCTTTGGCTCGCCGATGCGGGCGAGCGGCTGGCGGGCGGTCATCTGGGTGATCCGCGCCTCGCGGACGTCGGCGGGGATGGAGTCCCAGACCCCCGTTCGGATCATGCCCGGACAGACGCAGTTCACGCGGATGGGCGCGAGCTCGGCGGCGAGCCCGCGGGTCAGGTGCTCGACCGCGCCGGCCATGGCGGTCGAGAGGCTCGAGCCCTTCGCCGGACGGTGGGCGATCATCCCGTCGGTGAGCGTGATGGAGCCGGCGGGCGCGATCGCCTTGGCGGCGTGCTTGGCGACCGCCGCGGCGCCCCAGAAGCGCACGTTGAAGATCGCCCGGCCGGCGTCCAGGTCGAGGTCCATGAGCAGCCCCCGCCGCGGCCCGCCCCAGTCGCCGGCGGTGAAGGCGAGGTGGTCGAAGCGCCCGAGGCCGGCGAACGCGCGCTCGACCGCGCCCTCGTCGGTGACGTCGAGGACGAACCCCTCCGCGCCCGGCAGGCGCGCCGTGGCCGCCTCGACGTTCTGCGGGTTGCTGGAGGCCACCGCGACGGCGGAGCCTTCGCTCAGCGCTGCTTCGGCCACGGCGAAGCCGATGCCCGAGGTCCCACCGATCACGACGATGCGCTGGCCCGCGAGGCTCATGCGGCCCTCCCCTACTTGCCGTCCAGGCTGAAGGCCAGCAGCACGTTCAGCGGATTGCCGGTCGCGCCCGTCGCGCCCGAATAGCCGGAGATCACGAACAGCTGCGAGCCCGAGACCACCGGGCCCGTGCCGTCGATCGAGCCGCCCGGCTGGTTGGCGACGCCGTTGACCGTCATGTAGCCGCCCTTGCCGGTGTCGTAGCTCCAGACCATGCGGCCGTCGCTGGCGTCGAACGCCTCCAGCCAGCCGTCGGACGAGCCGGAGAACACCAGCCCCGGGACGGCGGTCGGCGGCGCGGAGTGGGCGTGCAGGCAGCGCGCGGCCTTGAAGCTGCAGCCGAGCTTGGGGGCCGGCGCCGACCAGATCAGCTTCCCGCTGGCCGGATCGAGGGCGTAGACGCCGGGCTTGGCCACCGCCGGCGGAAGCGCGAACGGATCGGAGATGGCGACGTAGAGCGCGCGCCCGTCATAGGCCATGCCCCATTCCACCCCGCCCAGCGCCGAGCCGGTCCCGACCTGGGTGCGCCAGACGAGCTTCCCGGTCGCCGGATCGAGGCCGTAGACCGCGCCGGACTTCTGGCCGGCGAGGATCATCTCCTTGCCGCCGGGCAGTTTGGCGACGATCGGGGTGGCCCCGAAGTCGTGGTCCGGCCCGGTCTCGCCGAGCGGGCAGTTGACGCTCTTGATCCGGCCGCAGGCGATCAGGAAGTTGTCGGCCTTGGTCACCTGGTTGGCCCAGGCGATCCGGCCCGAGGTCGCGTCGAAGGCGACCACGGCGTCGGAGGCCGGCGCGTCCACCTCGGTGTAGGAATCGCCGGTCGCCACATAGACACGGTCCCGCTTCGCGTCGATCGAGGGCTGCGACCAGATCGCGGCGCCTGCGGGGCCGTAGAGCTGGGCGCCGGCGGCGTTCTTGCGGGTGGGCTCGGCCTTGGGCAGCACGGCGGTGCGCCACCTGATCCGACCGGTGCGGGCGTCGAGCGCCACGACCGCGCCGGAGAAGGTGCAGCAGGAATAGCTCGCCGTGGTGGCGGTGATCTCCTCGCCGGAGGACAGCGGCACGTAGACCGTGCCGTCGTGGTAGGCCGCCCCGCCGGTGAGCACGCCAAGCGGATGGGTCTGCACCTCGGTCTTCCAGAGCATCTTGCCGGTCTGGGCGTCGAGGGCGAACTCGTGGCGGTTGAAGTCGCCGACGAACATCACCCAGCCGGTCGAGCCCATGCCGGGGATGCGCACCACCACCGGCGAGGTGCGCGAGCCGGATCCTAACGGCGTTCGCCAGTGGACGCAGCCCGTGGCCGCATCGAGCGCATAGGCGTCGCCGCCGCCGGTGGTGAGGAACAGGTGCTCGCCGATCACCGCGGGCTCGCCATTGCGGCCGCCGGAGACGGCGAAGGCCCACTTCAGCTTCAGGCGCCCGACGTCGCCGGCATCGATCGTGGTGTGCGGCTGATACCGGTCGCCCGTCGGATCGTGGCCGTAGCCGTTCCAGTCCGCGGGGCTCGCCTTGATCGGCGGATTTGCCTGGCACATCGGATCCGGCGGCTGCGGCGCGCCCGCCTGGGCCGGAAAGTGCAGGGCCGGCCGCTGGCGGAACGAGGCGGCGGCGGCCGGCGCGCCCATCGGCTTGCCGGACAGGTAGACGGCGAGCGCCTTGATGTCGTCGGGCGAAAGCCCCTGGGCCATGGCCTTCATCGGCCCGTCGGTCAGGGCGTAGGCGATCGCCTCCGGCGCCATGGCGGCCATGGCCTCGCGGCTGATGGCGCGCTCCACGGGCGGTTCGTGGCAGGCCTTGCAGCGGGCGTCGAAGATGGCCGCGGGCGACTGGCCCGAGGCGCCCCCGGCCTGCGCCCGGGCGGGCGTCTGGACGAGCGGCGCGGACAACAAGGCGAGGCCGAGCGCGGCCGCCGCGACGACCGCCATACGCGACTGTGACACGATCACGAATTCCCCCGAAGGTGTTCTGGGCGCGGAGCATCGCGCGCCTGCTTGGCGCCGAGATTTCGCCGGGGCGCCGCTTATTGCAAGCGGGCAATCGGGCGCCGTCGCGTCAGGCTCGCCGGATGCGCGCGGGCGTGCCAAGCTTCTCCCGATGGGAGGAGGCGCGCGATGAAGGCGGCGGCCTTGATGCTGGCGACGCTGGCCCTGGCGCCCGCCCAGATGGGCGCGGACGCCACGCGCGAGGCGGTGGGCTTCATCTGCGGCGCGGAGCACACTCCCGCCGCGGCGGGACCGGTGAAGGTGGTGCTGGAGGACGGGGTCGGCAACGCCCACTGGGCGATCCGCACCGCCGATCCGCAGGCCCAGCGCTGGTTCGACTACGGGCTGAACCTCTACCACGCCTTCTACCACCAGGAGGCCAAGGCTGCGTTCAGGCGCGCCATGGCGCTCGATCCGGCTTGCGCCATGTGCGCCTGGGGCGAGGCGCTGTCGCTGGGCGCCACGCTGAACTACCCGATCTCGGCGGACGAGACGGCCGCGGCGCTGAAGGTGGCGCAGCAGGCGCAGGCGCTCGCCGCCAAGGACGATGACAAGGCGCGCGCGCTCACCGCCGCGCTCGTCACCCGCTACAGCCCCGAGCCGGGCAAGGGCGAAGCGGCCTTCCGGCGCGAGATGGACGCCATCGCCGCCCGCTGGCCCGCCGACGACGACATCGCCGTCGTGACCGCGCACGCCATCCTGATCCCCTCGCGGGCGGACGACTTCTCGACCGTGCCGCGCGCCATGGCCATCCTCGAGGGCGTGCTGAAGCGCAGGCCCGACGACATCGCGGCCATCCACTACTACATCCACGCGACGGAATTCGCCGGCAGGGCGGAGCTCGCCCTGCCCTACGCCGAGCGGCTGGCGAGCCTGGCGCCCAAGGCGAGCCACCTGGTGCACATGGGCGCGCACACCTTCATCAACGTCGGCGCCTATGAGCGCGCGGCCGTGGTCAATGCCGAGGCGCTGGAGGTCGACGCCGAGTTCAGCCGCGAGATGGGCTACGTCCGCCCGCTGGGCGCGGCCATGTACTATCCGCACAATATCGGCTTCGGGACCGAGGGCGCGCTGATGGCGGGCGACGCGGCTCTGGCGCTCCGCTTCGCCGACGACGCCAAGGTGGCCTTCCCGGAAGGCGTCAGCCGGCGCGCCAGCGCGCTCAGCCGCAGCTTCGTGGCCTACGGGCGCTTCGCCCCCGACAAGGCCCTGGCGATCCCGGAGAGCGCGGCCGGCGACGGCCTGCTGGCCGTCTACCGCCACTACGCGCGCGGGGAGGCCTTCGCCGCGAAGGGGGATGTCGCCGGCGTGCTCGCCGAGGCCGCGGCGCTCAAGGCCATGAAGCCCGCGCCCGCGGACGCGGCGATCGCGCCGCACATCGAGCTGGCCGCCGGCGTGCTGAGCGGACGCGCCGAGATGATGCAGGGCCGCCCCGAGCTGGCGGCCAGGACCTACGCCCAGGCCGCTGCGGTCCAGGAGGCCGCGTTCGGCAAGGAATTCGATCCGCCGCCCTGGTGGTACCCGGTGCGGCGCAGCGAGGCGGCCGCGCTGCTGGCGGCCGGACGCGCCCGGGAGGCCGCGGCCGCCGCCGAGACGAGCCTGACGCGCTGGCGCGCCGACGGTCTGGCGCTCAGGGTGCTGGCCGAGGCGCAGGAGAAGCTCGGCCGGGCCGCCGAGGCCAGGCGCGAGCGCCAGGCCGCGCGGCGCGATTATCGCGGCGATCCCGCGGCCCTGCCGCTGGCGCTGATCTGAAGGAGAGGCTCGCGATGAGCACGCGACACCTGGTCGATCCCGAGCTCGCCGCCGCGTTGGAGGTGCTGCCGCCCTTCGAGCTCTCCGCCGAGACCCTGGCGGCCACGCGCGAGCTGATGAAGGGCTTCGCCCCGCCCAAGGAGACCTACTGGCGCCAGGACGTCGGCGTGCAGGCGGCCGCCGCGCCTGGCCTGAACGGCGCGCCCGAGGTCCCGCTGGTTGTCTATCGGCCCTTGCGGGCGGAAGGCCCGCTGCCGGCGATCCTGTTCATCCACGGCGGCGGCTATGTGATGGGCTCGGCCGAGACCGGCGCCCCGGCCTGCGTGAACGCCGCAGGCGACCTGCCCTGCGTGGTGGTCAGCGTCGACTATCGCCTGGCGCCCGAGACGCCGGCGCCCGGGCCGGTGGAGGACTGCTACGCCGGCCTTCTCTGGCTGCAGCGGCATGCGGGCGCGCTCGGTGTGGATGCGAGCCGCATCGCGATCTGGGGCGAGAGCGCCGGCGGAGGCCTCGCGGCGGCGCTGGCCCTGATGGCGCGTGATCGGGCCGAGGTCCCGCTGCGGCTGCAGATGCTGATCTACCCGATGCTGGACGACCGGACGGCGAGCGAGGGGCCGCGCAACCCGCACGTCGGCGAGTTCATCTGGACCAACGCCTCCAACCGGTTCGGCTGGGCCTCCCTGCTCGGCAAGGCTCCCGGATCGGAGGGCCACCACCCCTATGCGGTCCCGGCCCGGGCGGAGGACCTGAAGGGCCTGCCGCCGGCCTTCATCGCCGTGGGCTCGCTCGACCTCTTCCTGCAGGAGGACCTTGACTATGCGGGCCGCCTGCTCGCGGCCGGCGTGCCCACCGAGCTGCACGTGATCCCCGGCGCCTACCACGCCTTCGAGGCGCTCGCGCCGCAGTCGGCGGCCGCCCAGGCCTATGTCCGGCTGCGGCGGGACGCGCTCGAGCGCGCGCTGAAATGACCGCGTCATCCCGGACGGCCGCAGGCCGATCCGGGACCCAGGGCAACGGCGTTGCAGAGCCGTCTGGGTCGCGGCTCTCCGCTGCGCGCCGGCCGGGATGACGAAGGTTATTGGGATCGCGCCAGCAGCGCCGCGAGGTCGTCCTGCCAGAGCGCGGCGAGCTGGCGCCATTTCCGCGCCCCAAGCCGGAATCAAAGACCCAACGGCCGCGCTGGCGCAACACAGACCCGAGCCGTCGGCGGCCTGACAGGCTCATTCAGCACCGGTTCAGGTGCCGCGCGTTAACCCTTGAGACTGACGCGGCCCGCCCGGCGGTGGGCCGCCCGCAATGGAGGTTCGAGATGAACAAGACCCTCGCCGCCGCCATGGCGGCCGTCACCTTCGGGGGCGCGGTCGCCGCGGCCGCCCTGCCGAGCGCTGCGGAAGCCCACGACTGGCACGGCGGCTACCGCTACTACGGGGGCTATCACCATCACCACGGCGATGCGGCCGGCGCGGCGCTGGTGGCCGGCGTCGCCGGCTTGGCGCTCGGCGCGGCCCTGGCCGACCGGCCGCACTATTACAGCTATTCCTACGGCCCGGCCTATTACGACGACTACTACGGCGGCTACGCGGTGTGCGAATCCGCCCGCTGGGTGTGGGACCCCTACATCCATCGCCGCGTGCTCGTGCGCCACCGGTATCCTTGCTGACCTGACGCGGAGCCCTCCTCGTCAGGGAGGGCGGACGGCGCGCAGCGCGGGCCGGGCGGGGGTGCGTGGGCAGGCTCGGACCTCGAGCCCGATCCGCATCCCCCACCCTGGCCGCGGCTCGGCCATCCCTCCCCTGGAGAGGCGGGATTATTCGACCGCGAAGGTCAGCCCGGCGTTCCGCTGCAGGCGCTCCACCAGCTTCATCCCCATCGCCGCGCCGGGGGTCCAGACGCCCCCGGGCGTATCCGGGCAATCCTTCACCAGACACAGCGCGGCTTCGGCCAGCATCTTCGAGGTCGACCCGTAGCCGGGGTCCTTGTCGCCCTTCACCGAGACGCGCACCTGGCGGCCACCCGCGGCCAGGCCGACGAACAGGATGTCGAAGAAGCCGGTCTCCCGCTCTTCCCTCGAAGGGCCCTCGCCGGGCTTCGGACCGCCGTCGCCCAGCGCGGTGAACTCGGTGGGCGCGCCGGGCGCGAGGATCGCCATCTCGTCGTACTGGAACGCCCGGCCCCAGGGATGATCCATCAGGTAGTTCGACCGGTGGACGTTCTTGGTGTTGATCATCGCCATCATGAAGGGGCCGACCTCGGCGTCGAGATCGGGGTCGCGATGGACCTTGTCGCCCGCCGGCTGGTCCGGGCCGCGAAAGCCCGGGGTCAGCGCGAACGGATCCATCAGCACGCCGAGCACCGACGGGTCCTTCTGGACCGCGTCGCGAGTCGCAGCGCCGGACGCCGCCGTCCCCCCGGAGAGCCCGCCCTTGATGGCGCGCACCCGACCCTTCACGCGCGGGACGTAGGCGCCGAGCCGCTGCCGGGCCGTCTCCTCGCAGAACAGGACGCCGAGCTCGAAGGGGATGGAATCGAAGCCGGCGGAATGGACGAGGCGCGCCCCGCTCGCCTTGGCCGCCGCTTGGTGCGCGGCGACGGTCCTCGCCATCCAGTTCGGCTCGCCCGTGAGGTCCAGGTAGTCCGCGCCCGCCGCCGCGCAGGCGGCGATCAGCGCGTCGCCGTAGAGCTGGTAGGGCCCGACCGTGGTGATCACCGCCTTGGCGCGGCGGACCATGGCGTCCAGCGAGGCCGCATCCGAGGCGTCGGCGACCAGCAGCGGCGTCTCCTTGGGCGCACCGATCTCGTCGCGCACGGCCGCGAGCTTGCCCGCCGAGCGGCCGGCCATCGCCCAGCTGATTTCGCCGTCGTCCCCGTAGCGCCGGGCCAGGTGCTCGGCCACCAGCCGGCCGGTGTAGCCGCTCGCGCCATAGACGACGACGTCGAATTCGGCTTTCGGGTCCATGCGCTCTCTCCTGATCCTGGCCGCAGGAAGCATACGTTTACGCGGTAAGCAAACCGCAATGCGAACCGCCTCTCCCACTCCCGGCGAGAGGACAGGAAGGCGATGAAACGTAACGGGAACATGCTATAGGGGCCGGCATGGCCGATGCGGGCGCGCAGCTTCCCGACCTCCTGCCGCCGAAGTTCCGGGCGTGGTTCGCCGGGCGCGGCTGGACGCCGCGGGCGCACCAGCTGGCGATGATCGAACAGGCGCGCGCCGGCCGCGACGCCCTGCTGATCGCGCCGACCGGCGGCGGCAAGACGCTGGCCGGCTTCCTGCCCAGCCTCATCGAGCTTTCCGAACGGCCGCCGGCCAGCGCGCCCGCGGGGCTGCACACGCTCTACATCTCGCCCCTGAAGGCGCTGGCGGTGGACGTGGAGCGCAACCTCACGGCGCCGATCGTCGAGATGGGGCTGCCGATCACGGCGGAGAGCCGGACCGGCGACACCGGACTCTCGCGCCGCCAGCGCCAGCGGGTGAAGCCGCCGGAGATCCTGCTGACCACGCCCGAGCAGCTCGCCCTGCTGTGCGCCTGGGAGGGCGCGCGGCTGCTGTTCGAGGGCCTGCGCTGCGTGATCCTCGACGAGATCCACACCCTGCACGCCTCCAAGCGCGGCGACCTCCTGGCGCTGGACCTGGCGCGCCTCTCCAGCCTCGCCCCGCGCATGCGCCGCGTCGGGCTCTCGGCGACGGTCGACGATCCCGAGGTGATCAAGCGCTGGATGGCCGGACCCGCAGGTTCGGGCGGGATCGAGCTGGTGACCGGCCCGCCCGGCGCGCAGCCGATCGTCGACATGCTGCTCTCGGAGGGGCGCGTGCCCTGGGCCGGCCATACGGCGCAGCACGCCATGGCGGAGGTCTACGAGGCGATCCAGCGCTCGAAGACGGCGCTGGTGTTCGTCAACACCCGCTTCCAGGCGGAGTTCGCCTTCCAGGAGCTCTGGCGGCTGAACGAGGATGCGCTCCCGATCGCGCTGCACCATGGCAGCCTGGCGGCCGAGCAGCGGCGCAAGGTCGAGGCGGCGATGGCCCGAGGCGCACTGCGCGCCGTCGTCTGCACCTCGACCCTGGACCTCGGCATCGACTGGGGCGACGTCGACCTGGTCATCCAGCTCGCCTCGCCGAAGGGGGCGGCGCGGATGGTGCAGCGGATCGGCCGCGCCAACCACCGGCTGGACGAGCCCAGTCGTGCGCTGTTCGTGCCGGCCAACCGGTTCGAGATGCTGGAGTGCCAGGCGGCCCGCGAGGCGATCGCCCAGAACGTGCTGGACGGCGATCCGCCGCGGGACGGCGCGCTGGACGTGCTGGCCCAGCACGTCATGGGCTGCGCCTGCGCCGAGCCGTTCGACATGCTCGAGCTCTACGACGAGGTCCGCAGCGCCGGGCCCTATCGCGACCTCGCCTGGGAGGACTTCGAGCAGGTGGTCGATTTCGTCTCCACCGGCGGCTATGCGCTGAAGACCTATGACCGCTTCCGCCGGATCGTGAAGGGTCCGGACGGGCGCTGGAGGGTGCGCAACGGCGAGGTCGCCCAGCGGCACCGGCTGAACGTCGGCGCGATCGTCTCGCCGGCCATGCTGGCGGTCAGGATCGCCGGCCGGCGCGGGGCCGTCGGGCGCAAGGTCGGCGAGATCGAGGAGGGCATGCTGGAGATGCTGGATCCCGGCGACACCTTCGTGTTCGCCGGCCAGGTCTGGCGGCTGGTCGGCATCACCAACCTCGACGTCCTGGTGCAGCCGGCCAACGATCGCGACGCCAAGATGCCCTCGTGGGGCGGCTCGAAGTTCGCGCTCTCCACCTTCCTGGCCAAGCGCGTGCGCCAGCTGATGACCGACCAGGACCACTGGCGGGTGCTGCCCTTAGACGTGCGCGAATGGCTGGAGGCGCAGCGCGACCGCTCGTTGATCCCGGCCGAGGACGAGATGCTGCTGGAGACCTTCGCCCGCGGGCATCGGCATTTCCTGGTCTGCTATTCCTTCGAGGGCCGGCTGGCGCACACCACGCTCGCCATGCTGCTGACGCGCCGGCTGGAGCGGCTGGGCGCCGCGCCCTTGGGCTTCGTCTGCAACGACTACGCGCTGGCGGTCTGGGCGTTGAACCCGCTGGACGGCCTCGATTTCGACGCGCTGTTCGCCGAGGACATGCTGGGCGACGACCTGGAAGCCTGGCTCGCGGAGAGCTTCATGATGAAGCGCGCCTTCAAGGGCTGCGCGATCGTCTCGGGGCTGATCGAGCGGCGCTTCCCGGGCGACCAGCAGAAGACCGGCCGGCAGATCACCTTCTCCACCGACCTGATCTACGACGTGCTGCGGCGGCACGAGCCGGACCACCTGCTGTTGCGCTGCGCCCGGGCCGATGCGGCGACCGGCCTCATCGACGTGGCGCGGCTGGGCCAGATGCTGGCGCGCATCCGCGGCCGGATCCGGCACGCGCGCCTGGACCACCTGTCGCCGTTTTCGGTGCCGATCCTCCTGGAGATCGGCAAGGAGCGCTCGCCGGGCCAGGCGGGCGAGATCATCCTGCACGAGGCGGAGGAAGACCTGATCGCCGAGGCCCTGAGTTGACCAAGCCGCTGCCCGCCTATGAGTTCTCGACCGCGCCCTGCGGTTCGCTGCGGCTCATGCTGGCGGGCGCGCGGGCGGAGCTGCGCACGTCCGGCGCGCTGTGGCTCGATCGCGACGCCGCCCTGGTCGCGGCCGACCTGCACCTGGAGAAGGGCTCTTCCTACGCCGCGCGCGGCCAGATGCTGCCGCCCTACGACACCCGCGACACCCTCGCGCGGCTGGAGGCCGAGATCGAGGCGCTGCGGCCCAGGCTCGTGGTGCTGCTGGGCGACACCTTCCACGACCGGCGCTCGGAGGATCGGCTGGCCCGCGACGACGCCGCGCGGCTCGGGGCGCTCGCCGCCGGCCGGACGCTGATCTGGGTGATCGGGAACCACGACGCCGACGGGCCCAAGGCGCTGCCGGGCGAGGTCGCAGGCGAGCTCGCGGTCGGCGGCCTCACCCTGCGCCACGAGCCGCGGCGCGGAGTCTCGCCGGGCGAAGCGGCCGGCCACCTGCACCCTGCGGCCAAGGTGCGCGCGCCGCGGGGCACGATCCGGCGGCGATGCTTCATCACCGACGGAGAGCGGATCGTGCTGCCGGCCTTCGGAGCCTATGCGGGTGGCCTGAATGTGCGCGATGAGGCCTTCCTGGGCCTGTTCGCGCGGCCGCCGCTGGCCGCCGCCGTGGGCGGCGCGCGCGTCCATGCGGTGGGCTGGCGTTCGCTGGCGGCCGACTAGGCGCCTTTCACTTCGAAGGCTGGCTTGCGGGCGAGCCCTGGGCCGGCTGACCGGGTTGCGGGGGCGGCGGCAGGCTGTTCGCCGCCGGTCCGGCCGGCGTCGGATGGGTGTCGGAGAGCGTGGTCGTATCAGGCGGCGGCGCGTGCGGGGCCTGGGCGGCCGGCCCCTGGGCCCCGGGGGTCGAAGCGGCGTCGGGCATGGCGGTGGCGACCTCGCTGTGCTCGGGCGAATGCTGCTTGACGCAAGCGGCCAGGCTGAGCGCGGCGATCGCGCTGGCGGCCAGGAGGGCGGATTTCATCGGGCGTCTCCTCGATTTCGCGCCGTGAAACGCCCGGGACGCGCCTTGGGTCCGCTCAGCCCGCCGGACCCCGCCCGCGGCGGAGCTGCAGATCGACCCCGCTCGCGCGGTGGGAGACGAAGAGGCTGTTGCTCCAGCGGTTGAAGCCGATCACGCGAGCGCCATGCGCGCCCACCAGCTGCATCCCATCGGCGGTGGGCCGCCAGCCGGCGACGGCCGACGGCAGATCCGCGCCGCAGGTCGCCGGGGCGTTGGCCGCATAGGCGCCGCCTCGCGTCTTCCTGGCGGTCAGCGTGATCACGCAAAGATCGCGGCCGCCGGCGGCCAGGGTCCACGGCCCGGCGGCGTCAGACGGCGCGAGCGGCAGGCCCGCCTGGTTGTCCTCGGCCCGCGCCGCCTGTGCGAAGGCGAGCAGCGCCGCGGCGGTCAGGCCGGCCATGACCTCGGGTCTCATGCAGTTCCTCCCTGAGGTTCGCAGGGAGGAGAACGCGAGCCGTCGCGGCCGAGTTGCGGTCCAGATGCGGACGTGGCCCCGTGCGTTGGGGAGCCCGGGGCCACGCCGCTGCTGCGATTGGGGGCTATTGCTCCCCGGACGCCGCGACACGTTCGCGCGAGCGGACCTGCAGAGCGGTCGCCTGCTGCGCAGACGGCGTGCTGCTGGCCACCGCCGCCCGCAGGCAGGCCCGGCGCGCCTGGACCGCCGCCAGATCGACGATCTGCGGCGCGGGGCCGCAAAGCGCCGAGGCGGCCGCCGAGATGCGAGCCGCAAGCTGCGCCTGCCCGGAAGCGCTGGCGAGGTTGAGATCGGAGTATTGGACCACCGTCTTCGGCGCATCGCCGGCGGCGGCTTGGGTCGCGGCGCCCGCACATCCCAGGACGAGGGCTGTCGTCGCGATCGTGGCAAATGCCTTGAGCATAGTCGCACCCCATCAGAATCGTTTGTGATGGGCTGAGCATGAGGGCAAATTGTTGCGCGAGTATTTGCATTTCCTGTGGTCGCGTCGACAGCGATGAGCTAAATGCCGCCAATCGGCGAAATAATATTGCTCGTCTGGCGGGCGCCGCGAACCCTCGGTTGTTCCTCGATGAAAGATGGCTCTCCTTCTCATCGCTACTATGACGTGACGTTCGACGCCGACTTTCTCACCGCGGCGCGCGACGATGGCCGGCAGCTTCGCTTCTCCCGCTTGGAACGGACCCTTCTGACCAGCCTGGCGCGCAGGCCAGGGCGGCTGTTCTCGCGCGAACAGCTGCTCGCCGCGATGCGCTCGGAGCCGGACGAGCTCAACGATCGCAATGTCGACTTCGTCATCAACCGGCTGCGCAGGAAGCTCGACGATCCGGCGCGGGCGCCGCGGTTCATCGCCACGCAATACGGCGAAGGCTATGTCTGGATCGCCCCGCTGCGCCAGGTCGCCGCCCGCGGGTTCCTGGTGATCGGGCCGCTGCGCGGGCTCACCGGCGCCGCCGATGGGCCAATCCTCCACCACATGCTCGACCGACTGCATGAGCAGATCGCCGGGCGCTGCGCCGTGGGGCAGGAGATCGTCCTGCTGCCGAACTGGTCGCGCGAGCCCGGCGCCTTCCGGTTTTCGGTGAGCGTCGACCTGATCTTCGACGGCGGCCGCCTGCAGGCGGCGTTTGCGTTGCGTGACGAGGACCGCGGACGCGTGGTGCGCGTCGTGCGCTGCGCCCTCGAGCCCGAGGTGATCGCGGAGCGGATGCGCGAGGCGGCGAGCCGGCTGGTCGCGGCGATCTGGCGCGATCTGGTGCTGTTTCCCGGCGCACAGCACGAGCCGGCCGGTCCGCCGCTCGAAATCCGCATGCAGGACGCGGCCGCGACGCTGTCCCGCAGCATCGATCGGGGCTGGGCCTATATCGCCGAACGCCTGGCGGAAGAGCAGGCCGAGGCGCCCGACGACCCGGAGCTCGCGGTCATGCGGGCGACCTATCTCTATGCCCGCATGATGGGCGGCATCGACTTCGACGGCCAGCCGGAGAGCTATCGCCGCCTGGAAGCTGAAATGGAGCGGCTGCTGCTCGGCGCTCTCCCGGAGGTCCGCGCGGATCCGATCCTCAGGCTGGCGGTCGCCAAGCTCTTGTTCATGGTGGGCGGCCGTCACCTTGCGGTCGTCGAGGAGCTGATCCGCGAGAGTCTCGCCGAGAGCAGCATGTTTGCGGCCGTGCTCTCGCACCAAGGCACGCTGCACGCGTTCCGCGGCGATCTTGCCGCCGCGGTCGGCGCGTTCGACCAGGCGCTGGCGCTCTGCCAGCCCGGCACCGAGTTCCAGATCTATCTGCTCGTCAAGAAGTCGACGCTGCCGTTGGCCGACGGCGATTGGCCGGGCTGCTGCGCGATCTTCCGGCAAATCGTCGAGCATAAGCCTGCGGCGGAGCGCCAGTTGCAGCTCTTCTACCTGCCGGGCGACGACCGGCTGCTGGAACCCCCCATGGCGAAGGCTGTCGAACGGGCCACACGGGGTCTGGCGGCCTGGGTCATGTCCCACCAGCTGTTCATGATCGCCCGCCACTTCAGCGAGCCGCGACACGCGCGCAACATCATGGCTGGGCCCGCGCGCCACCTCCTGCCCCGCTTCGGGGACTCCATACTGCCGGCCGAGGCCCCATCCGGCATGGCTTGGCTGCTGGACGAGCTGCGCGCCATGGCCGCGCCCGGCGAGCGCTGCGCAGGCTAGCCGCGCAAAGCCTTGTCGAGGCAGACCGCGAGAGAGATGCAGGCCGCAGCGGTGATCGCCGTGGAGAGCTTCGGGTAGCGGGCCGGCACCTCGGGCGCCTGGTGATCGAACAGCCACTGGACCAGGAAGGCGGCGATGCCGGCGCCGATGATCCAGCGATCGGCGATGCGATGGCGCGCGAGCAGCAGCAGCCAGGCCACGACCCCGGAGGACACCGAAATCATCTGGCGCGGCCACCGCGGGCGGGGCAGCAGGCTTTCCATTCCCCAGCGGACGCCGCCCAGGAAGCACAGCACCACCGCCGACCAGGTCAAGATGACGGTCAAGGCCGGCCTCGCCGCCTCCGGCGGGCCGTAGCCATAAGCGGCGGCGGAGATCGGAAACGGCGCGAGCGCCAGGAGCGCGATGGCCCAGAGCGCCATCGGCGGCGCCTCGTTGCGGGAGAGGATCTCCGCCTCGTCCATCAGCATCCAGTCCCCCCGTCGCGCTGGCGATGCGGCCTTGGACGCACCCGGCGCGAGATCCTCGCGGCTAGACCTGCCGACCCCGATGGTTGGACCGCGGAAAGGTAAACGCCGCGTTCACGATGAGCCGGCCCCTCAGCGCGTGAATACCGAAAGCTTCGCCGTAGTGCGGGGATCGAGCGAACCGGTCGCGGTCAGGCCGTGATCGCGCTGGTAGGCCGCGATGGCGAGCGTCAGGTTGGATGAAGGGGCGCCGCTCACCGCGCCCCGATAGTAGCCGAGCCGGGCCAGCACCCGTTGCGCCTCAGCCACGGTCGCGCCGTTCGCCGTGTGGCTGGCGGGCGCGGCCTCGCCGCGCGGGCGGAACGCCTGGGCCGCCTTCTGCGCCGATGCAAGGGCCGCCGGCGAGAGCTTCGCCTCGAGCGCGAGGGCGTTGGCGCGCGCCTCGCCGTCGCCGCCGGCCGCAGCGATCGAGAACCACTTGTACGCCTGAGCCTCGTCGCGTCCCACGCCCGATCCGGATTCGTAGAGCAGGCCGAGGTTGTACTGCGAATCGACCACGCCGGCCTCGGCGGCGCGGCGGAACCAGGCGGCGGCCTCGGCGAGGTTCTGCGCGCCGCCCTCGCCGCGGAAATAGTAGAGGGCGAGGTTGTGCATGGCCGAGCGGTCGCCGCCCTGGGCCGCGGCCTCCGTCCACCTGCGGGCTTCGGCCGGGCTCTTCAGCACCCCGAACTGGCCTGTCTCGTAGAGTTTGGCGAGGTAGAACTGCGCCGGCCCGTAGCCGTCATCGGCGACCCGCTTGAGCCGCATGAGACCGCCCGCTTCGCCCGATTCAAGACTCCGCACCGCCGCTTCGTAGGCCGCAGCACGCGCCTGCGGGGCGACTGCAGCGTCGATCTCGGGAGTTGGGGCTGCGGCGCCGAGCGACTGGGGCGCCAAGGCCACCGCGGCGCGTGGCGCAGGCGCGCCCGGCTCAGGCGAAAGCGAGGCTTCCGGCTCGGGGCGCGGCCCCTCCATCAGGACGACGCCGGCGGCCGCGACCGAGAGGAAGGCCGCGCCGCCGGCGACCATCAGCGCCGTCTGCCAGCTGGAAGTCGGTCGCAGCTGCGAACGGAAGCCCAGCCGCCCGAACAGGCGCCCGCCCGCGCGGCCGGCGGGCCGGCGCTCGGGGGGCGCGAAGGCTTGCGGACCGGCCGCGGCGCGCGCGGCGATCCTGGCCTGCTCGATCACCTCGCGGGTGGACAGGCCCTGGCGCTCGGCGGCCAAGGCGTCCCCCGTCTCGTCGTCGGCGGCGAAGGCGTCGTCCTCGAGGTCGGCGATGGGCGCGAAGTCGTCTTCATCGTCATCATAGAGGGTGGGGCCGCTCGGCGGCGGTTCCGGCTCCAGGTCGGCCGGCGCGGGCTCGGCGCGGGCCAGGAGCTCGGGAAAGGCGTGCACCGGCGGGGGCGTCGGCTGGACGGAGGTCGCCTCGAGCCTGGCCTGGGCCGCGGCGAGCCGCGCCTCGATCCCCGCGCGCGCCTCTTCCAGAAACCGGGCGGTGCGCTCCTCGCTCTGGCGCAGGCGCTCGGCGAGATCGTCGGACAGCCGCTCGTGACGGTGCTCCATGCGCTCGGTGACGCGCGCCACCTGCTCGCCGACATCCTCGATGGCCTGCGCGGCGCGACGCTCCGATTGTTCGAGGCGCTCGCTCAGACGCTCGGCCCCGCGGCCGATCTCCTCGCCCAGCCGGCGCAGCGCCTCGGCTTGCGCCTGCTCGGCGTGGGCCAGCCGGCCCTCCAGCATCGCGCCGAGGCGTCCGACATCGGCCGCGACCTGCTCGGCGGCGGCGGCGCTCTGCTGCTCGGCGCCCTGCAGGCGTCGGTTGAGGGCTTCCGCCAGGGCCAGGACCTCGCGGCCCATCCGATCGATAGCGCGCGCGGAGCGGGATTCGACGGCCGCGACCTGCGCAGCCATCCGGGCGAGGCGATCGTCGAGCGGCCCGGCCGCGGCGCCTCCCAGGTGGGCGGCCGCCTCGGCGCGGGCTTCATCGACCCGGCGGCCGAGGTCCTGGGCGAGCGCCTCCAGGCGCCGGTCGAGGCCGAGGCTCGCGCCCCCTTCCACGACGCGCAGGCGGCCATCGAGCGCCGCCAAGGCCTGGCGCAGCGCCTCCAGCGACTCCGTCGTGCGCCCCTCCGCCCCGGCCAGGCGTTCGCCGATCCGCGCCGTGACCTCGTCGATCAGCTCCGCGCCCCCGGAGCTCGGGATCTCGACCTCATCGCCGTAGAGAGCTCGAAGCGCCTCGGCCGACCGGGGTCCGGCGGGGTTCGCCTCGCCACGCGCCGGCGGGCGATGCGAAATCTCCTCGATCCGGGCGGCCACGGCGATCTGCTCGCGCTCGGCGGCGTCGATTCGCGCCACGGCCTCGCGCACGGCGTGCTCGATCCCGGAGATCGCCAGGCTCGTGCGCGTCTCCGAGGCCTCGATGCGGTCGGCGAGCCGGTCCAGGGCCTGGGCCACGCGGCCGGGGTCCTGGCCAGGGCCGCGGGAGGAGGCCAGACGGAGGGGACTTCCGGGCGGAGTCCGTGCGGGCCGCGCAAGGTCGGCCTGGGAAGCGACCTCTTCGGGCACGTCGTCCTCGAGGATGACCCGGTTCAGCCACTCGCCCAGGGTCACTCCGGAGCGACGGGCAAGCTCCTTGGCGACCTCTCGGGCCTTAGGATCAATCCCCTTGACGCTCCAGGGCGCCGCCCCCGCCATCGAATCGTTCTCCAGGACAACCAGGACGCTAACCACCGATTGTTGGGGTGTAAACGCGAGCAACACGCAAGATATTGCGTCTGGATGGGTTCTCCTGTGGACGGACGCGCCGCGCCAGGCGGCGCGGCTTCCGCCGAGTCGCCGCGGGTGCGATAGGCGGTCGCAGATGGACCTCACGCCCACGCTCATGGTCGGCGGCGCACTGGCCGCGATCGCCGTGGTCTCAGGATGGCTGGGCGCCCGGCCGCCGAATCCGAAGCGCGGGCCGCGGCTGATCCCGTGGCGCCTGATCATGCTGCTGGCCGCGGCCGGGGTCATGATCATGGCGGTCCACGTGGTGAACCTGCTGGGCTTCAGGACCGGCCGCTAGGCGGCTTGCGGCATCTCCCGCCCGGGCTCGCGGCGAGGCCGCTTGGCGAGCCCCGCGACGCCGCCGGAGGACAGCAGGCCGACATCGGCCAGCAGCAGGGGGATGGCCCACCTGTGCGGCGCGGCGATGTAGCGGGGCTGCCAGACCGGATCGTACTTGTCCTTGTAGCGGCGGACGCCCTGGAAATTGTAGATTTCCTCGCCACGCTCGAAGAGCAGGCGTCCCACGCGCGACATCATCGGCGCGAGCGGCCGGTCCTCGAGTCCGGCCAGCGGCGCCATGCCGAACTCGATGGCCTCGAAGCCCTGCTCGCGGCCCCAGGCGATCAACTCCACGAACAGGTAGTCCATGATGTTCTTCGGCGCCTCGTCGGCGTAGCGCATCAGGTCCATCGAGAAGGCGCTCTTGGCGGCGGTGGTCCAGAGCGTCGCGAACGCGACGGGACGGCCGCGGTCGCGGACCAGGGCGACCGGGAACTCCCTGACGTAGCGCGGCGTGAAGCTTCCCATCGAGAAGCCCTTCTCACCGCCGGCGTGGTGCGAGAGCCATTCGTCGGAAATCGCCTGCAGGTCGTCCATCACGGCGGCCACCCGATCGCCGGTCAGCACCTCGAAGCTCGCGCCCTCCTCGGCCGCCTTGCGCCAGGCGCGACGCAGGTTGCCGCGCCGGCGGCCCTCGATGGAAAAGGTCTCGAGCGGCACGGCGGCCGCCTCCCCCACCTTCTGGATCGAGAAGCCGAGCTCGACAACATCGGGCAGGTCATCCGCCAGCAGGCCGTAGAGGCCGGGCCGCGCGGCGTGGGAATCGGCGAGCTCGCGGAACGCCCAGAACAGCTCCAGCCGTTCGTCGCGCCGCCCGACCGGCCCGCCGAGCGCGATCCAGCTGCGGCCGCGCACGCCGAACATCAGGAAGCTCTCGCCGCTTGCCGAGAAGATGAACCGCTTGTCGCCCAGGAGGGCGAGGTTGGACGAAGCCTCGGCGGCCTCCGCGCCCGCCAGGATGGCGCGCACCTTGTCGAACTCCGGATCGGCCTCGCCGGCGACCTTCGGCGTCGCGGCGGAGGCGAACAGCCGCCACAGCCCGAACGCGAACAGGCCCAGCGCCGCGCCCGCCCAGGCGCGGATCGAGCGCTCCGCATCGGCGTCGGCCATCACCCGCCACCAGGGCAGGCTGGCGTAGTCGGCGTGCTGGAACGACCACAGGCCCAGCAGCCCCGCGCCGAGCACCGCGCAGGCGGCCGAGACCAGCCAGCCAGGCGTGATCTCCATGCGCATGAGCCGCGCCTTGCGCGGAAAGGCGCGGTGGAACGGGAGCAGCAGCACCGCGAGCGCCACATAGGCCGCGGTCTCCTCCCAGTTGAGGCCCTTCAGCAGGGCCAGCGGAGCGGCGACCAGCAGCACCGTCACGCTGGCCCACCAGGCGGCGTCGAGCCGCGCCCGAAGGCCGAACGACAGCAGGATCAGCGCCAGGCCCAGGATCGAGGAGAGGAAGTGGCTGGTCTCGATCAGGTAGACCGGCGCGACTTCCAGCAGCTTCATGAACCGCACGGGCTCGGACGGCGTCGCCCCCGACGCCACCAGCGCGACGCCGGCCCCGAGCGTCAGCAGCGCCGCCGTCCAGGGCGCGGCCGCGAACAGCGCCGGCCGGACGTCTCGGAACAGACGAAGGAATTGCATGCGACCTCGTTGCAGTGCGGCGCGCCTTATAGCCCGGATCGGACGCGAGTGGCCCGCGGCGTTGTCTCAAACAACTGTTCGTCCGGCTTGGCTCGGGCGCGCCGCCCGCGGTAAGGTGGGGGCTCGACATTCCCCGATCCCGCGTTGGAGGACGCCATGGCCGACTTCGGCGGCGCCGAGCTCGAGGCATTCCGCACCGAGGTGCGAAGCTGGCTCGAGGCCAATTATCCGCCAGAGCTGCGCCAGCCGGACGCCAAGACCGATCCGGAAGCCGTCTGGGGCGGCCGCGCCTTCGAAGGCTCCCAGGATCCGCAGATCGTCTGGATGCGGCGCATGGCGCAGAAGGGCTGGACCGCGCCGACCTGGCCCAAGGACTACGGAGGCGGCGGGCTCTCGCCGCAGCAGGCGCGGGTGCTGGACCAGGAGTTGAGCGCCGGCCGCTACCGTCCGGCGCTGCTGTCCTTCGGCCTGTGGATGCTCGGGCCCGTGCTGCTCGAATACGCCAGCGAAGAGCAGATGAAGGAGCACCTGCCGAAGATCGTGAAGGGCGAGATCCGCTGGTGCCAGGGCTACTCCGAGCCGGGCGCCGGGTCCGACCTGGCCGGCCTGCAGACCCGCTGCGTCGACAAGGGCGATCACTGGCAGATCGACGGCAGCAAGATCTGGACGAGCTACGCCAACAGGGCGGACTGGTGCTTCTGCCTGGTCAGGACGGACCCGTCGAAGAAGCACGAGGGGATCTCCTTCGTGCTCATCGACATGGCGAGCCCCGGGGTCGAAACGCGGCCGATCCGGCTGATCTCGGGCGAGAGCCCGTTCTGCGAGACCTTCTTCACCGAGGTGAAGATTCCCAAGGGGAACCTGGTGGGCCGGCTGAACGGCGGCTGGGAGATCGCCAAGCGGCTCCTCCAGTACGAGCGGCAGAACATCTCGGCGGGCTTCGGCGAGGGCGGCACGGCGGGCGGCGCGTCCGGCGACCTGGCGCAGATCGCCAGGCGCTACCTCCCGGACGAGAGCGGTCGGCTCGCGGATGGCGACCTGCGCCGGCGGATCACCGAGAACAAGATGGACTTCCAGGCGCTGCGCCAGACCATCGCCCGCTCGGCGGCGGAGAGCCGGGCCGGCAACGGGCCATCGGCGGCGACCTCGATCATCAAGTACGCCGCGGCCGAGCTGGCCAAGCAGCGCTCGGAGCTGATGATCGAGGCCATGGGCGGCCACGGGCTCGGCTGGGAAGGGGAAGGCTTCTCGGCCCCGGAGATCGCCGCCGTGCGCGGCTGGCTGCGCACCAAGGCCAACTCGATCGAGGGCGGCACCTCGGAGATCAACCTCAACGTGGTGGCCAAGCGGGTGCTGGGCCTGCCCGACCCCAAGTGAATTCTTAGACGCTCATCTCATTAGAGGCATTTCAAATGGCGGATTTCGGCGGCGGCGTGGACCTCGAGGCGTTCCGGATCGAGGCGCGGACCTGGCTCGAGGCGAACTTCCCCAAGACCCTGGCCAACGACCCGGCGGCCCAGACCGCCAAGATGCAGGCCCTGCCCGAGAGCGAGGAGGCCCGCGCCTGGCGCCGCGCCATGGGGGCGAAGGGCTGGGGCGTGCCCACCTGGCCGAAGGACGCCGGCGGCGGCGGGCTCTCGCGGGCCGAAGCGCGCGTGCTGCAGGAGGAGATGGCGAGGATCGGCGCGCGCAATCCGATCGGCGGCATGGGCGTGATGATGTTCGGGCCGACGCTCATCGAGTACGGGACGGAAGCGCTCAAGAAGCAACATCTCCCAGGTATCGTCTCGGGGGAAGTCAGGTGGTGCCAAGGTTATTCCGAACCCGGTTCCGGCTCCGACCTCGCCTCTCTTCAGACGAAAGCTGAAGACAGGGGCGATCATTACCTTGTCAACGGCCAGAAGATCTGGACAAGCGGCGCTCACCTGGCGGATCGGTGCTTCTGCCTGGTGCGGACCGATCCCAGCAAGAAGCACGAGGGGATCAGCTTCCTGCTGATCGACATGAAGACGCCCGGCGTCGAGACACGGCCGATCCGGCTGATCAACGGCACCTCGCCGTTCTGCGAGACCTTCTTCACCGACGTGAAGGTCCCCAAGGACCAGCTGTTCGGCCCGCTGAACGGCGGCTGGACGGTCGCCAAGCGGCTGCTGCAGTTCGAGCGCGACAACATCTCGGCAGGCCTGGGCGGCGGCAACATCGGGGCGGCCCAGGTCTGGCCGGTGCAGGATGCCGCCAAGGCGTACGTGGGCGTCGACGAAACCGGGCGGCTCGCCGACGCCGACTTCCGCCGGCGGATCACCGACCATCTGATCGAGGCGAAGAGCTTCCAGCTCACCGTCCGGCGCGCCGGCGACGAATCCAGGTCGAACCAGGGGCCGTCCGCGGCGACCTCGATCATGAAGTACGCGGGCGCCAAGATCGCCCAGGACCGCAACGAGCTGCTGATCGAGGCGCTCGGCCACCAGGGCCTCGGCTGGGAAGGCGAGGGCTTCTCCGAAGCCGAGGTCAACGCGCTCAGGACGATGCTGCGCTCGAAGGCCAACTCCATCGAAGGCGGCACCTCGGAGATCAACCTGAACGTGGTCGCCAAGCGGGTGCTGGGCCTGCCGGACCCAAAGTGAGGCGAAGAGCAGTCAGCGCTGACTCCTAATGCCCGATTTTGCGTGTTATAATAGATTAAATATTTGAATTATTGAGGAGAATTGAGATGGCCGATTTCGGCGGCTCCGATCTCGACGCGTTCCGGGCCGAGGCCCGCGAGTGGCTGGAGGCCAATTTCCCGAAGTCGCTGAGGAATTCCGAGCAGGCGATGATCCCGGGCGGCGAGAAGCCGAGCGGCGATGCGCTTGTCTGGAAGCAGCGGATGGCCGAGAAGGGCTGGGGCGCGCCCACCTGGCCCAAGCAGTACGGCGGCGGCGGCCTCGCGGGCCCGCAGGCGCGCGTGCTGCAGCAGGAGATGGACCGCATCGGCGCCTACAACCCGGTGGCCGGCATGGGCACCTCGATGTTCGGCCCGACGCTCCTGGAATACGGCACCGAGGACCAGAAGCAGCGGCATATCCCGCCGATCGTCCGCGGCGAGATCCGCTGGTGCCAGGGCTATTCCGAGCCGGGCGCCGGCTCAGACCTCGCAAGTCTTCAGACGAAGTGCGAAGATGCGGGCGACCACTGGGTGGTCAATGGCCAGAAAATCTGGACAAGTGGCGCACAATACGCGGACTGGTGCTTCTGTCTTGTCCGCACGGACACTTCCAAGAAGCATGAGGGCATCAGCTTCGTGCTGATCAACATGCACCAGCCGGGGGTGGAGACCCGGCCGATCAAGCTGATCGCCGGCTCCTCGCCGTTCTGCGAGACCTTCTTCACCAACGCCCGGGTCGAGAAGAACGACATGGTCGGGCCGCTGAACGGCGGCTGGACCGTGGGCAAGCGGCTGCTGCAGCACGAGCGCTCGGGCCAGGGCGGCAACCGGATGATGTCGGGGCCGAGCGTCGTCGACCTCGCCAAGACCTACGTCGGCGTGGACGCCAAGGGCCGGATCGCCGATTCCGACCTGCGCTCGCGGATCGCCAAGCACCAGATCGACGCCAAGGCGCACGCGCTGACGCTGAAGCGGGCGGCCGACGAGGCGAAGGGCAACCTCAACCCCTCGGCCACGACGTCGGTGATGAAGAACTCCGGCACCTGGATCGGCCAGGAGAAGGCCGAGCTGACCCTCGAGATCATGGGCCACCAGGGCCTGGGCTGGGACGGCGAGGGCTTCTCGAAGCTCGAGCGCGATGCGGTGAGGAGCTGGCTGTCGGGCAAGGCGACGACGATCTTCGGCGGCTCGCAGGAGGTGCAGTCGAACATCGTCTCCAAGCGCATCCTGGGGCTGCCGGACACGACGCAGTCGACCTGAGCACAATGCCGTCATCCCGGCGGCCGTGAGGCCGATCCGGGACCCAGGGTTCGCCGCCTTGCAGAACCCGCTGGGTCCCGGCTCTCCGCTTCGCTTCGGCCGGGATGACGGCCAAGAGAACGGTCAAGGTGGAGGAACGACGATGGCGGATTTCGGCGGGACCGAGCTGGAGACCTTCCGGGCCGAGGCGCGCGAGTGGCTGGAGGCGAATTTCCCGATGAGCCTGCGCGGCCAGCAGGAGGAGCCGGAAGGCCCCGACGAGAAGAGCGCCGACCGCGAAGCCTGGAAAAGCGCCATGGGCGAGAAGGGCTGGGGCACCCCCGCCTGGCCCAAGGCCTACGGCGGCGGCGGGCTCTCGCGCGAACAGGCCAAGGTGCTGGCCGAGGAGATGCGCCGGATCGGCGCCTACAACCCGATCGGCGGCATGGGCGTGGTGATGTTCGGCCCGACGCTCCTGGAGTACGGCACCGAGGACCAGAAGCGGCGGCACATCCCGCCGATCGTGAAGGGCGAGCTGCGCTGGTGCCAGGGATTCTCCGAGCCGGGCGCCGGCTCCGACCTGGCGGGCCTGCAGACCAAGGCTGAAGACAAGGGCGAGTATTTCCTGGTCAATGGCCAAAAAATCTGGACAAGCGGCGCGCACCTGGCCGACTGGTGCTTCTGCCTCACGAGGACAGATCCGAGCAAGAAGCACGAAGGGATTTCGTTTCTTCTGATCGACATGAAGGCCCCTGGCGTCGAGCCCAAGCCGATCCGGCTGATCAACGATACGACGCCTTTCTGCGAGACCTTCTTCACCGACGTGAAGGTGCCGAAGGAGAACCTGGTCGGGCCGCTGAACGGCGGCTGGACGATCGCCAAGCGGCTCTTGCAGCACGAGCGGCAGGGGATCTCGGGCGCCGGCGGCACCTCGAGCGGCAATCCCTACTACATGCCCGGGCCGCAGCTCACCGATCTGGCGCGCGACTACGTGGGCCTGGACGAGACGGGTCGCCTGCGCGACGGCGACCTGCGCCGGCGGATCACCGACCACCTGATGGAGGCCCAGGCGTTTGCGCTCACCGGCCGGCGGGCGCTGGAGGAGACCAAGTCGAACCAGGGCCCGAGCGCCGCCTCCTCCGTCCTGAAGAACGTGGGTTCGAAGCTGCGCCAGGACGGGGCGGAGCTCAGGCTCGAGGTGCTGGGCCAGCAGGGCCTGGGCTGGTCCGGGGCCGGGTTCACGCCCGACGAGCTCGCGATCATCAAGGTGATGCTGCGCGGCAAGGCCGGCACGATCGCCGGCGGCAGCTACGAGATCCAGAACAACATCATCTCCAAGCGCATCCTCGGCCTGCCCGAGACCACGCAGAAGGGGTGAGAAGAACCACGGAAAACACGGAAGACACGGAAGAGGGAACCACGGATTTCACGGATCGGCGACCGCAACGGAGGCGCAGCGGGCTAGCAGGAAGGCGCGCCGAAGGCGCGCGTGCGCTGCCAGTCCAGAGCTTTCCCGGCATCAGTGTAATCCGTGAAATCCGTGGTTCGTTCGATGGCGCCCTATTCCGTGTGTTCCGTGTCTTCCGTGGTCTTGCTACAGAGATCGTGACGGCGGCGTCATTTCAGGCCGTCTGACGGATATTCAAGGAGCGGATTTCGAATGGCGGATTTTGGAGGGAGCGAACTCGAGACCTTCCGCGCGGATGTGCGGACATGGATCGAGGCGAACTTCCCGGCCTCGCTGAAGGGCAGGCCCAACCCGATGATGCGGGAGGAGCGGACCAAGCCCACGGCCGATCAGGAAGCCTGGCGCAAGGCGATGGGCGAAAAGGGCTGGGGCACACCCACCTGGCCGAAGGAGTACGGCGGCGGCGGGCTGAGCCCCGCGCAGGGCCGGATCGTGCAGCAGGAGCTGGCGCGCGCCGGGGCCTACAATCCGATCGGCGGCATGGGCGTGATGATGTTCGGCCCGACGCTGCTGGAGTACGGCGCCGAGGCGCAGAAGCAGGAGCACATCCCGCCGATCGTGCGCGGCGACCTGCAGTGGTGCCAGGGCTACTCCGAGCCGGGCGCCGGCTCCGACCTGGCAAGTCTTCAGACGCGCGCCGAAGACAAGGGCGACCACTTCCTGATCAATGGCCAGAAAATCTGGACAAGTGGCGCACAATTCGCGGACTGGTGCTTCTGTCTTGTCCGAACGGATACTTCGAAGAAGCATGAAGGCATCTCGTTCGTGCTGATCGACATGCATCAGCCGGGCGTGGAAGTCCGGCCGATCAAGCTGATCGCCGGAAGCTCGCCGTTCTGCGAGACCTTTTTCACCAATGCCGTGGCGCTGAAGAAGAACCTCGTCGGGCCGCTGAACGGCGGCTGGACCATCGGCAAGCGCCTGCTGCAGCACGAGCGCTCGGGGCTCTCGGGCGGGGGTGGCGGCGGCTTCGGCGGCAGCGCGGCGCCGGAGGAGCTCGCCAAGACCTACGTCGGCGTCGACGAGGAAGGCCGGATCGCCGACCACGACCTGCGCACCCGGGTGGTGCAGAACGCCATCGACCTGCGCGCCTTCCAGCTCACCGCGATGCGCGCGATGTCGGAGGCGAAGGGCAACCAGGGCCCGACGGCGGCGACCTCGATCATGAAGAACGCGGCCACCCGCACCCTGCAGGACCGCGCCGAGCTGACCCTCGAGATCATGGGCCACCAGGGCCTCGGCTGGGAGGGCGACGGCTTCTCCAGGGACGAGCTCGCGGCGGTGCGCGGCTGGCTGGGCGGCAAGGCCACCACGATCTACGGCGGATCGCAGGAGATCCAGAGCAACATCATCTCCAAGCGCATCCTGGGCCTGCCCGACCTGACGCAGTCGTCGAAGTGAGGAATTGAACCGCGGAAAACGCAGAAAGACGCGGAAGGAGAACCACGGATTTCACGGATTGCACGGATGAGGTTCGGAACACCTTGTTCTCGGATCATTGCGCGCCAGAGGCGCGCGGTGACAACCCCGCCCAGACTGCCGCGTCATCCGTATGGATCCGTGAAATCCGTGGCCTTCTTCCTTCTGCGTCTTCCGCGTAGTCCGCGGTTCCCAAAAACGACTTGAATCCCGCCGCCCGGCGGGGCTGGAATTGAAACCGAAACGATTTTGACGAGGACATTGAAATGGCCGTTCTGACCGAAGAACAGAGCATGCTGAAGGACGCGGCGAAGAGCTGGGTCCAGGAGAAGAGCCCGGTCTCCGCCTTCCGAAAGATGCGCGATTCAGGCGTCGAGCTGGGCTATGACGCGGGCGCCTGGAACGAGATGGCCGAGATGGGCTGGGCCGGCGTCATCATCCCCGAGGAATACGGCGGATCGAACTTCGGCTACCTGAGCCTCGGCCTGATCCTGGAGGAGCTGGGCCGCACGCTCACCGCCTCACCGCTCTTGGCCTCGGGCCTGGCCGGCGCCTCGGCGCTGATCCTCGGCGGCACGGATGCGCAGAAGTCCGAATGGCTGCCGAAGATCGCCGAAGGCTCGGTGGTCGCCACGCTCGCCGTCGACGAGGGCCCGCACCACAATCCGGAGAAGGTCGAGACGGCCTTCAAGGACGGCAAGATCACCGGCAAGAAGACCTTCGTGCTGGAGGGCATGGCCGCCAACATCCTGATCGTCTCGGCCAAGGGCCCGAACGGGATCGGCCTCTACCTGGTGAAGGCCGACGACGCCGGCGTGAAACGCCAGCGCCTGCACCTGGCCGACAGCCGCGGCGCCGCCAACGTCGAGTTCTCAG
>NZ_DATIMC010000050.1:0-3542 GCF_035475775.1 Phenylobacterium sp. | reverse complement strand
GACGGCGTCGATTCCCGCACCGCGGCGGCCGCCCTGCTGAAGGGCATGACCGTCGAGGCCCTGCTCAACCGCACCTATCGGGTGAGCGGCGGGGAGACCATCCTGGTGCATGCGGCGGCGGGCGGCGTCGGCCAGATCATGACCCAGTGGGCCAAGGCGCTCGGCGCGACGGCGATCGCGACGGTGGGTTCCGACGCCAAGGCGGCGCGCGCGCGCGAGCTCGGCGCCGACCACGTCATTCTCTACCGCGAGCAGGACGTGGCCGAGGAGGTCCGCCGCGTCACCGGCGGGCGCGGCGTGCCGGTGGCGTATGACTCCGTGGGCAAGGATACCTTCGAGGGCACGCTGAAGAGCCTGGCGCGGCGCGGTCTGTTCGTCTCGTTCGGCAACGCCTCCGGCGCGCCCGATCCCGTGCCACCCGGCCGGCTGGCCCAGGCGGGCTCGCTCTACCTCACCCGCCCGACGCTGTTCGACTACATCACCACCACCGAAGAGCTCGACGCCAGCGCGGCGGCGGTGTTCGAGATGATCCGGTCGGGCAAGATCAGGATCGAGATCGGCCAGACCTACCCACTGGCCGAGGCGCGCCGGGCGCACGAGGCGCTGGAGAGCCGCGCGACCATCGGGGCGAGCCTGCTGATTCCGTGAACGCCAGCGCCTCCCCGCGAGCGCGGGGGAGAGCTGGCCGGGCGACCTCGCGCTTGTTTCACGTGAAACGGTCCGCCTTGCCATCGCCTCCTGCGGCGAGGGAGTATGCCCGCCTCGGCAGGGAGGCGCACATGGCCATCACGCGGCGGGAGGTCACGCTCGGCGCGGCGGCGGGCGCGGCGGCGATGAAGGCCCGGGCGCAGACGTCCGCGGCCTGGGTCACGCCCGACAGCGAGGCTATCCGCCGGATCCTGGTCGAGCGGATCGACATCCAGAAGGACGGGGTCGCGGCCGTCGTCGGCGTCGTCGAGGCCAAAGGGCGGCGCTTCGTGAGCTACGGCCCGCGCATGAAGGGCGTTCCGGGCCAGGTGGGCCCCGACACCATCTTCGAGATCGGCTCGATGACCAAGGTGTTCACCAGCCTGCTGCTGGCGATCGCCGTGCAGAAGGGCGAGGTGAGCCTGGACGAGCCGATCCAGAAGCTGCTGCCGCCCTCCGTGCATGCGCCGGAACGGAACGGCCGCCAGATCACGCTCATCGACCTGGCGACTCACACGTCGGGCCTGCCCCGCCTGCCGACCAACTTCAAGCCGAAGGACCCGCTCAATCCCTATGCCGATTATACCGTCGAGGACCTCTACGCCTTCCTGACCAGCTACCAACTCGGTCGCGAGCCCGGCGCGAAGTACGAGTACTCCAACCTCGGCGGCGGCCTGCTTGGCCACCTGCTCGCCCGTCGGGCCGGCGGCGACTACGAGACCCTGGTGCGGACGCGGATCGCCGGCCCGCTCGGCATGACCAGCACGGCGATCACCTTGACCCCCGCCTTGAAGGCGCGGATGGCGCAGGGCTACACGGCCGCGCTCGAGCCCACGCCCAACTGGGACCTCCCGACGCTCGCCGGCGCCGGCGCGCTCCGGTCCAGCGCGGCCGATATCGCGACCTTCCTGGCGGCGGAGCTCGGCTTCGAGCCGACGCCGTTGAAGGCCGCCATGGCCGCCCAGCTCGCGCCGCGCCGCCCCGGCCCCGCGCCGAACATGCAGACCGCGCTCGCCTGGCTGATCTCGTCGGTGAACGGTCGGCAGATCGTCTGGCACAACGGCGGCACGGGCGGCTTCCGCACCTTCATGGGCTTCGACCCGCAGGCCAGGGTCGGCGTCGTGGTGATGACCAACGCCGCCACCAGCCGCGGCGGCGACGACATCGGTCTCCACCTGCTGTCGGGCTATCCGCTCCTGCCGGCCCCGCCGCCGCGGAGCGCGCACCACCAGATCACGCTTCCGCCCGAGGCGCTGCAGGCGTTCGTGGGGCAGTACGACTTCGCCCCCGCGGCCTCGGTGTTCATCACCCGCGACGGCGCCCAGCTGTTCGCGCAGCTCACCGGGCAGGGCAAGGCCCCCATCTTCCCGGAGGGAGCCAACGCGTTCTTCTACAAGGTCGTGGACGCCCAGCTGACTTTCGAGCGCGGAGCCGACGGGCGCGTCACAGGCCTGGTCCTGCACCAGTCCGGCCGCAACCTGCCCGCCGTCCGGGTAGGGCCTTGAGGCCGTGTTTCACGTGAAACAGGGCGCCGCCGTCAGGTGTTCATCGACTGGTAGAACTCGTCGTTGTTCTTCGACTGCCGGAGCTTGTCGAGCAGGAACTCGATGGCGTCCTGGGCGCCCATGGGCGCGAGGATCCGGCGCAGCACGTGGGTCTTGGAGAGCTGGTCCTTCGGCGTGATCAGCTCCTCCTTGCGGGTGCCGGACTTCAGGATGTCGATGGCCGGGTAGATCCGCTTGTCGGCCACCTTCCGGTCGAGCACGATTTCCGAGTTCCCGGTGCCCTTGAACTCTTCGAAGATCACCTCGTCCATCCGGCTGCCGGTGTCGATCAGCGAGGTGGAGATGATGGTCAGCGAGCCGCCTTCCTCGATGTTCCGCGCGGCGCCGAAGAACCGCTTCGGCCGCTGCAGGGCGTTGGCGTCGACGCCGCCGGTGAGCACCTTGCCGGAGGACGGCACGACGGTGTTGTAGGCCCGCCCGAGGCGGGTGATGTTGTCCAGCAGGATCACCACGTCGCGCTTGTGCTCGACCAGCCGCTTGGCTTTTTCGATAACCATTTCAGCGACTTGCACGTGGCGCGCAGCCGGCTCGTCGAAGGTCGAGGAGATCACCTCGCCCTTCACCGTGCGCTGCATGTCGGTGACTTCCTCGGGGCGCTCGTCCACCAGGAGCACGATCAGGTAGCATTCGGGATGGTTGGCCGCGATCGCCTTGGCGATGTTCTGCATCATGATCGTCTTGCCGACCCGCGGGGGGGCGACGATCAGGCAGCGCTGGCCCTTGCCGAGCGGGGCGACGATGTCGATCACCCGGCCGGAGCGGTCCTTCAGGGTCGGATCGTCGATCTCCATCTTCAGCCGCTCGTCCGGATAGAGCGGCGTCAGGTTGTCGAACAGGACCTTGTGGCGGACGTTCTCCGGGTTCTCGAAGTTGATCTGGCTGACGTTGACCAGGGCGAAGTAGCGCTCGCCCTCGCGTGGCGCGCGGATGCCGCCCTCGACCGTGTCCCCGGTCCGCAGGCCGAACTTCCGGATCTGCGAGGGGGAGACGTAGATGTCGTCGGGGCCGGGCAGGTAGTTGGCCTCGGGGCTGCGCAGGAAACCGAAGCCGTCCTGCACGACCTCCAGGGTGCCGGAGCCGAAGATCTCCACGCCTTCCTCGGCGAGGGTCTTCAGGATCGCGAACATCATGTCCTGCTTGCGCATGGAGTTGGCGTTCTCGATGTCGAGCTGTTCGGCGAAGGCGAGAAGGTCGGCCGGCGACTTGTCCTTCAGCTCCTGCAGGCTCATCCGCGACAGGCCCATGGCGGCGATCGCCTGGCCGGCTTCGGAGGGCTCCTCGGGCGCGCCC